>NZ_JBSJOZ010000005.1:0-232272 GCF_056633155.1 Cryptocyanus atlanticus LEGE 06306
GGCGGGCTCTCGAGAGCCTCAAGGGCCCGGCGCCATCAGCCGGCAAAGCGGTCGGACGCGGGGCCGCTGACCCCCACATCCGCACGGAACAGTGCTCGGCAGAGCGGCCCGGACCAGAGGACCGGCGGAAGGACCCAGTCCATGAACCCAGCCCATGGGCGTTGATCAACAGCGCGGATCTAAGACGTGGATCCTTGCTACCGATGGCGCAGATTCCCGTCCGTCGGATTCAGCCTGTTCTTGCTCCTGCACCACCCGGACTGCGCGGCCGATTCCGGAGGTCCCGGCCGCTCGGATCAGGGGTAATCGAGCCCAGATTTGTATGACTGAATGGATGCAAAGCCGGTGATCGGACTTGAACCGACGACCTACTGATTACGAATCAGTTGCTCTACCACTGAGCTACACCGGCAACCTGGACAAATTAGCATCGAGGCGATCTCACGGCTTCAGCCGCATGCCCCCTTCCACGCCCCGGCCCCTCGATCCCGAACTGAGGGCGCGTCTTCTGCAGGAAGCGAAAACACCCTGGAGATCGCTCAGGCGGGCCCTCTGGTTCGCGCTCATGGCCTCCGGTGCGCTGGGTCTGGCCACCATGCTGATGCGTCTTTCGGCCGGTGGGGAGCTGGCTTCAGGGGACCTGATCATTCAGCTCGGGGCCTGCGGACTGTTCGGGACCCTGCTCTGGCGTGACCGCTGAGGCGCCCGCCTCGGATCCAGTCCCCTCATGCGAGGGCTGCGGCGGCTCCTTCAGGGGCTCGGGCAACAGCAGGGGCAGGCCGAGGCTGAGGCGCTCGGTGCTGGCCCGCTCCAGGCTCAGCGGGGTTGCCTGGGCCACGCTGGCCTCCGGGCGGGAGAGGAGCCACAGGGCCTGAACTGCCTGCTGCCATTGCCACAGCAGCAGGGCCACGACCGGTATGGCCAGCAGCAGCACCACGAGCCGGGATGGGCTGCCGAGGGGAGTGAGGGCGGCCAGCTCGGGGGCGAGGCCATCGAGGCTCCAGACCGCCGGGACCAGCAGCAGAGCCCCGCCGGCTCCGATGCCTTTGACCAGCAGGGGAGACTGCATCGCGCTGAGCCGCCGCTGCTGCTCGCGGCGGCCCCGGAGGGGTGTGCGCAGCAGCAGCAGGGACCAGATATCCGCCGGTCGGCGCCACAGGAGCACGGCAGGCAGAAGGCCGCCCAGACACCACAGCAGCAGCCGTTCGAGGCCGGGAGCCCGGCCCGGATCGGCACCGGCCAGGATCAGGGCAACGCCCAGACACTCAGCGGGGAGGGCCGCCAGCCCGAGCAGCTGGAGCCAGAGCAGCGGCTCACGGCGGGCGGTCACATCAGGTGCTCAGGGTGCGGCGCTGGTTGACCAGCCGGAACGCCTCGACGCGGTCGCCGTCCTGCCAGTTGGCGAAGCGGTCACAGCCGATGCCGCATTCGAAGCCGGTGGCCACCTCCTTGACGTCGTCCTTGTTGCGGCGGAGGGAGTCGAGATCGCCGTCGAAGACGACCTGCTTGCCCCGATGCACCCGAACCTTGCAGTTCCGCTGCAGCTTGCCGCTGGTCACGTAGCAGCCCGCCACCGCACTCTTGCCGATGGTGAACACGGCCCGCACCTCGGCTTCGCCCAGGGGTTCCTCCACCAGCTCCGGCTCCAGCAGGCCCTCCATCGCCAGCTGAATGTCCTCGAGCAGCTTGTAGATCACCTCGTAGTCGCGCACGTCGACACCGGTGGCGTCCGCTGCCCGTTTGGCCCCGGAGGCCATCGAGGTGTTGAATCCCACGATCACGGCGCCCGAGGCTGCGGCGAGGTCGACATCGGTTTCCGTGATCTCGCCGGGCGCCGAGAGCAGCACCCGCACCTGCACTTCGCCCTGGGGCAGTTGCTCGAGCGAACCGAGGATCGCCTCGACACTGCCCTGGACGTCGGCCTTGAGGATGAGGTTGAGCTCCTTCAGCTCCCCTTCGCTGGCCTGGCCGGACATCGAGGCCAGCGAGACCCGCCGGGAGGCCATCTGCTGGGCCAGCCGGGTGGCCCGGGCCTCGGTGGCCCGATCGCCCACCACGGCCCGGGCGGTCTTCTCGTCGGGGTAGACCTCGAACTCGTCGCCGGCGGTGGGCACCTCGCTGAAGCCCAGGGCCTCGACGGCGGCCGACGGGCCCGCCAGTTTGACGCGTTTGCCGGTGTCATCGACCATGGCCCGCACCTTGCCCAGCACGGGGCCGGCCGCCAGCACGTCGCCGGCCCGGAGGCTGCCGTTCTGGATCAGGAGCGTGGCCACGGGTCCCTTGGCCTTGTCGAGGTGGGCCTCGATCACGGTTCCCTTCGCCATCCGGTCGGGGTTGGCCTGGAGATCCTCCACCTCGGTGACCAGCAGGATCATCTCCAGCAGCTTGTCGATGTTCTCACCCTTGATGGCGCTCACCGGCACCATCACCGTGCTGCCGCCCCAGTCTTCGGCCACGAGTTCAAGGGCGGAGAGCTCCTGTTTGACCCGTTCGGGCTGGGCCCCTTCCTTGTCGATCTTATTGATCGCCACGATGATCGGCACCTCAGCGGCCCTGGCGTGGCTGATCGCCTCCAGGGTCTGGGGCCGCACGCCGTCATCGGCGGCCACCACGAGCACCGCCACGTCCGTGACCTTGGTGCCGCGGGCCCGCATGGCGGTGAAGGCTTCGTGGCCTGGGGTGTCCAGGAAGGTGATGCGGCGGCTCTCGCCGGCCTGGGGGATCGTCACCTGATAGGCCCCGATGTGCTGGGTGATGCCCCCCGCTTCTCCAGCCGCCACCCGCGTTTTGCGGATGGCATCGAGCAGGCTCGTCTTGCCGTGGTCCACGTGGCCCATCACGGTGACCACCGGTGGCCGTCGGATCAGGTGGGCCAGGTCACCCTCCTCGATCATGTCCACAGTCTTGCGGGCGGCCTCCTGGACGTCATCGGCCAGCACCGGAACGCCGAATTCCTCGGAAACCGTCTCGATCGTGGAGAGATCGACCGTCTGGGTGACGGTGGCGATGATGCCCTTGAAGAACAGGGATTTGATGATTTCGGAACTCTCGACACCGAGGCGATCGGCCAGCTCCTGCACCGTCAGGTTCCCCTCCGGCACGATCAGCATCTCGGGCCGGGTGGCCTTGGCCTCCCGGGCGGCGCGCAGTTCCATCGCCCGGCGGCGCTGACGCTGGCGGGTGGTTTCCTTCTTGCGCTTGCGCATCGCCACCACCGGCTTGGCGCCGGGGGCCGGCTGACGGGTGCGGGGTCTGGCGGGTCGGGCCAGGCTGGCCTGCAGCACCATCGCCTCATGCTCGCCGGCGAAACCGCTGGTTTCAGTGGTGAGGGCATCATCGTTCTCGCCGATGATGTGGACCTTCTGCCTCTGCTTCTGGGGAGACTTGCTCCGCAGAGCCTCCAGCTTGGCGCTGTCGTCCCATTCCGGCCGCCTGGCCCGGCCGGGGCCGGCGGCCTGGGGGGTGCGGAATCCGGGCCGCTTGGGTGGCGCCGGCGGGGTGGCTGTGGGGCGGGTCGGATCCCCGCCGGCTTCGCTGCGCTCCGGCCGGCGGGGCGGGGCCGCGATCGGTCGGCTGCCCGGTTTCTGGAGCTGCATCAGCTCCCCGGGGGCCACGGGCTTGCGCATCCCCTGGGGCATGCCACCGGGCCGGACCGGTGCTCCAGGCCTGCTGGGACCTCCGGGACCCGCCGCATCCCGCCAGATCGGTTTGCCGACCAGTTCCAGCGGACTGCGGGCCTGGGGCGGTCGGCCGCCCGGGGTGACGGGTCGCTGGGGAGCACCGGCGGGGCGCTGGCTCAGGGGCGCCCGGCCGGACGGGGGCGCCGGCCGGTTGCTGGTGCTGGGGGCCTGTCCGGGCTGGGGACGGCCGACCAACTGGGGCCGGCCGGCCCCGCCGGGGCCTGGCGGCCGTGTGGGCGCTCCCGGCCGCTGGGGCGGGGCCGGTCGGCTGGGAGGGGGAGTGCTGCTGCCGCGCGGAACCGGCCGGGGGCTGGTGCTGGGCCGGGGGCTGGTGGGGCCGGGAACCGGGGCGCCGGGCTTGCGGGCCGGTGGGGCCGGAGCCTTCGTGACGGCCGGGCTCGGTGCCGGAAGCGGGGGCCGGGCCGGCACCGGTTTGACCGGGGCGGCTGGTCTGGCCGGGGCCGCCGCGGGCCGGGCCGGTGTGGCTGACTGGCCCGCTCGGGCGGGGGGCGGTGACGCCGGCCTGGCGGCGGGGGGGGCTTCGGCGGCAGCTGCCGGGACCTGCGGCGGCTTCACGGCCGTGGGGGCCGGCGGCGGGGTGCGGCTCGACGCGGGCGCCGGCAGGGGCCGGGCGGGCTGGGGGATCGGCGCCTGGGCTTGGCCCGGGGCCGGAGGGGTTGGGGCGGCTTTCTTCACCGAGAGGATGACCTTGGCCGGCTCCGGTGGCGTCGCCGCGGGGGCCGGACGGACCGGCGCGGGGGGGATCGGCGCGGCCGCGACCGGCCTGGGCCCGGAGCTGCCGTTGGGGCGGATCAGGCGGCGGATGCGATCGGCTTCGTCGTCGCTGATCGAACTGCTGTGGCTCTTGACGGCAATGGAGAGTTTCTCGGCGGCGTCGAGCACGTCCTTGTTCTCCAGGCCAAGGTCCCGGGACAGCTCATAAATTCTGACTTTGCCGCTGCTGGTCATTCAGGTCTCCGATCGGTCGGGGCAACGGGTGCCGCCGGGCCCCACGCGCGGTGTGGCCACTGTTCATCTTGCCTCAGAGGCTGCGGCGAGAGGAGCCGCCGAGCCGTTGGTCCAAGGTCTGGTAAATGGAATCCTCGATCTGGCAGCGGAGGGCCTTCTGAAGACGCTTGCGGCGTCGGGCCTCCTCCAGGCACTCCTGCGTTGGGCAGAGGTAAGCCGAGCGCCCCATGCCCGCATCCAGGCTGATTCCCCCGTCGTGCCGGCGGATGATCCGCCAGAGCCGGGTCCGATCCTGCAGCTGGCGGCAGGAGACGCATCGCCGCAGAATCGGCCGGCTGCTCACCGGACCCCATCCGAGTCGACCTCGGCCCCGTCGTCCGCTCCGGCCTCCTCGAGATTGTCCGCCTCGGCGAAGGGGCCCGCCTCGGCGGGGGGCTCGATGGCCGGGTCCGCTGCGGAGGGATCGGAAGGCCCCTCCTCACCTCCCCCGGCTTCCTCCGGAGTGGCGGCGTCCTCGCTCCAGCTGGCCTCCCCATCGGCTTCAAAGCCGCCCTCCTCGTCGTCTTCGGGCAGGGGATAGAGCTCCCGCAGACGGGCATCCTCCTCGGCCCGGGCCGCCTGCTCCACCGCCAGCCGCGCTTCGGCCTCCGCCTGCTGCCGCTCATCCTCCACCCGCAGGGCGATCAGCTCCGCCGCCCTGGCGTCCTCGCTGATCTGGTCGTACTCCTGGGCGTTCTTGATGTCGATCTTCCAGCCGGTGAGCCGGGCGGCCAGCCGCACGTTCTGGCCCTCCCGGCCGATTGCCAGGCTGAGCATGTCCGGGGGAACCAGCACATGGGCGTGGTGCCCCTCGGGATCCACCAGCCGCACCATCTCCACCCGCGCCGGGCTGAGGGAATTGGCGATGTACTGGCCCGGGTCGGGCGACCAGCGGATCACATCGATCTTCTCGCCCCGCAGCTCGTTCACCACCTGCTGGATGCGGGAGCCCCGGGCGCCAATGCAGGCGCCCACCGGATCCACCTCCCGCTCGACGCTGTCGACGGCCACCTTGGTGCGTGGGCCCACGGCCCGCGAGGGCGGATTGGCCTCCCGGGCCACCGCCACGATCCGCACCGATCCCTCCTGGATCTCGGGCACCTCGTTCTCGAACAGGTACACCACCAAGCCGGCGTTGGCCCGGGAGACGAACAGCTGGGGACCCCTGCGGGGCACCTCGCTCACCTCCTTGAGGAACACCTTGAAGGTGGCGTTGGCCCGGTAGTTGTCATTGGGGAGCTGGTCGCGACGGGGCAGCTCGGCCTCCACCTCCGGCCGGCCCAGGCCGGAGCTGACAGCCATGATGATCGACTGGCGCTCGAAGCGGATCACCCGGGCGGTGAGCACCGGATCCTCCAGATCGGCGAACTCCTCCTGGATCATGCGCCGCTGCTGATCGCGCAGCTTCTGGGCCAGGACCTGCTTCGTGGTGGAGGCCGCCATCCGCCCGAAGTCGTCCTTCTCGGGGGTGACATCGAGCACCACCGTGTCGCCGATCTGGGCGTCTTCGGCCACCTGCTGCACTTCGGAGAGGGCGATCTGATGGTCTTCGCTCTCCACCTCATCAACGATGATCTTGGAGGCCAGCACCCGGTAGCCCTCCTCATCAAGGTCGAGGGCCACGTCGAAGTTGCTGAAGTAATCCTCCTCGAAGGGGTCTTCGCTGATGCCGAGGTAGAGGGTGCGGCGATAGCGCTCGTAGCCCTTGAGCAGGGCTTCCCGCAGGGCGGCTTCCACCACCTGGGCAGGTAGCTTCTTCTCCTCGCTGATGTCCTCGATCAGGTTCTGAAGGCCAGGGAGAAGAACGAGTGCCATCGAAATCGGTCGGGATGTGGAACAAGGGAAGGGGGAGGGACGGGATGCCTGGGGGGCTTACTCCGTCGGGGTGATGAGCCGAACGGCGATCACCTCATCCCGCGGGATCCGGCTGATGCGCCCGCGGATGTTCAGCTGCACGGTCCGCCCGTCCCGCTCGAGCAGGAGCCCTTCGCGCCGGCTTTCGCCACCCTTGGAGTCGCGGAGGCAGACCTCGACGGGGAACCCACGAAAACTGCGGAAGTCCCGGTCGTCGCTGAGCTCCTCGCCGATGCCGGGGCTGCTGACCTCCAGAACATACGACTCGGGCAGCAGGGCGCTGCCCTCGAGCTCCTCTCCCAGCCGAGTCGAGAAGGCCGCGCACTCGTCGAGGCTGACGTCGCCACCGTCGGCCCGGCGCAACTGCACGACCAGCGTGAGGGGCATCCGCTGCGTGTGGAGCTGCACACCGACGACGGCCAGACCGGAGCCTTCCGCCAGCGGAGTGGCGAGGTGCTGCAGCTCGGGAATCGGGGGGTGGGAAGGCACGACGAAGCGGAAGCGGGTCCTTAAGCCCGACCGGCTCCTGCAGAGAACTGCCCCCACCGGTGGCCTCACCCTCGGGTGAAGTGCACTGGACAATGGGGTGATGCCCGCCGGGCATGGGGTGGAGCGTAGAGGATCCCGGGTGAGAGCGTCCTCGCTCAGACCGGCAGACCACCGCCACCGACGGGGCCATCAGCCGGGAGATCGCCCACCTGGGGGGCGTCGAAGATTCCGAGACTCGGGGCCTCGCCATAGAAGTCGTCGGGATCCACCTCGCCCCGCAGCACCGGATCCTGATTCAGGCAACGCTGGGGCTCCTTGACGTACTGACAGACCCGGGCCCACAGCTTGGCCCGGGTTCCCGCCGCCCCCTGGCTGAACAGCACCCGATCCTTCCCCCCGACCATCGCCTGGATCTCCACCTGGCAGAGGCTGCACCGGAGGATCGATCCAGGTGTTGTCGAGGCCATGGGCTCGCCGCGCTGTTGCGGCAACTTAGGGTGGAGAAACAGACCGTGGACCTGTCTGTTGCAAGCCCTTCAAGAGCGCCAGCCTGGGGGCAACCGGCCGGCCGGCCACGACCAGCGGGAGCTGGATTCGGGGGGCAAACCGTTCCGGCTGCTCCAGCTCAGCGATCCCCACCTGCTGGGGGATCCGGATGGCCGCCACCGGGGCCGCCAGCCCCTCACCGAATTCCGTCATGGCCTGGCCCAGGCCAGGGGCCAGCTTCCAGCGGCCCCCGACCTGCTCCTGATCAGCGGGGATCTCTGTCAGGACGAAGGCCTCTCCGGCTACGCCCGGCTGAGGGAGGCTCTGGCCGACTGGGACAGTCCCCTGGCCCTGCTCCCCGGCAACCACGACCACCCGGCGCTGCTGGCCGCGGCCCTGGGTCGCCGCGCCACCCTCGCACCGGCGGAGCTGCGCTGGGGTCCCTGGCGGATCCTGCTGCTCTCCAGTCACCGGCCAGCCCAGCTGGCCGGCTGGCTCGGAGCCAGCCAGCTCGACTGGCTGGCTCAGTGTCTGAGCAGGTCCGACGGACCCGTGCTGGTGGTGCTCCACCACCCGCCGCTGCCGATCGGCGATCCGCACTTCGATGCCATCGGCCTGCGCGACGCCCCCGCCCTGCTGGAGCTGCTGGCGAGGTGCCCCGATCTGGAGGCCGTCCTCTGCGGCCACGTGCATCAGCACTGGCGCGGCCCGCTGCCGGGGCGGCCCGATGTGCCGCTGCTGGCCTGTCCGTCCACGCTCTGCGCCTTCCCGGCGGTCCAGCCCTGTCCCCTGGGCCGGCCGGAGGATCCTGGCGGGCGCTGGCTTGAGCTGGAGGCCGATGGCCACTGGCGCCAGGGCCTGCTGCGGTGGTCTCCGGCCCTCGGGAAGGGGGCGAAAGCCGGTCGGACTGATTAGCCTCCCAGCCATGCCAAGCCACGCCCCGATCCGGGCCTTCCGATCCAGTCCGAACCCGCCGGCCCGGTCCGCCGCCCGTCTCCTGGCGGCGCTGTTGGCGGTGCTGCTCTCCGCGGCCCTGCCCCAGCCGGCCCTGGCTGGGGGCCCTGGCGAGCCGGGCTCCCCTGCTCCGGCCCGCGCCGCCGCGTTGGCGCCCTCCGAGCAGCCGATCCCAGCCCACAGTTTCGTGGCCGCCGCGGCCCGCCGGGTCGGGCCCGCCGTGGTCCGCATCGACACCGAGCGCAGTGTTGCCCGTCAGGCCTTCGATCCGGCCCTGCTCGATCCCCTGCTGCGAGATCTGTTCGGCGACCCCTCCGGCAGCAGCCGGGAGCGGGGCCAGGGCTCCGGAGTGGTGATCGATGCCGCCGGGTTGGTGCTCACCAACGCCCACGTTGTCGATCGGGCCGATCGGGTGGAGGTCACCCTGGCCGACGGCCGCCAGCTTGACGGCACGGTCGTCGGCGCTGACCCCGTCACCGATCTGGCGGTGGTGCGCATTCCGGCCCAGTCTGATCTCCAGGCCGCCAGCCTGGGCGACTCGGAGCGTCTCGATGTGGGTGACTGGGCGATTGCCCTCGGCAGCCCCTACGGCCTGGAACGCACCGTCACCCTCGGCATCGTCAGCAGCCTCCACCGGGACATCAACAGCCTCGGTTTCGCCGACAAACGGCTCGATCTGATCCAGACCGACGCCGCCATCAACCCCGGTAATTCGGGTGGCCCGCTGATCAACGCCACCGGCGAGGTGATCGGCATCAACACCCTGGTGCGCTCGGGCCCCGGAGCCGGCCTGGGCTTTGCGATCCCAATCAACCTCGCCCGCCGGGTGGCCGATCAGCTGCGTGACGGTGGCGAGGTGGTCCATCCCTACCTCGGACTCCAGCTGGTGCCGCTGACCGCCCGCCGGGCCCGCGACAACAACCGTGACCCTGACGCCGTGCTCCAGCTCCCGGAGCGGGACGGTGCCCTGGTGCAGCGCGTGCTGCCCGACAGCCCTGCCGAAGCCGCCGGCCTGCGCCGCGGGGATCTGGTGGTGGCTGCCGCCGGCCAGCCCGTGCGGGATCCGTCCAGTCTGTTGCAGCGGGTGGAAGTGTCCCGGGTGGGCGAGACCCTGCCCTTGAAGGTGGTGCGTGGCCCCCGCGAACTGCAGCTCTCGATCCGTCCCGCCGCCCTGCCCCACCCGGCCTGATCCCGCCGGCCGTTCGCTTGCTACGGTCGCGGCCCCGACCTGGGCAGCAATGGCCGATCTGCAGGACCGCATGAAGCTCGCGGTGGCCGTGGCGGCCGTCGACCAGATCCGCCCGGGCATGGTCCTCGGCCTGGGCTCCGGATCCACCGCGGCCTTGATGATCCAGGAGCTGGGCGCCAGGTTGCGCCGCGGGCAGCTGAGCGACATCGTCGCGGTGACCACCTCCTTTCAGGGTGAGGTGCTGGCGGCCGAACTCGGCATTCCGCTGCGGAGCCTCAATGCCGTGGAGCGGATCGATCTGGCCATCGATGGCGCCGACGAGGTGGATCCTGCCTTCCAGCTGATCAAGGGGGGCGGGGCCTGCCATGTGCAGGAGAAGCTGGTGGCGCGCCGGGCGGAGCGATTCGTGGTGGTGGTGGATGCCAGCAAGCTGGTGGAGCGCCTCAATCTGGCTTTCCTGCTGCCGGTGGAGGTGATTCCGGGCGCCTGGCGCCAGGTCAAGGGTGATCTCGAAGCGCTGGGGGCGACGGCCCAGCTGCGCATGGCGGTGCGCAAGGCCGGCCCCGTGGTGACCGATCAGGGCAACCTGGTGCTGGATCTGGGCGTTTCCGGTGGGATCGCCGATCCCGCCGGGCTCGAAGCCGCGATCAACAACCTGCCCGGGGTGCTCGAGAACGGGCTGTTCGTGAACCTGGCCGACCAGGTGCTGGTCGGGGAGATCGTGGACGGCGACCCACGGGTGAGGGACCTTGAGCGGCGCTGAGCCCGCCGGGCCGTCCAGATCCCGGCCGGAGCTCAGTCCATCCGCCGCCGCACCGACTCCGCATGGCTGTGCAGGCCCTCACTGGCGGCCAGGGTGATCACCGCGGCGCCGGTGGCTTCCAGGGCCCGGCGATTGAAGGCGATCAGGCTGGTGTGCCGCATGAAGGTCTCGACGCTGAGGGCCCCGGAGAACCGGGCGGTGCCGGAGGTGGGCAGGGTGTGGTTGGGGCCGGCCAGGTAGTCGCCCACCGCTTCGGGGCTCCAGGGGCCGAGGAAGATCGCCCCGGCATGTTCGATCTGTCCGGCCAGGGGCTCGGGCCGCTCCACCAGCAGCTCCAGGTGCTCCGGGGCGAAGCGATCACTGAGGCACACCGCCTCCTCAAGCGACGGGCAGTGGACGATCAACCCCCAGTCCCGCAGGGCGGCTCGGCTCAGTTCCGCCCGGGGGTGATGGCGCAGCTGCTCCTCCAGGGCCAGGGGAACAGCACGCACCAGCTCGGCGCTGGTGGTGATCAAGATGGCGGCGGCGAGAGGGTCGTGCTCGGCCTGGGCGAGCAGATCGGCAGCCACGTGGGCCGCATCGGCGCTGTGGTCGGCGATCACCAGCACCTCGCTCGGACCGGCCAGGGAATCGATCCCCACCTGTCCGTAGACGGCTTTCTTGGCCAGGGTCACGTAGAGATTGCCGGGGCCGCTGATCACATCCACCCGTGGAATCGATTCCGTGCCGTAGGCCAGGGCGGCGATCGCCTGGGCCCCACCCACCCGGTAGATCTCCTCCACGCCGGCCAGGTGGGCAGCGGCCAGCACGGTGGGGCTGGGCTGCCCTTCCGGGCCGGGTGGCGTCACCATCACCACTCGTTTCACGCCGGCCACCTTGGCCGGCACCGCGTTCATCAGCACCGTGCTGGGGTAGGAGGCACGGCCCCCGGGGATGTACAGACCCGCCCGCTCCACCGGCCGCCAGCGGCGTCCCAGCCGCTCCCCATGCACGCCGGTCACCGCCAGGTCCTGGGGTTTCTGCCGCTGGTGAAAGTCAAGAATCCGCCGGTGAGCCAGCTCCAGGGCCGCCCGCAGATCGCTGGGGCACGCAGCCCAGGCCCGGACCAGGTCCTCGGGGGGAATCCGCAGCGGATCCGGCCGCACCCCGTCGAAGCGTTCGCTGAACGTCAGCAGGGCCCGGTCGCCCTGCTGACGCACCTCCGCCAGAATCGCCCCGACCCGCTCCGCCGCCTCCAGGTTGGCCTGGCCGTCGGTCCGCGAGGCGATGGCGTCGAGTCGCTGGCCGGCCAGCTCCAGGTCGTCAAGCACTCCGATGCAGAGGGCGGCGGGGGTGTCACTGAGAAGGTTGGGCACGGCTGGTCAGGGCGGCGGGGGCGGGGCCCGTCGCGGCAAGGTGCCAAGGCTAGATCCGTGCGGGGGGTGAGCCGAGCGGGCAGGGAGAGCGGTAAGATCGCCCACTGCCTACTCAGCGCCGATTCCGCCTGTGGCCAATAACACGTCTTCGAAGAAGCGCATCCAGATTGCCGAGCGCAACTGGCTGCACAACCGGTCCTACAAGGCCGCTGTGCGCACCCTGATGAAGCGCTGCTTCAGCGCCGTTACGGCCTATGCCCAGGCCCCGGACGACGATGGCAAAGCCGCGGTTCAGACCAGCCTCAATGCGGCCTTCAGCAAGATCGACAAGGCCGTCAAGCGCGGAGTGCTCCATCGCAACACCGGCGCCAATCAGAAATCCCGCCTCAGCGCGGCGGTGAAACGGGCCATCGAACCGGCCGCCTGAGCCCCAGCCCGTTCCCCTTCGCTGCACGAGCGGATCCTCCCCCTTCTGCCATGGCAGCCCTGAATCCGTCCCCGACGGAGGTTCCTTTGCCCCCACCGGCTCTGGTCGACAGCCACTGCCACATCGTCTTCGACAGCTTCGAGGCCGATCTTGAGGCGGTGGCCAGCCGCTGGCGTTCCGCCGGAGTTGTGGCCCTGATGCATGCCTGTGTGGAGCCGGGAGAGATCCCTTCGATTCGCAGGCTGGCCGACCGGTTTCCGGAACTCCGCTATTCGGTGGGGGTGCATCCGCTGGACCGCGGCCACTGGCAGACGGACACCCCCGGGATCCTCAGGGAGGCCGCCCGATCCGATCAGCGGGTCGTGGCCATCGGGGAGCTGGGACTCGACCTCTATCGGGAGTCGAACCTCGAGGAGCAGCTCGCCATGCTTCGTCCCCAGCTGGATCTGGCGGTGGAGCTGGATCTGCCGGTGATCATCCATTGCCGCGACGCCGCCGAGCCCATGCTCACCGAGCTGCGTCACCGGCACGGCCAGGGGCGCTGCCCGCGGGGCGTGATGCATTGCTGGGGGGGGACACCCGAGGAGATGGATGCTTTCCTGACGCTGGGGATGTTCATCAGTTTCAGCGGCACGGTCACCTTCCCGAAGGCCTCCGATACCCATGCCTGTGCCCGCCAGGTGCCGGCCGATCGCTACCTGGTGGAAACGGACTGCCCCTTCCTGGCCCCCGTGCCCCGGCGGGGCCAGCGCAATGAGCCCGCCTTCGTGGCGGCGGTGGCCCAGCGGGTGGCCGATCTGCGCGGGGAATCTCTGGGGGACGTGGCTGCCGCCTCGACGGCCAACGCGGTAACCCTTTTCGGGCTTCCAGGGCCAGCGATTGACAAGAGTGTATGATGTTTTATTGGTCTGGCAGCGTGAGCGCTCCATTGTCGACGTCGGCACTTTCGAGGCGAGTTCCATCGGCGTGAACGACGCAGTCGCCGCTCCCCCCGGCGGGGGCGGCTGTTTCCGTGAGTTCGGCTGCCCGCTGGGCAGCTCCCGGTGGCCGGCGGCAGATCAGATAGCCGTCCCAGTCCATGCCCCCCTCAACCCGTTCCTGCAGGTTCCCGCATGAGCAGCGCGATCCAGGTCGCCAAGACCGTCAAGACCGCCACGTACCTGCCCGACCTGGTGGAGGTGCAGCGGGCCAGTTTCAAATGGTTCCTGGAGAAAGGTCTGATCGAGGAGCTCGACAGCTTCTCCCCGATCACCGATTACACGGGCAAGCTGGAGCTGCACTTCGTTGGCACTGAGTATCGCCTGAAGCGTCCACGTCATGACGTGGAGGAAGCGAAGCGGCGGGATGCCACCTTTGCCTCCCAGATGTATGTGACCTGCCGGCTGGTCAACAAGGAAACCGGCGAGATCAAGGAGCAGGAGGTGTTCATCGGGGAGCTTCCTTTGATGACTGAACGCGGCACCTTCATCATCAACGGCGCCGAGCGTGTGATCGTCAATCAGATCGTTCGTTCTCCTGGGGTCTACTTCAAGGATGAGCAGGACAAGAACGGCCGAAAGACGTTCAATGCCAGCCTGATTCCCAACCGGGGTGCCTGGCTGAAATTCGAAACTGACAAGAACGATCTCCTGCACGTCCGAGTCGACAAGACCCGCAAGATCAATGCCCATGTCTTGATGCGTGCCATCGGTCTGTCCGACAATGACGTGCTTGATAAGTTGCGGCATCCTGAATACTACCGAAAGTCGATCGAGGCCGCCAACGATGAGGGCATTTCCTCCGAAGATCAAGCCCTGCTTGAGCTCTACAAGAAGTTGAGGCCTGGTGAACCCCCTTCAGTCAGCGGCGGCCAGCAGCTGCTGAACAGCCGTTTCTTCGATCCCAAGCGCTACGACCTTGGGCGCGTCGGTCGCTATAAGATCAACAAGAAACTGCGGCTCACCATCCCCGATTCTGTGCGCACCCTCACCTCTGAGGATGTGCTCTCCACGATTGATTATCTGATCAATCTTGAGCTTGATGTGGGCGGCGCCTCCCTCGACGACATCGACCACCTAGGCAACCGCCGGGTGCGCTCGGTCGGCGAATTGCTCCAGAATCAGGTGCGGGTCGGCCTCAATCGGCTTGAGCGAATCATCAAAGAGCGGATGACGGTGGGCGAAACCGAATCGCTCACCCCTGCCCAGTTGGTGAATCCCAAGCCCCTGGTGGCGGCGATCAAGGAGTTCTTCGGCTCCAGCCAGCTAAGCCAGTTCATGGATCAGACTAATCCCCTGGCCGAGCTCACCCACAAGCGACGCATCAGTGCCCTCGGTCCCGGTGGTCTCACCCGGGAGCGTGCCGGTTTCGCCGTCCGCGACATCCACCCCTCCCACTACGGGCGGATCTGCCCGATCGAAACCCCTGAAGGTCCCAACGCCGGCCTGATCGGCTCCCTCGCCACCCATGCCCGGGTCAACGAATACGGCTTCATCGAAACCCCGTTCTGGAGGGTGGAAGGTGGCATCGTGCTCAAACAGGGTGATCCCATCTATCTCTCCGCTGACCTGGAGGACGAATGCCGGGTTGCCCCCGGTGACGTGGCCACCGATGGCGAAGGCCGGATCACGGCCGAGCTGGTGCCGGTGCGTTACCGACAGGATTTCGAGAAGGTCCCACCGGAGCAGGTGGATTACGTCCAGCTTTCGCCGGTGCAGGTGATCTCGGTGGCCACCTCGTTGATTCCCTTCCTCGAGCACGATGATGCCAACCGAGCCCTGATGGGCTCGAACATGCAACGCCAGGCGGTCCCGCTGCTGCGGCCCGAGCGCCCGCTCGTGGGCACGGGCCTGGAAACCCAGGTTGCCCGCGATTCGGGCATGGTGCCGATCACCCGGGTCAACGGCATGGTCACCTTCGTTGATGCCACGGCGATCGTGATCCGCGATGAGAAAGGCACAGACCATGTGCATCACCTTCAGAAGTATCAGCGCTCCAACCAGGACACCTGCCTTAACCAGCGTCCAATCGTGCGGCAAGGCGATGAGGTGATCGCCGGTCAGGTTCTGGCCAATGGCTCGGCCTGTGAGGGGGGGGAAATTGCCCTGGGCCAGAATGTGCTGATTGCTTATATGCCCTGGGAAGGCTACAACTATGAAGACGCCATTCTCGTGAGTGAGCGCCTCGTCCAGGATGACCTCTACACCTCGGTGCATATCGAGAAGTACGAGATCGAAGCCCGCCAGACCAAGCTGGGCCCGGAGGAAATCACCCGAGAGATTCCCAATGTTGCTGAGGAAACCCTGGGCAACCTCGATGAGATGGGGATCATCCGCATCGGCGCCTATGTGGAGTCAGGCGACATCCTGGTGGGCAAGGTCACCCCGAAAGGGGAATCGGACCAGCCGCCCGAAGAGAAGCTGCTGCGGGCCATCTTCGGTGAAAAGGCTCGCGACGTGCGCGACAACTCCCTCCGTGTGCCCAGCACCGAGCGCGGCCGGGTGGTGGACGTGCGGATCTACACCCGGGAGCAGGGAGACGAACTTCCCCCCGGGGCGAACATGGTCGTGCGGGTCTATGTGGCCCAGCGGCGCAAGATCCAGGTGGGTGACAAGATGGCCGGCCGCCACGGCAACAAGGGCATCATCAGCCGCATTCTTCCCCGCGAGGACATGCCCTATCTGCCCGACGGCACCCCGATCGACATCGTGCTCAACCCCCTCGGGGTGCCGTCACGGATGAATGTGGGTCAGGTGTTTGAGTGCCTGATGGGCTGGGCTTCCTCCCATCTCGGCTGCCGGGTCAAGGTGGTGCCGTTCGATGAGATGCACGGCAACGAAACCTCCAAGAACACGGTCCAGAAGTATCTGGAGGAGGCCTCTGCCCTTCCCGGCAAGGACTGGGTCTACGACCCGGCCAACCCCGGCAAGATCCAGCTCGTGGATGGCCGCACCGGCGAGGCCTTCGACCAGCCGGTCACGGTCGGCTATGCCCACATCCTCAAGCTGGTGCACCTGGTGGATGACAAGATCCACGCCCGCTCCACCGGCCCCTACTCCCTCGTCACCCAGCAACCCCTGGGCGGGAAGGCCCAGCAGGGTGGCCAGCGGCTCGGAGAGATGGAGGTCTGGGCCCTTGAGGCCTATGGCGCCGCCTACACCCTGCAGGAGCTGCTCACGGTCAAGTCCGACGACATGCAGGGCCGCAACGAGGCCCTGAACGCCATTGTCAAGGGCAAGCCGATCCCCCGCCCCGGCACGCCGGAGTCGTTCAAGGTGCTGATGCGCGAGCTGCAGTCCCTGGGGCTCGACATCGCGGTCTACACCGACGCCGGCGATGAGGTGGACCTGATGCAGGACGTCAATCCGCGGCGCAGCACCCCGAACCGTCCAACCTACGAATCTCTCGGCGTCGCGGACTACGACGACGACTGAACCCGCTGCCCGTTCCGTTCCGTTTCCCTAGACGTCCGCGCGACCCCTGGTTATGACCAACAGCAATCTCCGCACCGAGAACCACTTCGACTACGTCAAGATCACGCTCGCTTCCCCCGAGCGGATCATGCAGTGGGGACAACGCACTCTGCCCAACGGTCAGGTGGTCGGTGAGGTCACCAAGCCCGAAACGATTAACTACCGCACGCTCAAGCCTGAGATGGATGGGCTCTTCTGCGAGAAGATCTTCGGCCCGTCCAAGGACTGGGAATGCCATTGCGGCAAGTACAAGCGGGTGAGGCATCGTGGCATCGTCTGCGAACGTTGCGGGGTGGAGGTCACCGAGAGCCGGGTGCGGCGGCACCGTATGGGCTTCATCAAGCTGGCGGCTCCGGTTTCCCATGTCTGGTACCTCAAGGGAATTCCGAGCTATGTGGCCATCCTGCTCGATATGCCCCTGCGGGATGTCGAGCAGATCGTATATTTCAACTGCTATGTGGTGCTCGAAAAGGGTGACCACCAAGATCTGACCTACAAGCAGCTGCTCACGGAAGATGAGTGGCTGGAGATCGAGGATCAGATCTATGCCGAGGATTCGGAGATTGAGAACGAGCCCGAGGTTGGTATCGGTGCGGAGGCACTCAAGCGTCTTCTCGAAGACCTCAATCTCAGCGAGATCGCTGAGCAGTTGCGTGAGGAGATTGCCGGCAGCAAGGGCCAAAAGCGGGCCAAGCTGATCAAACGTCTCCGGGTGATCGACAATTTCATCGCCACCGACGCCCAGCCGGCCTGGATGGTGCTGGATGCCATCCCCGTGATCCCGCCGGATCTGCGGCCGATGGTGCAACTCGATGGTGGCCGTTTCGCCACCAGCGATCTCAATGATCTCTATCGCCGGGTCATCAACCGCAACAACCGGCTGGCCCGGTTGCAGGAGATTCTTGCTCCGGAGATCATCGTCCGCAATGAAAAGCGGATGCTCCAGGAGGCCGTTGATGCCCTGATCGACAATGGACGGCGGGGCCGCACTGTAGTGGGGGCGAACAATCGCCCACTCAAATCCCTCAGCGACATCATCGAGGGCAAGCAGGGCCGCTTCCGTCAGAACCTGCTGGGCAAGCGGGTCGACTACTCCGGCCGCTCCGTGATTGTGGTGGGTCCCAAGCTCAAGATGCACCAGTGCGGCCTGCCCAAGGAGATGGCGATCGAGCTGTTCCAGCCTTTCGTGATCCATCGCCTGATCCGCCAGAACATCGTCAACAACATCAAGGCCGCCAAGAAACTGATCCAGCGGGCCGATGATGAGGTGATGCAGGTGCTTCAGGAGGTGATCGAAGGCCATCCGATCCTGCTCAACCGAGCTCCCACCCTCCACCGTCTCGGCATCCAAGCCTTTGAGCCCAAGCTGGTGGATGGCCGGGCCATCCAGCTCCATCCCCTGGTCTGTCCGGCCTTCAACGCCGACTTCGACGGCGACCAGATGGCTGTCCATGTGCCCCTGGCGATTGAGGCCCAGACCGAGGCCCGCATGCTGATGCTGGCCAGCAACAACATCCTCTCGCCGGCCACCGGCGAGCCGATCATCACCCCGTCCCAGGACATGGTGCTCGGCATCTATTACCTGACCGCCATCGATCGCGCCGAGTCGAAACCCACGTTCGGCGATCGCCGGCGCACTTTCGCCGGCCTTGATGATGTGCTCAGCGCCTTCGATGAGAAACATCTCGCGCTGCACGAGTGGATCTGGGTGCGTTTCGCCGGTGAGGTCGAAGCTGAGGACGAGTCCGAGGAGCCCGTGCACCAGGACACCCTCAGCGACGGCACGCGCATCGAGCAGTGGCAGTACCGCCGCGATCGCTTCGATGAGGACGGGGCCCTGATCAGCCGCTATCTGCTGACCACGGTGGGTCGGGTCGTGATGAACCGAACGATCTTCGACGCCGTGGCCGCCACTTGAGCGTCCGGCAGCGTCGTCCCTGCCCGTCTTCAAACCCCCACCCTTTCCAGGTTTCCCTTCCGCTCGCCGCCATGACCACCACCCCCTCCAGGCCCGGCGTTCAGTCCCGTGGCGCAGCCCTGAGCAAGGAGACGCCCCGTTTCCTCAACCGCGAGATCGATAAGAAAGCCCTGAGGACCCTGGTGGCCTGGGCCTACAAGCACCACGGCACCGCGGCCACCGCCTCGATGGCCGATGAACTCAAGGATCTCGGCTTCCACTACGCCACCCAGGCCGCCGTTTCAATCTCGGTGGAGGATCTGCGCATTCCGGGTGAAAAGGCCCGCCTGCTGCAGGAGGCCGAGCAGCAGATCACCGACACCGAGGAGCGCTACCGCCTCGGTGAGATCACCGAGGTGGAGCGGCACACCAAGGTGATCGACACCTGGACTGAAACCAACGAACGACTGGTCGAGGAAGTCAAGAAGAACTTCAACGAGAACGATCCGCTCAACTCGGTCTGGATGATGGCCAACTCCGGCGCCCGGGGCAATATGTCCCAGGTGCGCCAGCTGGTGGGCATGCGCGGCCTGATGGCCAACCCCCAGGGGGAGATCATCGACCTCCCCATCCGCACCAACTTCCGTGAGGGGCTCACGGTCACGGAATACGTGATCTCCTCCTACGGCGCCCGCAAGGGACTGGTGGACACGGCCCTGCGGACGGCCGACTCGGGCTATCTCACCCGCCGCCTGGTGGATGTGGCCCAGGATGTGATCGTCCGGGAGGACGACTGCGGGACCACCCGTGGCATCCCGATCGACGCGGATGAGCGGGGGCGCTTCTTCGCCAAACTGGTCGGACGTCTGGCGGCCGAGCCCGTTCTGGCCGCCGACGGCTCGCTGCTGGTTGATCGGGATGGGGAGATCGACAACGAGGTGTCGGCCGCGATTGAGGCGGCCGGTGTCCGTTCCGTCGTGGTCCGCTCCCCGCTGACCTGTGAGGCGGCCCGCTCGGTGTGTCGCAAGTGCTATGGCTGGGCCCTGGCCCACAACGAGCTGGTCGATCTGGGCGAGGCGGTGGGCATCATCGCGGCCCAGTCGATCGGGGAACCCGGCACCCAGCTCACGATGCGCACCTTCCACACCGGTGGAGTCTCCACGGCGGAAACGGGAGTGGTGCGCTCCCTGTTCAATGGGGTGGTGGAGTTCGGACCCAAGGCCCGGGTCCGCGGACACCGCACCTCCCATGGCGTGGAGGCGATGCTGGCTGAGACCGATTTCAACCTGACGGTCAAGCCGTCCGGCAAGGGCCGGCAGCAGCGGCTGGACATCACCGCCGGTTCGGTGCTGTTCGTGGCCGACGGTGAAACGGTCCCGGCCGAGATGATCCTGGCCCAGATCTCCGCGGGCGCCACGGTCAAGAAGAGCATCGAGAAGGCCACCAAAGACGTGATCTGCGACCTGGCCGGTCAGGTGCGTTACGAAGACGTGATCCAGCCCCGGGAGGTCACCGACCGCCAGGGCAACATCACCCTCAAGGCCCAGCGTCTCGGCCGGCTCTGGGTTCTTGCCGGAGATGTCTACAACCTCCCACCCAATGCGATGCCCGTCGTCAAGGGCAACACGGCGGTCACCACCGGCGAGGTGCTGGCGGAGAGCCGGCAGGTCAGTGAGCACGGTGGCGTCGTGCGGCTGCGGGAATCGACCGGTGAGAACCGGGAGGTTCAGATCGTCACCGCCAGCCTCACCCTCAAGGATTGCAAGCTGGTGGGGGAATCCACCCATTCCGGCGAGATCTGGCACCTGGAAGGCAAGGACAACGCCCGATACCTGCTCAAGACCCAGCCCGGCAGCAAGATCGGCAGCGGTGAGGTGATCGCCGAACTGGCCGACAACCGGTTCCGCACCCAGACCGGAGGTCTGATCAAGTATGCCCCTGGCCTGTCGATCAAGAAGGCCCGTTCCGCCAAGAACGGCTACGAGGTCAGCAAAGGCGGCACCTTGCTCTGGATCCCCCAGGAAACCCACGAGATCAACAAGGACATCTCCCTGCTGATGATCGAGGACGGCCAGTGGATCGAGGCCGGTACCGAGGTGGTCAAGGACATTTTCAGCCAGACGGCCGGCATTGTCACCGTCACCCAGAAGAACGACATCCTGCGCGAGATCATCGTGCGCTCCGGCACTCTCCATCTGGTGGCCGACAGCAAGATCCTCTCCCGCTACGGCGATGAGGGCCGGATCCACAACCCCGGAGAGGAGATCGCCCCCGGGCTCACCCCAGAGGCGATGGTGTTCGTGGAGGCGGTGGACACTCCGGAAGGGGGTGCCCTGCTGCTCCGCCCCGTGGAGGAGTACACCATCCCCGACCAGGCCCATCTGCCCGATCTTGGCAGCGTCAAGCAGAACGGCGGCCCCTCCCTCGGTCTCAAGGCGATTCAGCGCCTCACCTTCAAGGATGGTGAGCTGATCAAATCGGTCGATGGCGTCGAGCTGCTGCGCACCCAGCTGATTCTCGACACCTTCGACACCACCCCCCAGATGACGGTGGATGTGGAGGCGGTGCCCGACAGGCGGGCCAAGACGATCGAGCGGTTACAACTGGTGATCCTCGAGAGCCTGCTGGTCCGTCGGGACACCCTCTCCGACGCCAGCCACGGCTCGACCCATACCGAACTGCAGGTGGAGGACGGCGTCTCGGTCAAGAGCGGCGATGTGGTGGCCACCACCCAGATCCTCTGCAAGGAGGACGGACTGGTCCAGCTGCCCGAGTCGATCGAAGGCGAACCCGTCCGGCGTCTGATCGTCGAGCGCGATGGCGACACCCAGCAGATCGATCTGGGTGCCGGCTCCCCCACGGTCAGCCTGGGTGACCGTCTGGTGGATGGCGACCCCTTGGCCGATGGGATCGAGGCCCCGTGCTGCGGCCAGGTGGAAGTCATTGAGGGCAGTCAGATCACCATCCGCCTCGGCCGTCCATACATGGTTTCCCCCGATTCGGTGCTGCACGTGCGCGACGGCGAGCTGGTCCAGCGGGGGGATGCCCTGGCCCTGCTGGTGTTCGAGCGCCAGAAGACCGGTGACATCGTTCAGGGTCTTCCCCGCATCGAGGAGCTACTGGAGGCCCGCCGGCCCCGGGAATCCGCGGTGCTCTGCCGCAAGCCCGGCACCGCCACGATCAAGCCCGGAGAGGAGGACGACTCGATCGCCCTCTCGGTGATCGAACAGGACGACGCCAGCACGCCCTACCAGATCACCCTGGGACGCAACGTGATGGTCAACGATGGCCAGCAGGTGAAGGCCGGCGAAATGCTTACCGATGGCCCGATCAACCCGCACGAACTGCTTGAGTGCTATTTCGAGGATCTGCGCAGCCGCAAGCCCTCGATGGAAGCGGCCCAGGAGGCCATTTCCAAACTGCAGTTCCGCATGGTCCAGGAGGTGCAGAACGTCTACAAATCCCAGGGTGTCACCATCGATGACAAGCACATCGAAGTGATCGTGCGCCAGATGACCAGCAAGGTGCGCATCGAGGATGCCGGCGACACGACCCTGTTGCCCGGTGAGCTGATCGAGCTGCGCCAGGTGGAGCAGGTCAACCAGGCCATGGCGATCACGGGCGGTGCCCCTGCCGAGTTCACCCCGGTGCTGCTGGGCATCACCAAGGCCTCCCTCAACACCGACAGCTTCATCTCCGCCGCCAGCTTCCAGGAAACGACCCGGGTGCTGACCGAGGCGGCGATCGAAGGCAAGAGCGACTGGCTGCGCGGTCTCAAGGAGAACGTCATCATCGGCCGGCTGATCCCGGCCGGAACGGGCTTCGGTGGCTTCGAGGAGGAATTGCGCAACGAGGCGGGCCCCCATCCCGACATCCTCGATGAGGAGGCCGGCGGGTACCGCCGCATGCCCAACCTGCGTCCGGACTACACCGTGGAGATGCCGGCGGCGGCTCCGGCCTCCACCGCCGTCCTCGACGATCCCTCCGACGACGAGCTCGACGCGGTTCGCAGCAAGCGCGGCATCGAAGCCTCCGCCAGCTCCTTTGCGGCCTTTGCCCGTCCCACCCCGGAGGATGGCCTGGAGGAGGAGCTCGTTCCCGATCCCGCCGCCCTCGAAGGGCTGCAGGAAGAGGGCTTGCTGAGCAGCGAGGAATGAGTGTCGTGCTCGAACCCACCCTGGTCCCTGAGCGGCACCTCCCCCGCTACGGCTTCCACGCCCACACGGAGCGACTGCATGGGCGCCTGGCGATGCTTGGCTTCATCGCCCTGGTGGCGGTGGAGTGGGCCCTGGGCCACGGCCTGCTGATCTGGCCCTGATGGTCGCCGCCGCTGCCCGGGTCTCGCCGCAGCAGGCCTCTCCCCCCCGCCCCCTTCTGGGCATGGGCAAGGCAGACCTGGAGGGCTGGGCTGCGGCCCAGGGCCAGCCCTCCTTCCGGGGCCGCCAGCTGCACGAATGGCTCTATGCGAGGGGCGTGCGCAGCCTGGGGGAGGTTTCCGTGCTGCCCAGGGCCTGGCGCGAGCGTCTCGTCGCCCAGCCCCCCGCCGGGGCCGCTGACTGGATCGGCCGCTCCAGGGAGCTGCACCGCGGCGTGGCCCGCGATGGCACCACCAAGCTCCTGCTCGGCACCGTCGACGGCCTGAGCCTAGAAACGGTGGGCATTCCTGCCGAGGGGCGTCTGACTGTCTGCGTCAGCAGCCAGGTGGGCTGCCCGATGGCCTGCCGCTTCTGCGCCACCGGCAAGGGCGGGCTGCAGCGCTCGTTGGCGCTCCACGAAATTGTGGATCAGGTGCTCAGCGTGCGCGAGGTGATGGGGCAGCGCCCCAGCCATGCCGTGTTCATGGGCATGGGGGAACCGCTGCTCAACATCGAGGCAGTGCTCGACGCGATCGCGTGCCTCTGCACCGACCTGGGCATGGCCCAGCGCAGGATCACCGTCAGCACGGTGGGCGTCCCCGGTACCCTTCCCACTCTGGCCGAGCAGGCCTTGGCGCGCCTAGGCCGGGCCCAGTTCACCCTGGCGGTGAGTCTGCATGCGCCGGACCAGCGCCTGCGCCAGACGTTGATCCCCACCGCCCACGCCTATCCGATCGAGGCCCTGCTCGAGGATTGCCGCCGCTACGTGGCGATCACTGGCCGGCGGGTCAGCTTCGAATACATCCTTCTGGGGGGTCTCAACGATCATCCCCATCAGGCGGCCGCGCTGGCCCGGCTGCTGCGGGGCTTTCAGAGCCACGTGAATCTGATTCCCTACAACCCGATCGAGGAGGAGGAGTTCCAGCGCCCCGCGGCCGATCGGGTGGAGGCCTTTCGGCGGGCCCTGCAGGAACGCCACGTGGCCGTGAGTGTCAGGGCCAGCCGTGGTCTTGATCAGGACGCGGCCTGCGGTCAGCTGCGGCGCCGGCTGAGCGGGGGCTGAGCCGGCGCCGCAGCTGACCGGATCCGGACGGTCTCAGCCGAAGGTGGTGATGGTCGAGAGACGCTGGAAGGAGGTTTCCGCTGTGGATTCGACCCGGAACGATGTCCAGCCGGTGGCGCGGCCGGGCTGGCGTTCGGCGATCGGAAAGTCGATCCGGCGTCCCCGGAAGGTCAGCCCGACGCAGCTCAGGCGAGGGTCATCGGCCATCAGGGACCAGAGCAGCCGGATCTCGCCGCGGTCGTAGGCCGGCTTGGCCCCGGGCGCCGGGGGGGAGGTCCCGGGCGCTGTTTCGGGCGGCATCTGGCCGGGGCCCCAGCGCATGGGCGAACGGGTTTCGCAGGCCAGGTAGTCGCCGTCCTCAGTGGGATAGAACCAGCAGGTGTCGTTGGTGGCGTCCCGGAGTGGAAAGCTGTCCAGACGGGTGAACGCAGTCCCTGAGAGATCGGTGCCGGACTCCGCAGCGAACACGCTCAGCCACAGCCTGGTGGGATCAAAGCAGGGAATCACCGCATCGCAGATCAGCTGGCCTCCACCGCCGAAGGGGTCCGCCCGGTCCACCGCGGCCTGCCCGGAGGCGACCAGGTCGTCCAGGCTGCCTTCCCAGTCGCCGGGGCAGCGGTAGATCCTGAGCGCCAGCCCTTCGCCCAGGGCCTGGCGCTGCCGCTCCAGCAGCCAGGGCCAGCAGGATCCCGTCGGCGGGTTCCCAGGGGCACCGGTGCTGAGGGCGAAAACGAGAGCGTGCGGCACGGGAGGGAGGAAAGAAAAGCGCGGGAGCCGGTCTCCGCCGCCCATGGCGAACCAAAACCTTTCAAACTGTAACAGAAATCTGTGATTTTCCTTACGATCTCGACCAGCCCTGGGGCTCTGCCCCCCCGCTGTCCCGGGTGACATCCACGCCGGCCGGGGCGAACAGGAAGACCATCTCCCCCAGTCGCTCCTGCTGACCGTCGAGGGCGAACACCCCACCGGAGACGAAATCGGCAGCCCGTTGCGCCTCTTCGGCCGGCATCGAACTGAAGTTCAACACCACCGTCTTGCGCTCCCGTACGGCCTGAACGGCAAAGAGAACATCCTCGAAGCGCAGTGGTTCCATCAGGACCACTTCGGGGGGCAAGTCGGAAAACCGATCCATCTGCGTACGGTGCCATGGACAGGAATGGGACGCCAATCCAGCTGGCAGCCGGCTGAGATTCTCAGACCTCGCCGCTCGCCTGCCGCCGGGCGATGTTCGCGGCAGCCGCCGGCTCCGGCAACAGCGACTCCGGCTCGAGATCATCACGCCGAAGCAGGGCGAACAGGGTGCCGGCGTTGCCACGGGACACCCTCACCGCGGTATCCAGCACGGTGATGTCGAGCCAGGCCGGAAAATTCTGGCGCACCTCCCGAAACAGCCGCAGGCGGCGATCCCCGAAGCGGGGGCCCAGCCAGCCTCCCCGCTCGAATGTGACCTGCACCCGCTGGGATCCCGCGGTGGCGATCGTGGCCTCCACGCTGATGCCCGCCACCTGTCCCAGGGGGCCGGCCAGGCGCAGCAGATTCATGGCCCGTCCCCGATCCGGATCCAGCACCTGGAGGTTCTCCAGCCAGGCCGCCACCTGGAGATAGGGAGCACGGCTGCTGCTCCAGCGCAGCTCCCAGACCCCCCGGAGAAGGGAGGGGTTGGAGCGGAGATCGGCTGGAGCCTCACGCTCCAGGGTTTTGATCAGAGCCCGGACCTCGTCGTCGGGCGGCGCGACCGGCCTGGAGAGCGCCTGCCGGAGTGCATCGCTGGCCGTCATGGGGAAGGGAGGTGTGTAAGGTAAGAGTTGATTTTTCGATCTCTGGCCAGGTCACGACTTGTTGGAGCCGTCGAGGGATCGGTTAAAGTTATTTAATGTTACATGACAATCTACGTAGGCAACCTCTCGTTCGATGCCGAGCAGGAGGATCTCCGTGACCTGTTCAGTCAGTACGGAGAGGTGCGCCAGTGCAGCCTTCCCCTTGATCGGGAAACCGGCCGCAAGCGCGGCTTCGCGTTCGTTGAGCTCGCCAACGACGCCGAAGAGCAGAAGGCCATCGACGATCTTCAGAACGTCGAATGGATGAACCGGATGATCCGGGTCAACAAAGCGGAACCCCGTGGCGGCGGCGGCGGCCGTGGCGGCGGCGGTGGTTATGGCGGCGGTGGCGGTGGCGGCGGCGGCTATGGAGGTGGCCGCAGCCGGTACTGAAACCAAGTTGATGTCCGATCGTTCGCGCGAGTCGGGCCCGGAACCAAACCCCCATCCGATGCTCAACCCCGCCACTGGCGGGGTTTTTTGATGGCTCCCGAGCCCCAGTCGGTGGCGTCCGCTCGGGGACGAGGCTCAATCCTCCCCTTCGTCTTCACCCCCGACGGGCACCAGGCGGATCTGCTTGCGACCGATCTTCAGTTCAAACTCATCGCCGGGTTTGAGGTCCAACAGGGCGGTGTAGGCCTTGCCGACCAGCAGGTTGCCGTTGCCCTGAACCGTGGCGATGTAGCTCAGCTTGCGACCACCTTTCCCGGCGGGGTTCCCACCGCCTCCGGCGCCCAGGCTGACCCCTTTGGCCTCCAGCAGCGCTTCATAGAAGGCGGTGAAGTTGAGACGTTCGCTGCCGTCCTTCTTGGTGCTCACGTACCCGGCGGCACGCACCAGATCGGATTTACTCACATCGCCAAGCTCCTTGACCTTTGCCAGGAGATCCGAACCGGTCAACATGGGGGAAGTGGGAAAGTTCTCTCTCAACATACTGAACAATGAGAGTCTGTCGAGGCTTCGGCAATCACGAGTCTCCCGTTTCGAGATTCTCGCGGACTGCTCCACCCTGATCCCCCCCTGCCGGTGGCTGGTCGGTGGATCGCCCGCTCACCTTGCGTTGGCCTGATCCGACGAACCTGTGCCGAGGCATGCAACGCATCAGGCTAAAAACGGCTCTGTCCGCATCAGAGCTCTCGGCCAGATCATCGTTGACCAGAGAACACACGCAGGCCGGCTCCGAACAGAATCAAGACCAGCAATGGAGTCTCTCCCCAGTGTCCATACGGGCTGAGCCGGCTCAGCAACGTCAACGTGAAGGTGTCACTGACGGGCCGTGCCTCCGGCAAGCGCTGACGCACCCGTCCCTGGCCGTCGATCACCAGGCTCGGTCCGGTGTTGGCGGCGCTCACCAGCCAGCGGCCGTTCTCGATCGCCCGCAGCTGGGCCAGCGCGGCGAACTGCTGCCGCAGCAGGGACGGATAGGGATCCAAATTAGCGCTGGCAAGCAGCCACATCGCGCCGGAGCGGGTGGCCTCCCGCAGGGACCGGCCATCCGAGAGCTCGTAGCAGATCGCCACGGCCACGTCACCTTCCGGCCGCGGCAGCAGCCGGGAGGGCGCCCCGGGCTCCACCCCCCCGACCGCCGAGAGCCCTCCCCAGCGCCACAGCCTCGCCAGCGGCACCCATTCCCCCAGGGGGACCAGCCGCGACTTGTCGACCCAGCCGGAGGCCTCCACCCGGTCGGGTTCGATCCGGAGCACGGCACTGCGCAGCTCCTCGGCCTCGAGCCGGAAGCCGCCGCTGAGCACCTCCACCGCCTCGGCACTCGGGAACGGCTGACCGAGCACGAGGGTGCCCTCGGGCAGCAGCAGGGGGCCGCCCCCCCGCCGGGCCGCCTCCCGCCGGGCCGCCCGCAGCTGCTCCAGCAGTCGGCGCTGCTGGAGCGGTTGAAACTTCTCGCGGGTGGGGATGGCCGGTTGGTGCACCATCACCGTTAGCCGCTCGCCCCGGCCCGCCCCGGACGGATGGATCTGGCTCCAGCCCAGCAGGTGAAGCGAGCCCACCAGAGCGACGAACAGCACCAGCCAGGCCCGCCGCCGTTCCCCCTCCGCCAGCAACCGCCAGAGCGTCCAGCCCAGCAGCAGCTGGGCCGCTGCCACCAGTCCCCCCCCACCCCAGGCCGCCAGGCCGGCCAGGGCCCGGTCCCCCGGCAGGGCGGAGGCGCCCAGTCCGGTCCAGAACAGCGGTCCTTGCGCCAGAAGCACTTCGGCCAGGCCCCACCCCCCCGCCGCCAGCAGGGCCGTCCCCGGTCGCCGGGCTCCCAGCGTCCCCACCAGAGCGCCCCAGCCCCCGACCAGCGCTCCCCCCGCCAGACCGCAGCTCAGCCAAAGGGCGAAACAGATCGGCAGGCTGAGGGTCGGGGGGACGCCGATCCAGTCGAGGGGATGGAGCCAGAGCAGCCAGCGATGGCTGACGAGCACCGCGGCCGTCCCCCAGGCCGCCGCCCCCGACAGGGCTGTTCCAGAGCCGCCCGTCCGGCTCGGCGCCGCGCCGCAGGAGCGCCAGAGCGGCACCAGCGCCAGCCAGAGCAGGGGCGGCCAGCCGAGTGGTGCCAGCGCCAGGGCGGCGATCGCACCCCCCGCCCCCCCGGCCAGGAGCCAGCCCAGGGCGGCCCTGCGGCGCCGGTCATCTCCCATGGCCCGAACCTCCACGGAACGACATCATCAAGAGAGACGCGCTTCGCCTCGATGGAACGGGACAATCTGCTCCAACAACTGCTGTTGCGGGGGCTGGGCACGAGTTCTCTCGTGGCCGATCGCCTGCGGAGCGTCACCCAGGACTGGGTGACGAGCGGTCGTCTCGATCCCAGCCAGGCCACCGTGCTGGTCGATGATGTGATGCGTGCCCTGCGGGGTGAGAACCCGGAACTGGAGAAGCGCACCGAGCGTCAGATGGAGCGCGGCATCGACCACTTCCTCCAGGATGTCGGCCTCGCCCGCCAGAAGGAGGTTGACGAACTGCGGGGTCGGATCGACCGCCTTGAGCAACTGCTGCGGACGCGGCGGGAGGCGGCGGAGGCCCAGGAGTAGGGCTCCCGCCCCGGCGCTGGCAGAATCCCCCTCGCATCCACTTCTCCCGGCTGCCGAGCCCTGCCATGCGTGACATCCTGATCAGCTCCACCCTCTGCCTGGTGTTCCTGCTGGTGGCACTGGTCAGTCAGCTCGTGGCCCCCGGCAGCCTGGATGCCGCGGCCAGCGGGGATCCGGTGGAGGCCGTTGCAGCCCCGAACGTCTCCCGCCAGCCGGGTCGGTTCGAACTCGATCCCGATGTGTCCAATCCTTCCCTCTTCACCATGGCTTCTGACACTCCGGCCGATCTCACCCTGGCCCAGTCCAGCGGCGCCGCCGATCTGGGCGGCGCAATGGTGGCTCCGAAGGAACGGCTCACCGACAGCGGCCTGCGCATCACCGACCTGGTCATCGGCGAGGGGGCCGAGGCGATCGCCGGGCAGTCGGTGCAGGTCAACTACCGGGGCACCCTGGCCAGCGGCCTGGAGTTTGACAGCAGCTATGGCCGGGGCCCGTTCTCGTTTCCACTCGGAGCCGGCCGGGTGATCCGCGGTTGGGACGAGGGTGTGGTGGGCATGAAGGTGGGTGGCAAGCGCAAGCTGGTGATCCCCCCGGATCTGGCCTATGGGGAGCGCGGGGCCGGCGGTGTCATCCCCCCCAATGCCACCCTCACGTTCGAAGTGGAACTGCTCGGAGTGGGCGGCTGAGGGCCCGCCTTGCCGCCGGCCCTGGCCCCGGGAGCCGTCGTTAGAGTGAGATCTGGATGGGCCGGCGGCTTCCAACCTTTCCTCTCCGTTCCGCCGCCACTCCCCGCCGGACGTCCTCCGTGGCGTCACCACTTGTGTGGTCAGGCGAGGGAGCCAGCCGGGACTCGTCTTCTCCCGCGGGTCGCGCCGATGGCCGCGGCCCCCGCACCGGGCCGACGAGACCCTCACCCTGCCACCAGGGTGTGCGGCGATCCATCGCCCCATCCACCCCGTTGCTTTCCTTTCCCCCCATGGCTCACCAGCTGCCCGCGCTTCCGTACGACCTCGACGCCCTCGCCCCCCACATCAGCCGCAACACCCTCGAGTTCCACTACGGCAAGCACCACGCCGCCTATGTGACCAATCTCAATAAGTTGGTGGAAGGAACGGATCTCGACGGCAAGAGCCTCGAGGCGGTGATCCTGGCGGCGGCCGCTGATCCCGCCAAGGCCGGCGTCTTCAACAACGCCGCCCAAGTCTGGAACCACACCTTCTACTGGCAGAGCATGAAGCCGGGTGGAGGTGGTGCCCCCTCCGGTGCCCTGGCTGAGAAGATCAACTCCGATCTCGGTGGGTTCGACGCCTTCGTCGAACAGTTCAAGGCGGCCGGCGCCACCCAGTTCGGCAGCGGCTGGGCCTGGCTCGTGCTGGACGGCGGCAGCCTCAAGATCGCCAAAACCGGCAACGCCGACCTGCCCCTGGCCCACGGCCAGACCGCCCTGCTGACCATGGATGTGTGGGAGCACGCCTACTACCTGGATTATCAGAACCTCCGGCCGGCCTACATCAACACCTTCCTGGAGAAGCTGGTGAACTGGGACTTCGTTGCCGCCAACCTGGCCGCCGCCTGATCGCCCCTTCGGCGACGGAGTCGATCACCCCCGGGCCGTGCCCAGTACGGCCTCGGGGGGGATCCACATGGCATCGCCGTAGGAGAAGAAGCGGTAGCCCTGGGACTTGGCCTCTTCGTAGTGAGCCAGCAGCCGCTCCCGGCCGATCAGGGCGCTGACCAGCAGCAGCAGCGAGCTGCGGGGTAGGTGGAAATTGGTCAGCAGTCCCTGCACCACCTGGAAGTGGAATCCCGGCTGGATCACCAGATTCACGGGCCCCCGGTGGGGGACCAGGTCGCCACCGTTGAGGGCAGCCACCCCCTCGAGGCTCCGGACGCTGGTGGTGCCGATGGCGATCACACGGCCGCCGCGGGCCCGGCAGGCCGCCACGGCTGCCACCAGTTCGGGGGTGATCTCCACCCATTCACTGTGGAGTTCAAGCCCGTCGAGGTCTTCCCCTTCGACCGGCCGGAAGGTGCCCAGACCCACGTGAAGTGTGGCCGCGGCCATCGTCACACCCCGGTGCCTCAGCGCCTCCAGCAGAGCGTCGCTGAGGTGCAGACCGGCCGTTGGGGCCGCCACGGCGCCGGGCTTGGCGGCGTAGCGGGTCTGATAGCGGCTGTCGTCCTCCGGTCCCTGGCGGTGGATATAGGGCGGCAGCGGCAAGGTGCCGTATCGGCCGAGCAACGCTTCGATCCCCTCCACCGTGGAGCAGCCGGGCGGGAATCGGATGATCCGCCCTCCCGAGCTCGCCGCGGGTCCCACCACCTCCAGGGTCAGGTCCGGTTCACCCGGTGCCTGCAGCCACAGCCGTTCGCCAGGCTTGAGTCGTCGGGCCGGCCGGGCCAGGCAGGCCCAGCAACGGGCCTCGACGGGGCCCGGTCCCGGGGTGGCCCAGGGGTCGAGCATCAACAGTTCCACCGCGCCGCCGCTGGTCCGTCTGGCCTGGAGCCGGGCTTTGAGGACCCGGGTGTCGTTGACCACCAGCAGATCGGTGGGCCGTAATTCCCCCTGCAGATCCCAGACGCTCAGGTGGCGGGCCGCAGCGGCAGGGGTGGCTCCCACCGCCAGCATCCGGGCGGCGTGGCGGGGCTCGGCCGGACACTGGGCGATGTAGGACTCCGGCAGCTCGAAGGAATAGCTGGAGAGGAGGCGATCAGGGGAAGGCCGGGTCAGAGGACGAGTTGCTCGGGGTTGGTCTCGATCAACTGGGCGAGATCCTTCAGGAACGCCGCCGCGTGGGTGCCGTAGATGACGCGGTGATCAGCGGTGAGATTGACCTGCATCTGGCGCCGCACGGCGATCGAGCCATCCGCGCTGGCGACCACCACCGGCCGGGAGGCTGCCACTGCCAGAATCGCGCCGGTGCCGGGCGGCAGGATCGCATCGAAGCGGTCGACGCCGAACATGCCGAGATTGGAGAGGGTGAAGCTGCCCGTGCTGTATTCCTCCGGCTTGAGCTGCTTGCTGCGGGAGCGGGACACCAGATCGGCCCAGCTGCGCGAGAGGGTGTAGAGGTCCGTGCGGTCGGCGGCCGCGAGCACCGGTGTGATCAGCCCCCCGTCTTCCATGGCCACCGCCACCGCCACGTTCACGGCGGCCGGGTAGGCCATGCCCGCTTCGCTGAAGCCGGCGTTGACCTGGGGGTGACGCGCCAGGGTCACTCCGACGGCCTTGGCCAGCAGGACCGTCATGGTGACTCCCTTCCCCTTCACCTCCTTGTGGAAGGCGTCGAGGCGGTCGGTGGTGATGGTGTAGCCGACGTGGAAGCAGGGCACCGCCAGGCTGGCCACCATGGTGCGGTTGACCGCCGCCTGCAGTGTGGTGAAGGGGACGGTGTCCCCGGGGCTGCCGAAGGTCTGGCCGGCCGGAGCCGTGGCCGGTGCTCCGTGGCCGGCGCCGTTGCCGGCGGGGCTGGTGATTACGGCGGCGGCGGTCCCTTCCGCCACCCGGGGCAGGGTGAGCGGCTTCCCGGCGGCCCGTTCCACGTCCTCGGCCTGGATGCGCCCATTGGGGCCGGTGCCGCGCAGCCCCTCGAGGGCGACGCCCAGCTGGCCGGCCAGCTTCCGGGCCCTCGGGCTGACCACGAGCCGACCGTTGGCGGTGGCTGCGGGGGCTGCCGCCACGGGTGCGGGAGTCGGGGCCGGCGTCGGCGTCGGCGCCGGGGCGGCGGCTGGGATGGCCGGCGCGGTTGTTGGTGATGCCGCCACCGTCGGTGGGGTCGTCGGAGCCGCCGGCTCGGGGGTGCTGGGGGCGCTGGCCTGAACCGCGGCGATCTCCGCTTCGGTCTCGACGATCAGGCCGATCGTTTCTCCCACCGGTGCGGTGGAGCCGGCCGGTAACAGAACCGAGGCCAGGAACCCCTCCTGGAACGCCTCCACGTCCATGTCCGCCTTGTCGGACTCCACCACCAGGACCGACTCGCCGCGGGCGACCCGATCGCCGGGCTGCTTCAGCCACTCCACGATCTTTCCCTCCGTCATGGTGGAGCTCAGGGCGGGCATGAAGATGTCGTGGGTCGCCAAGGTCCGGTTCCCGATGCGGGCTGCGGAGGGATTTTACGTCCGCCCAGGACGGGCTGGATCAGCCGCCCCCCTCGATCGCCTCGATCACCCCATCGCGCACCAGGACAGCCACCTGGAGCTTCTCGACGAGGTTGTCGCCGACCTTGACCTTGCAGGCCCCCTCGATCTGGCCCTGATCCACGATCTGCTCGAAGGTCAGCTCCCTCACCTGGCGCTGCTGTTCGATCAGGGTGCGTTTCTGCTCCTCGAGCTCGGCCCGTTTGGCCGCCACCTGCTGCTGCACCGACCCCACCTGCTCCTGGACGCGGGGATCGAGCGGATTCAGGCTCTGGCGCCGGATCTCATCCACCAGCTGCTGCCCTTCCTGCTCGAGCTGGGCCAGCTGCTGATCGCTGGCGCTCACGGCGGCGCTCAGTTCCCGCTCGGCATCCTCCTTCCAGCGGGGGGTGACCACCGCCCGCACGGTGATCGTGCGTTTGATGGTCAGCGTGGGGCCTTCGGACATGGGAGGGGGGTGGCAGCGTTCAGGCTGTCAGGCCGCTGTCCGCCGGTCAACCGAACCGGGTGCACGGCCGGATCCGGGGCCTGGCTCAGGGGGCGTAGAGGCGCTCAATCGCCGCCCGGTCCCGCTCGCTGATGCGATCGCGGCGCTGCTTGAGTGTCTGGGTGAGCAGGCCGTTCTCGATCGAGAAGGGCTCCACCAGGGCCACCCCCGCCAGCCGCTCATCGGGTCGGGAACCGGGCCGCAGGGCCAGCAGGCGGTTGAACTCCCCCCGCAGCGCCCGCAGCAGGGCCGGTTCGGCGCCCGCCGCATCGGTGCCGGGCCCGGCCAGGTCCTGGGCCCGGGCGAAGGCCGCCAGGGGTTCGGCCCGCGGCACCACCAGGGCACCCAGCTGCCGGCGATCCTGGCCCACCAGCATCACCTGCTCCACCAGGGGATGGGCGACCAGGGCGTCTTCAAGCGGGCCCGGTTCGATGTTCTCCCCGCTGCTGAGCACGATCGTGTCCTTGGCCCGTCCAGTCAGTACCAGGGTGCCGTCGCACAGGAGGTGGCCCAGGTCCCCGGTGTCGAACCAGCCTTCGGCGTCCAGCACCGCCGCGGTGGCCTCGGGGCGCCGGTGGTAGCCGGCCATCACCTGGGGCCCCCGGGCCAGCACCCGGCCCCTCTCCCCCCAGCCAAGGGGCTGGCCGTTGTCGGGATCCACGATCCGCAGGGACGTTTCGGGCAGAGGCTGGCCGGCGCTGCCGCGACGGTTGCGCCAGGGCCGGCGGCAGGCCAGCACCGGGCTGGTCTCGGTGAGGCCGTAGCCCACCAGCAACTCGATGCCGATCGCTTCGAAGAACCCGTCGACATGCAGCGCCAGGGCGCCGCCACCGCTGATCGCCGTGCGCAGGCAGCCCCCCGCCAGTTGCCGCCGCACCTTGGGCCAGAGCAGGGTGCCGGCCAGTCCATGCAGGGGCCAGCTGGCCAGCCAGCCGGTGGCGGCCACCAGGCGCCGGGAGGCCGGTTCCGCCACCAGGGTGAGATTGCGGGCGCGGCGCCCCAGTCGGCAATGGAGGCGGCTCACGGCCAGGGCCCGCTCGATCAGACGCCGGCGGGGAGCCGGCATCGCCGCCAGCGCCTCCTCGAAGCCGGCCAGGATCGCCTCCCACAGCCGGGGAACGCTGACGAGATACTGCGGCCTCACCCGCTGCAGGTCCGCCCGCAGATGCCGCAGGGTGGTGTAGCTCTGCTGACAGCCGGCGGCCAGCAGCATGTATTCGGCCGTGCGCTCGTAGGCGTGCCAGATCGGCAGCACGCTCAGCACCCGGTCCCCCGGACGGGGGGAGACCGCGACCCCCAGGGTTCCCAGCTGGTGCAACAGGTTGGCCTGGCTCAGCGGCACCCCCTTGGGACGGCCCGTGGTGCCGGAGGTGTACAGCAGGGTGGCGAGGCGGTCACGGCCCGCCGTCGGGGCCGGAGGGGGTGGAGCCCCGGCCCCGAGCTCCTCGAAGCCGCTCCAGTCGAGCCGACGCCCGGAACCACCGGCCGTGCCCCCCTCCGGCAGGCCTCCCTCCTGCAGGAGCAGCACGAAGAGCAGCCGATCCCGCTGGTCGTCGGGAAGCTCCAGGCTCTCGAGCAGCTGGGCCGACTCCACCACCAGGCCGATGGCGCCGGAATCCGCGAGGATGTACCGCAGCTCCTCCACCGGAGCGGTTCCGCCCCGGACCGCATCGGCCGCCCCGGAGCGCATGATGCCCTGGTCGGCCACCAGCCAGCGGGGGCCGTTTTCTGCGAACAGGGCCACCACGTCTCCGTCCTGCACCCCGAGGGCCCTGAAGGCCGCGGCGGCGCGGAGGATGCGGCGGTCCAGCTCGGCGTAACTGACCTGCTCGGGTGGCGTGGCATGGGGAGCGTCGAGGGCGATCGCCTCGCCGTGGCGGCGGGCCAGTTCCGGCCAGAGCTGCTCCACCCCCTCCAGGGCGCTCCAGTCGCTGCTCCGGCCCAGCGCCTGTCGGTCCCGCCGGTCCGCCTGCCAGACGATGTCCGCTCTGCCGCCCATCCCCGTTGATCCGCGCTTGCCGCCCAGGCTTATCACTCCCAGAGCCGTTCTGCCGGCTGCGGGGGGCGGAGCGTGCATCCGAACCGCCCGGAGAAGCACTCCAGCAGCAGAGGCCGGATCCGCTCCGTGGTGAGATCGGGACGCCAGTCACTCAGCCGCCCGACCCCGTGGTCCGCGAGCCCGCAGGGCACGATCGCCGCGAACCCGTCCAGGTCGCAGCTCACGTTGAGGGCAAGGCCATGCTGACTGATCCAGCGCCGGGCGCCGACGCCGATGGCGGCGAGCTTGCGCCCCTCCAGCCAGACCCCGGTGAGGCCCTCAATCCGCTCGCCGGGCAGCTCCAGCGCCGCCAGCAGATCGAGCACCACCCCCTCCAGCTGACGGAGGTAGAGGTGGAGATCGCCGCCGTGGCGCCGCAGGTCGAGCACCGGATAGATCACCAGCTGACCGGGGCGATGATGGGTGACCTCCCCGCCCCGGTCGATGCGGAACAGGGGGGCGGGGGGGGCGGCCGGATCGAAGCGGAGGAATGCCTCGCTGGCTCCCCGGCCGAGGGTGTAGCAGGGTTCGTGCTCCAGCAGCAGCAGGGAATCGGGTCCGGCTGGATTCCGCAACAGGCGTTCCTGCAGGGTGCGCTGCCAGCCCCAGCACCGCTCGAACGGGACGGGCTCAGGGGGTTCAAAACGGATTGCGTCGAGCGCCGGATTCACGTGGTGGTCGCTTCCTACAGTTGAGTCAGAACGAACGCCACAGGAGCGATTCGATGAAACTGCTGATTCAGGGCCGCAATCTGGATGTCACACCGGCCATCCGGGATTACACCGAAGAAAAGATCAGCCGGGCCATCAATCATTTCGAGGGGTTGGTCAAGGAAGCCGATGTGCACCTCTCGGTGGCTCGCAACCCCCGCGTTCCCCAGCAGACCGCCGAAGTGACCGTGTTCGCCAACGGCCTGGTGATCCGTGCCCAGGAACGCAGCGAGAATCTCTACGCCAGCATTGACATGGTGGCGGGCAAGCTGAGCCGCCAGCTGCGCCGCTACAAGGATCGCCTGAACGACCACCATGGCGCCGCCCCGGACGGCGCCGGGGACGCCATGTCGGCCGAGGCCGATCTCCCCGCCGGGGGCGATCTGCTGGCTGGGCGCGAACCGGCCCTGCCCGAGCCCGGAGTACGGCGCAAGTACTTCGCCATGCCGGCCATGTCGCTGGAGCAGGCCCTGCACCAGCTTGAGTTGATCGATCACGATTTCTACGTGTTCCGTGACGAGAAGACCGGCGGGATTCAGGTGCTCTACCGGCGCAACCATGGTGGCTTCGGGGTGATCCAACCACGGGAATCCTGACCCATCGCCACCGGAATCCCCCCTGCCGTGCCCCGCGCTTCCCGCTCCAACGGCCCGCTGCCGGATCTGGCACCCCTGATCGAGCAGGCCCTGCTGGATCCCCACCAGGGCCGTGAGGCGGTGGAACGCAGCTGTGATCAGGCGCGCCATTTCGGCTTTGCCGGATTGTGCCTCTCCTCACGCTGGCTGGCCGTCGGACGGGAGCGCCTTGGCCCGCCGGGCCCGGTGAAGCTCGTGGGCGTGGTGGCCTTCCCCTTCGGCGCGGTTCCCCGGGAGATCAAGCGGGCCGAGGCCGAGGCCGCGGCCGCCGCCGGTGCCGACGAACTCGACGTCGTGCCCGATTTCGGTGCCCTGGCCGACGGCGACGGGGGGGCCGTCTACGAGGACCTGGGCCTGATCGTGGGGCTGGGCCTGCCCGTGAAGGTGATCCTGGAGGTGGGGCGCCTTGAGCCGGCGGCCCTGGAGCTGCTCGTGGAGGTCGCCATCGACACGGGGGCCTCCGTTCTCAAGACGGGCAGCGGCTTCGGACCGCCGGTCACCGTGGAGCAGGTGACGCAGTTGCGGGAGCTGGCCCGGGGGAGGGCGTCCATCCAGGCTTCGGGGGGCATCGCCACACTGCCGCACGCCCTCGATCTGGTGGGGGCCGGCGCTGGTCGCCTCGGCACGAGCCGCGGGCTGGCGCTGATCGAGGCGATGCGCGGAGCCTCGGCGTGACGGCCTCGCTCTGGCTGGAGGGGCTGTCGCTCAAGTGCGGCCCCCTGGGGGAGAACGACCGCCTGCTGACGCTGCTCAGCGATGCGGAAGGGCTCACCCGGCTGGCCGTGCCGGGGGCCCGCCGGCTCCGCAGCAGCCTGGCGGCGGCGGTGCCGCTCTCCCTGCTGCAGCTGCAGGTGAGCGGCGGTGGCGGCCTCCGTCGGGTCCGGCAGCTGCGGGTGGTGCGCAATTTCAGCAATCTGGCCCAGCGGCTGGAGACCCTGGCCGCCGCCCAGGCCCTGGCCGAACTCTGCCTGCAGCTGGTGCCCAGCGGCGATGGGGTGGACGGCATGCTCGACGACCTGCTGGCCCAGCTGGGGCGGCTGGAGCTGCAGGTCACCCAGGGTCTCGACCGGCTGGAGGCCCTGGCGGTGGCGGTGCAGGGCAGTGTGCATTTGCTGGCCCTGGGGGGCTACGGGTTGCCCCTGCAGCGGTGCCCCCGAAGTGGCGCGCCCCTTGAGCCACCGTTGGGCAACCGGGCGTGGCGCTGCAGCCTGGTGCCCAGCGAGGGTCTGCTGATCGGGGCCGTGGCCGGCTGCGTGCTGGTCCTCACCGCCTCCGAGCTGGCCCTGCTGCAGCGCCTGCCTCGGCCGGGACTGCCCAGATGCCGCGACGGCACGCTGATGGGTCCCGCCGCGGTCTGGCTGCGGCTCCTGCAGTTGGTGGAGGCCTGGAGCCGGGAGCACCTGGGCCGCAGCGGCCGCGCCCTGGCCCTGCTGCGCGGCTGCTATCTCCCCGACACACGGGCCGACACGCCCCCTGCGTCATCATTGCTGCGGAACGACTGAACCCTTGAGCGGATTCACCAGGCCAACCGCCCCTCCCAAGCCGGAACCGAATGGGCCGGCCGGCTCCAGGACCGATGGATTGCAGGCGGTGCTGGCGCTGCCGGAGTTCCGCAAGCTCTGGCTGGGCCAGATCTTCTCCCAGTTGGCCGACAAGTTCTACATCGTTCTGATGGTGTTCTTGATCGCCCAGTACTGGGTCACGGACACCCCCCAGACCAACGTTCCCCTGGCCGAGGCCGCGGCAAGCCTGCGGCTTGACCTGGAGACCCGCACCCAGATGATCACCCTGCTGGCCACGGGGGTCTACCTGGCCAACACCCTGCCGGCCATGCTGCTGGGCACGGTCGCGGGGGTCTGGGCCGACCGCTGGCCGAAGCGCCAGGTGATGGTGGCCTCCAACGGTCTGCGGGGCGCGCTGACGCTGCTGGCCCCCCTCGTGCTGCTGCCCGGCCCCCAGTGGCTCGGCCTGAGCTGGGGCTACTGGGGGCTGGTGGCGATGACCTTTCTCGAATCGGTGCTCACCCAGTTCTTCGCTCCGGCGGAACAATCGGCCATTCCCCTGCTGGTGCCGCGGCCCCGGCTGCTGGCTGCCATGTCGCTGTACCAGGCCACCAGCATGGGGGCCACGATCGTGGGCTTCGCCCTGGGCGATCCGGTGCTGCGGCTGCTGCGCAGCAGCCTGGGGTCGCTGGGCCTCAGCGGCGGCGAATTCGTCCTGCTCCCCCTCTGCTACGGGCTGGCCGCCGTCTGCATCGCCCTGATCCGGATCGACGAGCCGCCCCGTGAGGAGCGGGGCACCAGCGTCTGGAGTGAGATCGCCGAAGGCGTCCAGGTGCTGCGGGAGCGGGCCAGCGTGCGTGCCGCCATGCTCAATCTGGTGCTCCTGTACAGCATCCTCGCCGCCCTCTACGTGCTGGCCATCAGCCTGGCCTCGGCGATCGAGGGGCTCGGCCCCACCCGCTTCGGCACCCTGCTCGCCATGAGTGGCCTGGGCATGGCCGTCGGAGCCCTGGGCGTGGCCCAGCTCGGCCATGGGATCAACCGCAAACTGATGGCCTCCGGTGGCCTAAGCACCATCGCCTTCAGCCTGGTGATGCTGGGCCAGTGGCGGGGCAGCCTGGCGGTCACCCTGACCCTCTGCGCGTTGCTGGGCGTGGGGGCCTCGCTGCTGGCGATCCCGGCCCAGACCACCATTCAGGAAGACACTCCCGAAGCGATGCGGGGCAAGGTCTTCGGCCTGCAGAACAATCTGATCAACGTGGCGCTGAGCCTGCCGCTGGTGCTGGCTGGGGCCGTGGTCAGCCGCTACGGCCTGATGCCCGTGCTCTGGGGCCTGGCGGCGATCGCCGTGATGGCCGCCCTGATCGAGCGGCCCTGGAAGCGCTGCTAGCGTTCGCACAGGATGAGCCAGACCGCATTGGCCCACATTGCGTGGCTGGGCAAGAAGTCCCCTTTCTGCGGCAACGTCACCTACGGCCTCTCCACCACCGAACGGCTGAGACAACGGGGCCACCGGATCAGCTTCATCCACTTCGACACACCAGCCGCCGGACTCGGCCTGCCCTGGGATCCCCTGCCCCTGGATCAACCTTGGGCCCCGCCGGACGCGGACCGGGTCGTCGGCGTCGATGCGGTGGCTGCCCCCGGCGGCCCCGGAACACTCCGGGGCCGCCGGGGGCAGGATCGCCCCATCCGGGGCCCTGCTCAGGCCAGGCTGCCCGGCGGCGAGGACGGCTGGGATGTGGCGCTGCCCTACCTGCTCAAGTCGCAGGTCTACACGATTCCCTCCCCCGGAGCGCAGCGGGAGCTGCGGGAGTCCCTGGAGCGGCTCCAGCCCGATCTGGTGCATGCCAGCCTCACGCTCTCCCCCCTCGACTTCCGGCTGCCGGATCTCTGCCAGCACCTCGGGGTGCCCCTGGTGGCCACCTTCCACCCGGCCTTCGACGCCGGGCTGCGCAACCTCACTGCCGGCACCCAGCAGCTCACGTATCAGGTCTATGCGCCGGCTCTGGCCCGCTTCGATCGGGTGATCGTCTTCTCCGATCTCCAGGCGGAGATGCTCGGTCGCCTCGGAGTGCGGCAGGAGCGCCTGGCCGTCATCCCCAACGGCGTGGACACCAGCTTCTGGGCTCCGGCTCCGGCAGGACCCGAATCGCCCGAGCTCGCGGCGCTGCGGATCCGCTTCGCCGGTCGCCGGGTCTTCCTGTACATGGGCCGCCTGGCCACCGAAAAGAACGTGGAAGCGTTGCTGCGCGCCTGGCGGCTGGTGCGTCCCTCCGGATGCTGCCTGGTGGTGGTCGGTGACGGCCCCCTGCGCAATGCCCTGCACAGCAACGTTGAGGAGCCCGATCTGATCTGGTGGGGCTACGAGTCCGATCCGCTCCAGCGGGCCGCCCTGCTGCAGGTCGCCGAAGTCTTCCTGTTGCCGTCCCTAGTGGAGGGATTGTCCCTGGCCCTGCTGGAGGCGATGGCATGCGGCGTGGCCTGTGTGGCCACCGACGCCGGCGCCGATGGGGAAGTGCTGGAGGGGGGGGCGGGCATCGTGATCAGCACCCAGGGCGTCACCACCCAACTGCGGACCCTGCTGCCCGTCCTGAGGGATCAGCCGGTCCTCTCCGCGGAACTGGGCCGTCGTGCCCGCGAGCGCGTTCTGGAGCGCTACACCCTGTCCCGCAACATCGATCGGCTCGAGCAGCTTTACGCCGAGCTGGTTCCGAGGCGGTCGCTCGCCCTCTGAGCGCCGCTCCTCTCTCCCGGGATCGCTTCCTGCAGGCTGCGGCTCAGGTCGGCTGTCAGCGTCTCGACGGCCCCGCGGCGATCCAGGCGGTAGGCACCCAGACGGGCGTCGACGCTGATCGGCTCCCCCACCCGCACCCGGACCGTCCAGGGGCCGAGCCCCGCAGCCGGACCATCCTCCCGGTCCCGGATCCAGGCGAGCGCTCTCCAGAAGATCCGCAGCACCTCGCCGTAGCGATCGATGCTCGGCCGCTCAGCCACGTAGGTGCCATCGAAGCTGGCAAAGGGTTCCGCCAGCCGCATGTGTCCCATCTGGAGGTCGGCCTCCGCCGCCGTCCAGTCGGCCAGACCCCGCTCCACGGGGGTCAGTCCCTCCAGATCGTCCCGATAGATGCGCTCCCAGCCCGCCTGCTCGATCCGGCGGCAGCGTTCACCGATCGTTCCCCGGGGCCGCAGGCCGAAATGGGTTTCCGCCTGGCCCAGGGCCACCTCCCGGAGTCGGGCCAGGCGAGCGGGAACATCCCCGGACGGCGTCCGGTCGACCGCCTGGGCCGGAGTTGTCCCGTCGTTCTGGGCGTAGAACCTCTCCAGCGCCAGGAGCAGGCCTTCGGCCAGACCCAGCAACCGGTTGTAACGATGCCGGGCCATCGCCTCTATCGGAGCCGCCTCGGACGGAAGCCCCAGCTGCCGTTCAAGCTCCCCGAGCAGCCGGTCGATCGGGGCCCAGTCCTGGCTGCGTGAGACGTAGCGGAGACCGATCGGCACGATCACTACCCGCGCATCCCGTTGTGCGGCAGCCAGATCCTCACAACACCAGAAGGCCATCTGGGCAAGGCCGGGCTCCAGGGGGCTGAGCAACTCGCCGAGGTTGTTGGTGGCGCCTTCCGGAGCGATCGCAAGGGGGAAAGGCCCGGTGGCGACCAGGGCCCGGGCCGTGCGGAGGGCCAGCCGATCCAGCTTGCCCCGCTGGATCGGAATCCCTCCCAGTTTCGCGAGCATCCAGCCCGCCGCCGCCCCCGCCCACAGAGGGATGCCGCGGTCGTAGAGAAACTGGCTGTGGACCGGTCCGGCCAGGGCCACCCCATGGCGCCGGGCGACCCTGGGCACCTCCCGCCAGAGCAACTGGGCCATCACCAGGGGATCGGTGGTGCTGGGGTGGCGAAAGGCGATCAGCAGGCGGATCCGGCCGGCCTGGGCGTCGGCGACCAGGCCGGCCAGACGTTCGCTGCCGCTGGCCTCGAAGCGCACCAGGCCCCGGGAGCGCAGCAGGAGGGGCAGCAGCCAGCGGCAGAGCCGATGCAGCCAGGGGGAATAGGCGGGAGGGATGAACCGGAGGGCCGGCTGGGCGGTCTGGATGCCTGCGGGGGGCATGGGTGCTCGGCGGGCGGGCCGGTGGAAGCCGGAGTCTGACCGGGCAGGACCCGACCGGAGGTCATCCGGCCCGGCTGTCGGCGTAGCGGCGGGACACCACCGACCAGTCGACCAGCGACCACCAGGCCTCGAGGTAGTCGGCCCGACGGTTCTGGTAGCCCAGGTAGTAGGCGTGCTCCCAGACATCGTTCCCCAGCAGCGGTGTGCCCCGTTCGGTCGCCAGGTCCATCAGGGGGTTGTCCTGGTTCGGGGTGCTCACCACCTGGAGCGCTCCGTCGGGTGTGGTGATCAACCACACCCAGCCCGAACCGAAGCGTCCCAGGCCGGCAGCCTGGAACGCCGCCCGGAGCTGCTCGATCGAGCCGAAGTCCCGCTCCACGGCCGCCTGCAGCGCTTCCGAGGGCTCCCCTCCCGCCCCGGGCCGGCTCAGGGAGGGCCAGAAGAAGGAATGGTTCCAGTGGCCGCCAGCGTTGTTGCGCGCGGTGGCTGGAAGCTGGGAGGCCTGTGCCAGGAGCTCCTCCAGCCCCAGCCCCCGCAGGCCGGGATTCCTGGTCACGGCGGCGTTGAGGTTGTCCACATAGGCCTGGTGATGACGATCGTGGTGGAGCGCCATCGTTCTGGCATCGATCACCGGCTCCAGCGCCTCGGCGGGATAGGGGAGTGGCGGCAGGCTGAAGCCGGGCCGGGCGGCCAGGGCCCCATGGACGGGAACGAGCAGCAGCAACAGGGCCACCAGGGGGGCAAGGATCCGTCGCATCGGCCAGGCCCGGCAGGGATCGGGGTGAGGAGCTCAAGTATGGCCAGGGCGGCGCCGACCCAGGCCGGGGCCGCCCTGGCCGCCGCAGGACCGTTCAGCTCAGCTCAGCTCAGCGCAGCAGGCGGCAAAGGCCGCGGCCGGATCCGCCGCGGCGGCGATCGGTCGGCCGATCACCAGCCGGCTGGCGCCCGCGGCGATCGCGTCCGCCGGTGTCATCACCCGCCGCTGATCCCCGCGGGGCGCACCGCTGGGACGGATGCCGGGCGTGACCAGGGCGAAGGGGGCGGGATGGGCCGCCCGCAGCGCCGCGACCTCCAGGGGAGAGCAGACCGCCCCGCCGATCCCGGACGCTGCCGCCAGGGCCGCCAGACGGTTCACGCGGGCCGCAGGCGGTTCGGCGATGCCCAGTTCGGCGGCGAACCGTGCCGGCTCCCAGCTGGTGAGCACGGTGACCGCCAGCAGCGTGGGGATGTCCTGGCCCGCCGCCGCTGCTCCCTCCAGGGCTCCGGCCTGGCCCGCCGCCAGGGCCTCGGCTCCCGCGCAGGCGTGCACCGTGATCAGCTCGGCCCCCAGCCCCGCCGCGCTGCGGCAGGCGCCGGCCATGGTGGCGGGGATGTCGTGGAACTTGAGGTCGAGGAACACCCGCAGGCCCAGATGGCGCAGGTCCCGCACCACCGCGGGCCCCGCGGCACTGAAGAGCTCGAGGCCCACCTTCACCCAGCGCAGCTCGGGGATCCCCGTCGCCAGGGCGAGGGCACTGGCCGCGTCGGGGCGATCGAGCGCGAGGATGACCCGCTCGGCGGGTGCGCTGCCGGCCTCGGGAGCCCGGGCGGGGTCGCTGCTCACGCCACCAGGCGCCGGAAGGTCTTCTTGCCCAGCTGGAGCACCCGCCCCTCCAGTTCGGAGGCCGCCGCGAACTCCCGGTCGGCATCGGTGAGCTTCTCGCCATCAAGCCGCACCCCTCCCCCCTGGATCTGACGGCGCGCCTCGCTGCTGCTGGCGCAGACCCCGACCGCCCTGAGCAGATAGAACGCCTTGGCCGGGAAGGACACGGCCGCCAGGGAGGCCTCGGGCACGGTGGGTAGCCTGAGCGGCGGGGCTGAGCCTGGGGAGGCGCGGGCGGTTGCCTGGGCCCGGACCTCGGGGCACTGCCCGCCCGCCACCAGCCGGGCGGCATCGGCCTGGGCGGCCGCGGCAACCTCCTGCCCATGCCGGCCGGCCGTGATCGCCAGCGCCAGCGCCTTCTGCCGCTCCCGCGGGTTCGGGGGCAGCGCCCCAGGCTCCAGGCCGGTCAACAGGGTCGCGTACTGATCGATCAGCGCGTCGGGCACTTTCTCGAGCTTGGAGTACATCGAGAGCGGGTCCTCGCTGAGGCCCACTGTGTTGCCGAGGCTCTTGCTCATCTTCTGCACCCCGTCGAGCCCTGGCAGGATCGGCAGCAGCGCTCCGAACTGGGGCCTCTGGCCGAAATGGCGCTGCAGATCGCGCCCCATCGCCACGTTGAACTTCTGGTCGGTGCCGCCCAGCTCCAGGTCGGCCTCAACCGCCACCGAGTCGTAGCCCTGCAGCAGGGGGTAGAGGAATTCATGCAGGGAGATCGGGCTGCCGGAGCCGTAACGGTTGGAGAAGTCCTCCTTGGCCAGCATCTGGCCGACCGTGCTGATGCCCAGCAGTTCGATCACCCGGGGGAGGTCGAGCCCGCAGAGCCAGTCGCCGTTGCGGCGCACCTCCAGCCGGCCCGGAGTGGTGAAATCCAGCAGGGCGCGCTCGGGTGGCTGCCCCTGGCCCAGCTGGGCCAGGTAGGTCGCGGCGTTGGCCTCCACCTCGGCCGCGCCCAGCTGCACCCGCGTGGCGTTCTTGCCGGTGGGGTCGCCGATGCGGGCGGTGAAATCGCCGATGATCAGCACGGCGGTGTGGCCGGCGTCCTGGAAGGCCCGCAGCTTCCGGAAGAGGATCGAGTGGCCCAGATGGATCTCGCTGCCCGTGGGGTCGATGCCCAGCTTCACCCGCAACGGCCGGTCCTCCCGAGCGGCCTGCTCGAGCCGGGCCGTCAGCGCCTGATCGGGATCGGACGAGGTGCCGGCCGGGAACAGATCGGCCAGTCCACGCTCCAGCCAGGCCGGCAATGCTTTCCCCATCCCTGCAAGCCCCATCCAGGCGATCGTAGGCAGCCCCTGACCCCCACCCTCCGGCCCGGAGGCGGCGAGCTGGAGGCCGACGGCGGCCTTTCAGCCGGCGGCCTCCAGCTCGCGCTTCATCCGCTCCAGGGTCTGCTGCATCTGCCCGAACATCTGCTCCGGAGTCATGCCGAACTGGCCGAGCTGGGTGCGCAGCTGCTCGACGGTGAGCTTGGCCTGGAAATCCTCGGAGAGCTCGAAGCGTTTCATGAACACGTGGTAGCGGTCCATTAACCCCTCCATCCGGTCGATGAACAGCTTCTTGCCTTCCCGATCGAACTTGCCGTAATCGCCGCCCAGCTGGGTGAGCTGCTGGTAGTCGACGAAGAGACGCCGGGCCTCGTCCTGCACGATCTCGGATTCGAAAAAGCCCATCGGGTGGCTCAGGCAGGGGGCGTTCCAGATGATTCTGGGTTCCACCCCAGCCGGGCGGGGAGTGTGGATTGACGTAATGGTTCGGCGCTACCGCTAACTTCGGCCTCAGAACATGTCGCCACCAGCGCCGCCATGGCCCAGGGGCATTGGTTGGATCCCCTCGCCCGGCGGTTGCTGGTGGCCACCGGCCAGCTGCCCCCCCGGCGGCCCACCCCGGCCCCGCTGGCGGCCGAACCTGACGCCCGGCCCGCCGGCGCGGAGGAACGGGCGGCGATCGAGCGCGATCTGCTGGCCCTCAAGCTGGCCCAGAATCCCGGTCTGCGGCTCAGCGACGAGGAACAGGTCCGCCACGCCGCGGCCCTGGGCTGGCGCCTGGATGTGAACCGGGCCACCGCCGCTGACTGGCTTCGGTTGCCGGGCGCCAGCCCGACCCAGGTGGACCTGCTGCTGCGACTGCAGGCCGGTGGGGTCCAGCTCAGCGGCCTGGAGGACCTGCAGACGCTGCTTGAACTCAGTGACGCCCAGATCCGCTGCTGGCAGCCCCTGCTCGACTTCCGCTGGTATGGCGAGAACGCTCCCCCCCGGCCGGCCCCGGTGGATCTGAACCGCTGCAGTGCCGAGCAGCTGCAGAGCCGGCTGGGGCTCGATTCCCAGCAGGGCAGGAGGCTCGTGCAGGAGCGGGGCCGGGGTCCGTTCCGGGATCTGGCCGATCTGCAGATCCGGTTGCACTGGTCCGCCTCCGTGGTGGAGAGCCTGATCGGGCGCGTCAGTTTTCTCCAGGTCTCCTCCGGCCCGGATCTGCCCCGGCCGGTCCGGCGCTCCCCGCCGGCCTGACCATGGCCGGCGCCCGCCAGGGGGATCTGTTCGGCGTCCGTGGGGGCGATCCGGCCCTGGCTGGAGGTGCGCCACCACCACCGCCGCTGCCGCTGCTGCGCCACCAGTTGCTCGACTGGCAGAACCGCCTGGGGGCTTTTCAGCGCCCCCTCTTCCCGACCGGGCTGCGGGGCGGGCGTGGAGCGCTGCAGGCGTCCCTGTTCCCGTCCGCCGCCCCCCCCGGCGGCGGACCCGCTGCCGGGGGGGGCGGCGCCGAGTCCGCGGCCCACCTGGATCCCCTCGCCCTGGCCCCACAAAGCCTGCAGTTCTGGCGCTGGCCGGAGCCTCCCCAGCACGGGCCGGCCCTGTATCTGGTCATGGACCGGCCGGCCCAGTTGGATCACCCCCTGCTGCTCTACGTCGGGGAGACCGGATGCGCCGATCGTCGCTGGAAGGGGGAGCACGACTGCAAGGGCTACCTGGCGGCCTATGGCGAAGCGCTGCGGCGGGCCGGCCTCGAGGCCGGCTGCAGCATCCGCTTCTGGGCCGATGTGCCCGCGGCGGTCCGGCCCCGGCGGGCCCTGGAGCAGGCCCTGATCCGGCTGTGGCAGCCCCCGTTCAACAAGGAGACCCGCCAGCGCTGGGCCACCCCCTTCACCAGCGATCCTGGCTGAGTCCCGTCGCTACGATCGCGGCCCGAAGGCCCCTCTCCCATGTGGTTCAGCTGCGCATCCACCCCTCTGGCCGACTGGAATGGCGATGCCCTGGCCGTGGGCCTGTTCCAGGACGAGCAGGGTCCGCTGCTGCAGACCCTGGAGGCCCACCTCGGCACCGATCTCGCCCCCTTTCTGGCCCAGCGACGCTTCCAGGGCAAGCCGGGGCAGACGGTGGCCCTCTCCAGGCTGGAGGGCCACCCCTCCAGCCTGGTGCTGGTGGGTCTGGGGCCGGCGGCCCGCTTCGATGGGGCGACCCTCCGCTCCGCGGCGGCGGCGGCGGCCCGGGCGCTGCCGCCACGTGGGGTCGAGGCTCTGGGGATGGCCTTCCCCTGGGCAGACCTGGATCCGTCCGAGGCGGCCCGCACGATCGCCGAGGCCGTCCGCCTGGCCCTGTACGCCGATGATCGCTTCAAGAGCGAGCCCGAGTCCCGCTCCACCCCGGCCACGGTGACCCTGCTGGGTTTGCCGGAGACGGCCGGGGCCGGCCTCGAGACCGTGGCCGCCACCTGCGCCGGGGTGGAGCTGGCGCGCCAGCTGGTGGCCGCTCCCCCCAACGTGGTGACGCCCCAGGCCCTGGCCGACACGGCCCGGGAAATCGCCAGCCGCTTCGGCCTGGAACTGAAGGTGCTGGAGCGCTCCGACTGCGAGGCGCTGGGAATGGGGGCCTACCTGGGCGTGGCGCAGGGGTCGAGCCTGCCGCCCCAGTTCATCCATCTCACCTACCGCCCTGAGGCGGGGGCCGGGCGTCGGCTGGTGCTGATCGGCAAGGGCCTCACCTTCGACTCGGGTGGATACAACCTTAAGACGGCCGGATCCCAGATTGAGATGATGAAGTACGACATGGGCGGCAGTGCCGCGGTGCTGGGAGCCGCCCGCGCCATTGGCGAGCTCAGGCCGGCGGGTGTGGAAGTGCACGTGATCGTGGCCGCCTGCGAAAACATGATCAGCGGGGGGGCCATCCATCCCGGGGACATCCTCACCGCCTCGAACGGCAAGACGATCGAGATCAACAACACCGACGCGGAAGGGAGGCTCACCCTGGCGGATGCCCTCGTCTACGCCGCCTCCCTCGAGCCCGACGCGGTGGTGGACCTGGCCACCCTCACCGGTGCCTGCGTGATCGCCCTGGGTGAGGAGATCGCTGGCCTCTGGTCCCCCTGCGATGCCCTGGCCCGGGCCCTGCTCGACGCCGGAAGCCGCGGAGGTGAACAGTACTGGCGCATGCCGCTCCAGGCTTCCTACAAGGAGGGCCTCAAGAGCCCCGTCGCCGACCTCAAGAACACCGGCCCCCGCCCCGGTGGAGCCATCACCGCCGCTCTCTTTCTGCAGGATTTCATCCCGGCGGCGATCGCCTGGGCCCACCTCGACATCGCCGGCACCGTCTGGAGTGAGAAGGGCCGGGGGGCGGATCCGGCCGGGGCCACCGGCTTCGGGGTCCGCACCCTGGTGAACTGGGTCTGCGGAGGCGGTGCCGCTTAAGGTTGTCGCCACTGACGCCGGATTCCGACGCCATGGCCGCTCACAAGATCCGCTGGTACATCCGGGCCCAGCTGGGCGTGTTGCTGCTTCCGCTCGGGATCGTTCTGGTCGGCGAAGCCATCACCCGCCGCACGTTGCAGCTCACCCCGAATCTGGGGGCTCCGGGGCCCTGGTTCTGGTATGGCACCCTGGGCCTGATCTGCGTCACGGCCGGGGTGGGCCTGATGGTGGAGAGCGGCCTGCTGCGGGGCTACCCACGGGGAACCTCCGCCTTCAAGTCCGATCCCGGGCCCTGAGGGCTCAGGCGGCCACCGGTTTGCTGTCCCCCCTCCGGTTCAGGAGGGAGCCGGGCTCCTCCAGCTCATGGATCTGCCAGCGGGCCCGTTCACCGAAGGCCCGCAGCAGCCGATCGAGATCATCCACGGCCTGCTTGGGGCTGTCATAGGGACCGATATGCCGGGTCAGCAGACCGTCGCGGATCGTCAGCAGATACATACCCAACTCCGCACGCCACAGTGAACAACGCTAGGTGGACGGCTGGATTCTGGGAAGAGTCGGCTGTCACACTCACCCCCGCCGTCCCCAGGGAAGAGCGGTGCGGGCCTTGGCACCCCAGAGCCGATCGAGCCGCCGGTCCCGCCCGCAGGACCAGCGGTAGTAGGTGTATTTGGCCTTGTTCCGCTCGGCGTAGTTCTGGTGATAGTCCTCGGCGGTCCAGAACCGATCAAGGCGACGCAGCTCCACCCGGATCGCGGCGGGGCTGAGGCCCAGCTCACGGGCCGCCGCCTGCTGGCTGGCCCGGGCCTGCTCCTGCTGCTGTGGCCCCCGGGTGAAGATCGCCGGCCGATAGGAGGGACCGCGATCACAGAACTGGCCGCCACCATCGACGGCGTCGACGTTGCGCCAGTAGGCGCGCAGCAGGGTGGGGTAGGAGAGGCGTGTGGTGTCGAAGCGGATCCGCACACTTTCGATATGGCCGGTGCCCCCGGCGGTGACCTGGCGGTAGGTGGGCGAGGCCACCGTGCCGCCGCTGTAGCCGCTCACCGCCTCCACCACCCCCGGGAGCGACTCGAGATCGTGTTCCAGGCACCAGAAACAGCCCCCCGCCAGGACGGCCTCCTCGATCGCGGCCAGAGCCGGAGCCGCCGGGCCCAGCAGCAGCAGCAGGGCCAGTAGCAGGGGCAGGGGCCGCCAGGAGGTCCAGGGGGGGCGCTGTGGCCCGATGCGGCGCTTCATGGGACAGGTTCTGGCTCGGTCGCCGGAACGGCGAACTGGTCGAGGATCTCACGGGCGGCCCTGCGGGTGACGCCGGGTTCCCCGAGCAGGCCGCGCAGCCGGTCGTAGCCGGTCAGCATCCGCTCGCGGGCCGGGCCCGGATCCAGCAGGGGGAGGGCCGCCACGACGATCGCGGCGGGGGTGAGGTCGTCCTGGAGGAGTTCCGGCACCAGCCGCTCCCCCAGCACCAGGTTCACCGGAGAGATGTGGGGCACGTTGAAGCCCAGCAGCCGCTGGGCCACGAAGGCCGTGACCCGGCTGAGCCGGTAGCCCACCACCTGCGGCACCCGGCGCAGGGCGAGCTCAAGGTTCACGGTGCCGGATTTGGTCAGAGCCAGGTCGGCCACGGCGCAAAGGGCCGGTTTGAGGGCGTCGGAGCGGGAGGCGGGAATCACGCTGGCCTCCACTCCCGCCTGCTTCAGCTGCTGGGCCAGGGGCTCCTCGAACGCCGCCAGGCCGGCCGGAACGAGCACCCGCAGGCCGGGGCGGAGGCGCTGCAGTTCGCTGGCGGCGGCGGCCAGCGTCGGCATCAGATAGCGCATCTCCTGGGGACGGGAGGCGGGCAGCACCAGCAGGACCCGCTCATCGGGGCCGAGCCCGAGCAGTACCCGGGCCTGCTCGGGCGACGGCGGATCGGGCAGGGTGTCGATCAGGGGATGGCCGACCCAGGTGACCCGGGCACCACGGGCCGCATAGAAACGGGCCTCCTCCGGGAAGATCGCCAGGATCCGGTCGGTGAAGCCGATCAACCGGGTGGTGCCCCCCTCCCCCAGCCGGAAGGCCCACTCCTGGGGGGCGATGTAGTAGAGGATCGGCACCGATGGACAGGTGCGTCGGATGCGGCGGCCCAGGCTGACGTTCGCCCCCATGTAATCGATCAGCACCACCCCGTCGGGGGGGGTGCGCCGCAGCCAGCGGCCGACCCGGCGCTGCAGCCGCAGGGTGGGGAGCACAAGGGGAAGCGCCTCCCAGAGGCCGATCGCGCCCAGGGGGGAGGTGTTCGCCAGCAGATGGGCACCGGCCCGCTCCATCCGCTCCCCCCCCAGGGCCTCGATCTCGAGGGGCAGGGCCCGCCGGACGGCCTCCTCGTGCAGGGCCCGGATCAGCATTCCTCCCTGGAGGTCCCCCGACACCTCTCCGGTGCTGATCAGCAGGCGCACCATCAGCGCTGGGGCGGCAGGGGGCCGCGGCGGCCGGGAGCGATCGAGGCCTCCAGAAATCCACACAGCGCTTCGGAGGCCGGCAGCAGCCGCTCCTGCCGGATGCTCGCCAGCGCCTGCACCAGCACCTCGTCGCCTCGGTACAGGCGGTTCCAGACGCGCTGCAGCTGTTGCAGCTCCTCGCCGCCGTCCTGCTCCGCCAGGCCGCTGCGCTTGAGCCCGATGCGGTTGAGGCCGCGCAGCCGGCCGGGATGCCCTTCCACGATGGCAAAGGGAGGCACATCGCGATCGATGCGGCTCATCCCGCCCACCATGGCCAGCTTGCCGATGTGCACGAACTGGTGAATGCCCGACAAACCACCGATCACGGCCCGGTCGCCGATCACCACATGGCCGGCGATCGCCACGCTGTTGGCCACCACGACCCGGTCGCCCAGTTCACAGTTATGGCCCACGTGGCTGTAGGCCATCAGCAGGTTGCCGCTGCCCAGCCGGGTCTGCTCCCCGTCGGCCGTGGCGCGGTTGATCGTGACGCACTCGCGGATCGTGTTCTCATCCCCGAGCACCACTTCGGTGGGGGCTCCGCCGTACTTGAGATCCTGGGGTTCCAGCCCGATGCAGGCCCCCGGGAAGATCCGGTTGCGCTCGCCCATGCGCACCCGGCCATCGATCACCACATGGGGGCCGATGCGACAGCCCGCCCCGAGCTGCACCTCAGGACCGATCACCGAGAACGGACCGATCTCCACACCCTCGCCGAGCTGGGCACGGGGGTCGACCACCGCGGTGGCGTGAATGGTCGTTTCCACGGCTGTGCGGGTCATCGGCTCAGTCCACCAGGGAGAACATCAGTTCCCCGGAGCACACCAGGTCCGAGGCGACGGTGGCTTCGGCCCTCACTTTGCCGAACCTCCTGCGCTTGAGGCTCAGCAGCTCGCAGCTGATCAGCAGCTGGTCCCCCGGCACCACCGGCCGTCGGAAGCGCACCCCGTCGATCCCGGCGAACACGAACAGCCCCTTGGGAAGATCGGGCATCTGGGTGACGATCAACCCGCCCACCTGGGCCATCGCCTCGACGATCAACACTCCGGGCATCAGCGGACGACCGGGGAAATGCCCCTGGAACTGGGGCTCGTTGAGGGTCACGTTCTTGAGCGCCACGGCCCGTTTGCCGGGCTCATAGTCGATCACCCGGTCCACCAGGGCGAAGGGGTAGCGGTGGGGGAGCAGGTTGAGGATCTGCTCGCTGGTGAGCAGGGGGGCGCCGGCGGAGGGAACGGACAACGGGCTTCAGGTCGATCGGGACTGGGCGGCCAGGGCTGACGCCAGAGCGGTGTGCAGCCGGTGAGATCCGCGGAAGGCGAACACCTGGGCCTGGGGCAAGCCCACCAGCGCCAGGTCCCCCAGCAGGTCCAAGAGCTTATGGCGCACCGGTTCCTGCTCGAATCGCAGCGGTGGATTGAGCCAGTGGTCTCCAGCGCAGACCAGGGCATTGTCGAGGGCCCCGCCCCGGATCAGACCGGCGGCCCGGAGCTGCTCGATCTGGTCGCGGAAGCCGAAGGTGCGGGCTGGGGCGATCTGATCGACGAAGCCGGCGGGGGTGAGATCGAGGCTGAATGACTGCTGGCCGATCGCCGCCTGGGAGAAGGTGATCGCCGCCCCGATCCGGGGTCGCTCGCTGGGCATGGCGATGGCGAAGCTCTGGCCTTCCACGACGGTGACGGGCGTGCTCAGCACCTGCAGCGCGCTCCGGGGGCCCAGATCCTGGAGACCGGCTTCGGCGATCGCCTCCACCCAGGGCAGCGCCGAGCCGTCGAGCAGCGGCACTTCCTCCCCCTCCACCAGAATCTCGAGGTGGGAGAGCCCGGTTCCGGCCAGGGCCGCGAGCAGATGTTCCACCGTGGCGAGGCGACGCTGGCCGAGGCGCAGGGCCGTGCACAGCTGGGTGTCGCTCACCTGGGAGGGGTGCAGCGGGATCAGTGCGGCGGAGGCCGCATCCAGCCAGCCCACGGCGAAGCCGGCCCGCTCGCTCGGCTGCAGTCGCACCCGGCAGGATGCGCCGCTGTGCAGGCCGATGCCGGCCCGCTCGACGGGGGCCGACAGCGTCCAGGCATGGCCGTAATCCTCGGGCCAGGCGGTCACTTAGAACTTCCAGCCGACACCGAGATTGAAGCGCCAGTCCCCGCTGAAGTCCTCGCTGGCCACCTCGAGGCGCAGAGGCCCCACTGGTGTGGTGACGATCAGGCCGGTACCCACCGAGAAGCCACTTCCCGGCTTGTTGAGCAGGGTGCCGGGATTACCCGGAACTCCCGCCTGGGAGCCGAAGGTCGTACCGCCGTCGATGAACAGTTCTCCGCTCACGATGCTGAACAGCGGAAAGCGGTATTCGATCGTGGCCTCACCGAAGCTGCGGCCGACTCCGAGGTCGCAGTCGGCATAGCCGCGAACGGAGTTGGAGCCGCCCAGGCAGAAGGCTTCATAGGGGGGCAGATCGCCGATGTTGGTGCCGGCGGACACCTGGAAGGCCAGGGCCTGCTTGCAATCGGGCGTTTCGCCCGGCTTGGGACGACAGCCCTTGTAGAACTTCAGCCAGTTCACTGGAATGAAATAGCTGTAGCTGGCCCGAACGCGGTTGAAGGTGGGGGAATCCTCGCCAACTGAGACGAATTGCTCGGTGCCGACGCTGAGGAAAGAGCCCGAGGTGGGATTGCGGGGGTCGTCAAGACTGTTCCGGGTGATGCCCACCCGAACGCCCAGCAACTGGTTGTTGCGGGCACAGTTGAAGGCGATGCAGATCACGTCGTCGATCGGCGCATCACGGCCGTCGAAGTTGTTGGTGCTGACGCCGAATGGCATGCTGTCGCCAGCGAAGTTCATTGGCGTGACTTCCTGGGCGCTGGCTCCGACCACCACATTCCAGAGCGCCCGCTTGAAGGGATTTCCACCGTTCAGTGGGCGGACGAACTGGATGTTGCCCCCAACGCGCTGAATCACGACGGAATTGCCATCGAAATCGAACCAGCTGTTGTTGGGTGACTCCGATTCCGCTTGGGAGACGGAGCTGAATCTCCGGCCTTCAGGATTGTTGTTGTTGTTGATGTTGAAGGCAACCTTGGTGTTAGGAGCCTCGTAAAAATCGGAAACGGTGTTGATGTTGCCGTTGTCCTGGCTCTGGAAGATCTGAGGAACCTCTCGGCTGAGGAACAGGCGAGCCCGGAAGGCCGTCCGGTATTTGTCGCCCTTGATCCAGGGGTCGGTGAAGGTGATGTCGGCCAGGCCGCCGAACTGGCCGTAGGTGAAGTTGAGACCAAGATCCCAGGCCCGGCCCAGTAGATTGCTGTCCTGTAGCTGGATCTGACCGAAGACCCCCTGGCTCTGGCTGTACCCCAGGCCGCCGGAGAGGGATCCGGATGACTGCTCGACGACACCGAGCACAATGACCACTTCCCCGGGCTTGGCCGGCACTGGGCGCAGGGTGACCTTGATGTCACCGAACAGTCCGGTGCCGTACAGCCGCTTGATGTCCTCCTCGAGATTGCGGCGGTTGAAGGTCTCCCCAGGCTTGATCGAGATCTCCCGGGTGACCACCCAGGTTTTCGTCTTGCCGCGGATCGGCTCACCCTTGTCGTTGGTGGCGGAGCCTTCCTTGTTGAGAAACTGAACTTCCACCGCTTCGACCGTTCCCTCCCGAACGGTCAGCACCACGGTACCGTCGGGGCTGACCCGGTTCGGGCCCGTGACCCGGGCCAGGGAATAGCCCTGATCCGCGTACCACTTCTGCAGGTCCTGCATGCGCGACTGCAGGGTGTTGAGGTTCAGGGTCCGGCCGTAATCGGCGGCGAAGGTGTCGGTGACCACCTCGGGTGGGATCTTGACCTTCTCGGCATCGAACTCCACCGTCTCCAGCACGGGGTTGGCGGTGGCGATCACCACCACCTGAACCCCCAGGGGGCCGTCGACCGGTTGGATGCGGACATCCGAGAACCAGCCGCTGGCGTAGATCGCCGAGAGATCCGTCTGCAGTTCGCTGCGGGTGACCCGGCTGCCGGGGCGCACCACCATCGCGTCGTAGACGGCCAGTTCGAGCCGCTCCCGTTCCGGATGGCCTTCGAGCCCCTGGACCACCACCTCGCTCACCAGCACCTGGGGCTCGGCCGGCTCCGCCGGGGTCAGGCCGGCGGGAGGGAAGCTCGAGGGCGGGGCCGCCGGGGAGGGATCGAACTGGTTGAGCGGGTCGCTCTCCGGGGCCGCCGGGGCGCCCTGGCCGTCGGCGGGTGGTCCGGTCTCCGCGGGGGGGGCATCGGGCTCTCCGGCCGTCGGGGCGTCCGGGGCGCTGCCGGGGGGCGTTGGCTGGGCCTGGGCCGTCTGGGCGGGATCCGACTGGGCCAGAACCCGCACGGGGCTCAGCAGGACCGCCGCTCCCAGGAGGGGGAGGCCCAGCAGCAGGGCCAGGGGCCACGGTCGTGCAGGCGCCTCGGAGGCGGCCGGCCCGGTCTGGGCGTTGGGGGTGACACCCATGGTTCTCCGAGGCAACGCGGCAGCGCCGCAAATTGGCGTGACCTTACCTGTAGATGAGGGGTCCGGGGATGGCCCCTTGGACCCGTTTGAGGACCTCCCCATAGGCTTCGGTCACACCGCCGAGATCCTGTCGGAAGCGGTCCTTGTCGAGGATCCGCTCGTTGGGGTCGCTCACGTCGCGGTCCCACAGCCGGCAGGTGTCCGGGCTGATCTCATCGGCCACCACCAGCTGGCCATCGCCGCTGAAGCCCAGTTCGAGCTTGAAATCCACCAGCACGAGGCCCAGGTCGGCGAACAGTTCCAGCAGCACCCCGTTGACGCGGCGGGCCAGCTGCTCCAGCTCGTTCCGCTGTTCGGGGGTGACCAGGGCCAGGCGCTTCAGCCGCGCTTCGCTCAGCAGGGGATCGCCGTAGGCATCGTCCTTGTAGTACAGATCAAGCAGGGGGGGATCCAACGGCGTGCCCTCGGCGATCGGCATCTGCCGGCAGAGGGAGCCGGCTGCCAGGTTGCGGATCACCACCTCCAGGGGGATCACCCGCACTGGCCGGACCAGCATCCAGCGACGCTCGCCCACGCCCAGATAGTGGGTGGGGAGGCCGCAGCGCCCCAGATGCTCGAACAGCAGCGCCGAGATGCGGCAGTTGAGGTCGCCCTTGCCTGGCAGCTCCTCCTTCTTCAGGGCATTGAAGGCGGTGGTGTCGTCCTTGAACTCCACGGCGATCAGGTCCTCCCGGTCGGTCCGGTACACCCGTTTGGCCTTCCCCTCGTAGAGCAGGGGGCCCAGCTGATAGGGGGTGGTCATGGAGAGGAGGGGGAGATGGAGTTCGGCTCGACGGGCTCGGATGCGGCGTGGCCCCCGGGGCTGCGGGGGGAGCGCAGCTGGCGCTCCAGCTCCTCGCTGCGCTGCGCCTGGTCGGGATCGACACTGCGGAGCAGCCACTCGGTGTAGGCGTCGTCGATGCGCTGGCTGAGCCGCAGACGGCGGTCGTAGGCAAGGCCGGCATCGCCCCCCTCCGCCAGTTGCAGGCGGAGCTGAACGTCGAGCAGCTCGGCGGCCAGGCCCCAGGCCCCCGCGGCGGCGGCCTGGTCCAGCGCGGTTTCGAGCAGGCCATTGCGTTCGTCCAGGGGCAGGAACCCCAGCAGCCGGGCCGCCGTCCTCAGCCGTTCGGCCGCCATCACCCCGGGGAGCCGCCCGGCCAGCAGCACCTCAGCCGCCTCCCGGTTCCGACCCATCACCTCGAGATGACCCGCCAGCACATCCAGGGCGGCTCGGGTGTCGAGGCTGCCGTCCTCCCGCAGGCGGACGGGCAGAGCCATGGTCTCCAGGCTGGCCAGATTGCCTGCCGCCAGTCGCCGCAGCGCCTCCGAAGCCCGCCGGTGGTTGAGTCCAGCGTTGGCCGCCCGCCACTGCTGGATCAGCCACTGCTGGCGCTCCAGCCCTGGGCCGGGGCCGTAGCGATCGAGCACCCCCAGGGCCGCCTCGGGTGCCAGACAACTGATCAGTGCGTTGGCATTGGCGAGCACCACCGGCAGGGGCTGGGGGACGGGCCGCACGGCCATCAGCCGGTCCCTGAGCAGCCGTAACCGCTGGGGCTGATCGAACCGGGCGGAGTCCTGGCAGGCCAGCTCCAGCACCGACAGCACCTCGGAGGCCAGGGCCGCCTCGAAGGTGGCCTCGCTCATCGCCGGAGACACCGGTGCCGGTGTCTCCCCTGCCCCCCCTGCGGCCCCCCGGGCCGGCATGGGGGCGATCGCTCCGCCACCGAGCCAGGCCAGCGCCAGGGCCAGGGCGGCCCCGGAGACCCCCGGGGCCGGCCGATGCCTCCGGGGCGCGGGGCCCGCCGGCATGTAAAGAGGAAGAGACACGTCTGACGGTCCACCGGCGCTCAACTTAAGAGCCCCGCCCCGCCTCTCCTGCCCCATGACGCCTCCGGCACGATCGATCCCCGAGCAGAGGGTGTCCACCGGCGCCGATCCCGTTGCTCCGGGGGTGCCCGCAAGGGTGCTGGTGGTGGGATCGGGCGGGCGTGAGAACGCCCTGGCCTGGGCCTTGCTCCGCTGCCGGGGGGTGGAGCGGGTCTGGGTGGCCCCCGGCAACGGCGGCACCGCGGCGCTGGCGGGCTGTGAACCCCTGGCGATCGCCGAAAGCGACCCGGCGGGCCTGCTGGAGGCCTGCCGGGAGCGAGCCGTCCAGCTGGTGGTGGTGGGTCCCGAAGGCCCCCTGGCCGCAGGCCTGGCCGACCGGCTTCGTGCCGGGGGTGTGGCGGTGTTCGGACCCGGGGCCGACGGCGCCCGGCTGGAGTCCAGCAAGCGCTGGGCCAAGGAGGTGATGCGGGAGGCCGGCATTCCCACGGCCGGCCACTGGGCCGCCTCCAGCCTCGAGGAGGCGCTCGCCGTGCTGGAGCGGAATCCGCGGCCGCTGGTTGTCAAGGCCGACGGCCTGGCCGCCGGAAAGGGTGTGACGGTGGCTGAGAGCACCGAGGAGACACGGGTGGCGATCGAGGCGGTGTTCGCGGGCCGCTTCGGCAGCGCCGGCGAGGCGCTGGTGCTGGAAGAACGTCTGAGCGGACCGGAGGTCTCCGTCTTCGCCCTCACGGATGGCCACGCCCTGGTGTTGCTTCCCCCCGCCCAGGACCACAAACGGATCGGCGAGGGCGACACCGGACCGAACACCGGTGGCATGGGGGCCTACGCCCCGGCCCCCCTGCTGGATGCCGACGCCCTTGAGCGGGTGCGTCGGGAGGTGCTTGAGCCCACCCTGGCGGCCCTGCGCCGCCGGGACATCGACTACCGCGGTGTGATCTACGCCGGCCTGATGCTCACGGCCTCGGGGCCGCAGGTCATCGAGTTCAACTGCCGCTTCGGGGATCCTGAGTGCCAGACCCTGATGCCGTTGCTGGGCGATGAGCTGGCCGAGGTTCTGATGGCCTGCGCCACCGGCCGGCTGGCCGAGGCTCCCGCGCTCAGCATCGCGTCGGGCTGCAGCGCCTGTGTGGTGGCGGCGGCAGCCGGCTATCCCGGTGAGGTGCGCCGGGGCGATGCGATTCACCAGACGCTCGAGCCCTCGCCGGAACGGCAGCTCTTCCACGCCGGCAGTCGGGTGGGCGCCGATGGGGTCTGCGTCACCTCCGGTGGACGGGTGCTGGCGGTGGTGGCCCAGGCTGCCGATTTCGACACCGCCTTCGCAGCGGCCTACGAGGGCCTGGAGCGCGTGGGGTTCGAGGGGATCCAGTTCCGACGGGATATCGGGCACCAGGTCCGCCGTGCCTAGGCTGGCGATCACTCGAGGGTTCCGCGACTGACCGCTGCCCCGCCCACTCCCGGCACTGATCCCCCCTCCGGCGGTGCGCCCGTTGCGTCTGCCCCGATTCCGGCGAGCACTCCGGACTCCTGGTGGCGAACACTGGCCCTGTGGTGGGCTGAGTTCAGCCTGCAGACCAAGCTCCTGGCGGTCGCCACCCTGGTGGTGAGCCTGATGATGACGGGCATCACCTTCTTCGCCCTCAACGGCATCCAGACGGATGCCCGCATGAGCGACACCCGCTTCGCCCGCGACCTGGGGCTGCTGCTCTCGGCGAATGTGACGCCCCTGGTGGCCGAAGGGAACGACCGGGAGCTGGCGGCGGTGGCCGAGCGGTTCTGGCGATCCAGCCGCAGCCTGCGGTACATCTTTTTCGCGGATCCCGAGGGGATCATCTACCTTGGAATCCCGATCAGCGGCACCAGCGGCGGCAGCGAACTGCTGCTCAGCCGCCGGCTGGAGTTGCCTCCCGATCTGCAGCGACGCCCCCAGAATCCCCTGATCCGCCAGCACCTCAGCCCCGACGGGCAGGTGACTGACGTGTTCGTACCGATGGTCAGCGAGGGCCGCTACCTCGGCGTGCTGGCCCTGGGCATCAACCCCAACGAGGCGGTGCTGGCCAGTGCAGCCCTCACCCGCGAGGTGACGGTGGCCGTGTTCATTTCGATCTGGGTGCTGGTGATTCTCGGCGCCGTCTTCAACGCGCTCACGATCACCCGCCCGGTCAAGGAACTGCTGCGCGGGGTCCGGGCGATCGCCGGCGGCGATTTCGATGCGCGAATCGCCCTGCCGGTGGGAGGTGAACTGGGGGAACTGCTCAATGGTTTCAACGACATGGCCTCCCAGCTCGAGGCCTACGACGCGGCCAACATCGAAGAGCTCACTGCCGCCCAGGTCAAACAGCAGACCCTGATCGCGACCATGGCCGATGGTGCTGCCCTGCTGGATGAGGCGGGTTGCATCGTGCTGGTGAACCCCACGGCCCGCCGTCTGTTCCGCTGGGAGGGCCGCAATCTCGAAGGCACGGATCTGGGCCGCGAGCTGCCCGAGCCCCTAGCGATGGAGCTGCAGACCCCGCTCGACGCCCTGCTCATCGGCGCCCGCGACAGTGCCGATGTGCGCTGCAGTTTCGGTGAGCCGCCCCGCACCCTGCGCATCGTGCTGCAGGCCGTCAAGGATGTCAGCGGCGAGAGCCTCAAGGGCATTGCCATGACCATCCAGGACCTGACCCGGGAAGTCGAGCTCAATGCGGCCCAGAGCCGCTTCATCAGCAACGTCTCCCACGAGCTGCGCACCCCCCTGTTCAACATCAAGAGCTACGTGGAGACCCTCCATGACCTGCGGGACCAGCTCAGCGAGGAGGAGACCCAGGAGTTTCTGGCCATTGCCAACGACGAGACCGATCGACTCACCCGGCTGGTCAACGACGTGCTGGACCTTTCCCGGCTGGAGTCGGATCGCACCTGGACGCTCGATCCGATGGAGCTGCGGCCCGCCATGGAGCAGACCCTGCGCAATTACCGGCTCAACGCCGATGAGCGGGGAGTGGAGCTTGAGCTGGACCTGGATGATCCCCTGCCGCGGGTGCGGGGCAACTGGGATCTGCTGCTGCAGGTGCTCGACAACCTGGTGGGCAACGCGCTCAAGTTCACCCCCAGCGGCGGGCGTCTCCGGCTGAGGGCCTATCCCTGGCCGGATTCCTGCCACCTCGATCCCAGCACCGCCCCCGATGGCCGTGCCCCCAGTTGCGAGCTCTCGTCCCCATTGCCGAGGCTCCGGCTGGAGATCGCCGACACCGGATCGGGCATCTCCCGGGAGGATCAGGCCCGGATCTTCGAGCGCTTCTACCGGGTGGAAAACGCCGTCCATACCGAGGTGGGCACCGGTCTGGGGCTCTCGATCGTCAAGGGGATCCTCGAGAAGCATGGCACCCGGGTGCAGATGGTGAGCGAGCCTGGGGTGGGCACCACCTTCTGGTTCGATCTGCCGCTGGAATGTGCTGATCGTGATGAGCTGCTGGTCAGTGGATCGCGCCAGCAGAGCCAGGGCATGGGCCGGCCGGAGGACTCAGAACGCCTCGTCGCTGGATATGCCGCGGGCGATGCGTGAGAGCTCACTGCGTTCATCGCTGGTGATGCGGTGGGGCACGCCGCTGATGATGCGCTCGAAATTGGAAAATGAATCCTTGATCTCCGGCCCATGTCCCGTGATCATGAACTCCCGAATGCCTTTGTCATGCCAGGACCCGCGCATCTTGAACACATTGATGGCCCGGGCCATTTCCCCTCTGATTTCAACGTATTGAAGCAGCAGGATCGTGTCGGTGATCGTGGAGATATGGGAGTCAGTGATAGAGTGACTGCCCATGAACTCTTCAGACGTATTGGTGAAAAAACCGGCAATTTCTTCCTGTTTTGCATAGCCGGTCACGCCGATCACAAATTGGCGGAAGGCGTTGTGGCTGACTCCTCTTGACAATGCGGAAAGGGAATCGATAGCCATGCGCGAAGGTTTGAAATCACCGATTTCAGTTTTGATAATTTGCAGATGGTCCTCGAGTCCGGTGGATTCGGGATAGGCGCAAATGATTTTAAGCAAACCATCCTTTTCCATCTGCTCAAAATCGATGCCCCAGCTGGTGGCGTTGCGGAGCAACTGCGCCCGGGACTCCTCGTAGGCGAACAGAATGGCCCGCTCCTGATTGCCGCAGGCATTTTCGATGAACTTGCTGACCAGGAGTGTTTTGCCCGTGCCGGTGGCACCGGTGGCCAGGATAATGGAATCCTTAAAGAAGCCGCCACCGCACATTTCATCAAGACGCGGGACTCCGGAGCTGAGCCGCACATTGGAAGAACTCTGGGTGAGCCGCATGGCTCCGAGGGGGAAGATGGCAACGCCATGAACTCCCATCGTGAAGGGGAATTCACCTTTCATGTGTGTAGTTCCCCTTAGCTTGAGGATTTCCACCGTGCGGCGGCGGCGCTCTCCCTCCAGCACGTTCCGGAGGATGATGACATTATCGGAGACGAATTCCTCAACTCCATACCGGGCGATCGGACCATATTCGTCAATACGCTCGGTGGTCATCACCGTGGTGACTCCGATTTCCTTGAGTCTGGCAATCAGGCGGAAGATTTCCCGCCTCACCACAGATACGGCATCGTATTGCTGGAAGACGGCTGTGATCGAATCGATGGCGACCCGCTTCGCCTTGTATTTTCTGATGGCGTAGTTGACCCGCTCAATCAAGCCAGAGAGGTCAAAGCTTCCGGCCACATCCTGACCATCAGGATCCGGGGAGGCGTCGAGGATGAACAGCTTGTCCCGGGCGATCAGATCCTCGAGATCCCAGCCGAAGCTGGCCGCATTTCGGATGATGTCAAGAGGAGATTCCTCGAAAGTAACGAGAATTCCGGGCTCATCAAATTCCCGGATTCCGTTATGCAGGAAATGAAGCGAGAAGACGGTCTTTCCGGTGCCGGAAGTGCCACTGATCAGCGTGGAGCGTCCGATCGGCAAGCCGCCATGGCAGATATCATCGAGACCCTCCACGCCCGTGGGAAGCTTCTGCACCTTCAGGCGCGGCAGATTGATTGCGCTGGGATCCTGCATGAAACGGTCTGGGCCCGGGTCAATTTAGTCTGCGGTCAGCCTCGGCGAGAGAAAGGGCAGGGGCTTCTACAGATTTCCCGAGGGCCTGGACGGCTCACCGAAGGTGCCGGAACCGGGTCCCGGCAGGCTGCTACTCGACCCGTCGTCCTCGGGGCCGCTGCTCTCGCTGAGTTCGTCGTAGAGGAGATCGAGGCCGATCAGCACCCGTTCCCGGTCGGAGAGGTCGCCGATGATCCGGCGCACCGGAGGCGGCAGGATCTTGGCCAGGGTCGGAGTGGCCAGGATCTTGTCTTCCTCGGCCAGCTGGGGATTCTTGAGCACATCGATCACCTTGAGGGCATAGACGCCTTTGAACTCCTCTTCCAGGATCGTGCGCAAGGTCTTGAGGGCGCGCATGGAGTTGGGAGTGTTCCCGGCCACGTAGAGCTTGAGGATGTAGGTCTTCTGAGGGCTCATCGGTTCGGTTCGGGAGTTGAGGCGGCGAGGCTGGCGAGTGGTTCGGGAACCTGGATGGACCCCTCCGGTGGAAGGGAGCGCCGATACATCTCGCAGAGATGGGCCATCACGTCCAGCAGGGCGAGCCGGTAGTCCTGGAGGAAATCATGCTTGTGCCCTTCCAGCTTGAGCTGTTTCCAGAAACCATCGATCATATTGGCATGGATTTCCACCAGTTTTGTGATCGATAGATCACTGAAGAAGGCCGTGTTGACGAAACTCTCAAGGGCCTGATTCGCGGCCGCTGGCCGGCGGAAATAGCTGATCAGAAGATCCCGATAGGTGCGCTCGAGCGAGCGCAGCAGTTCGTGCCGCTCGGTGGGGGGCAGATTGCGCAGGAATCGGGCAGGATCTCGTTTGTAGAAAACGCCGAGAAAGCCGAGACGTTCCTTGAGCCGATTCGCCAGCCGCCACTGGTCCTGGCTGGAGACGACACCATCGCCGCTGTCGCCGTTCGAGCGGTTGCGTCGCAGAAACCGGGAGATGGCCGCATCGAGGCAGTAGCTCAGCTGCTCCATCTGGTCCGGTGGAAGCTGAACCTCGGCCTCCATGTACTCGATTCCGCCGCCCATCGGACCCACCACCACCGCCGGCAGCACCAGACCCTGGGTCCTGAGCCGTTGAAAGGCCTCCAGCGAGAGCACACCCTGCTCGAGCAGCACCGCGTCGAACCGTTCCCAGCGCTGCTCCAGGGCCCCCGCCGGGTCGGATTCCTCGCCCAATTCCTCCACCCGATAGCGGCCCCCCTTGAGCCACTGGCTGCAGGCCCGGCGCAGACGCGGCTCCCGCAGCAGGGAGGCGATGGTGAGCGCCGGCTGGGACATGCCGTGGAACGGGGGACTGGGTGGGAACCCTAGTGTTGACGGGGGGGACGAGCGCAGGCAATGATGGACCCTTGTCTGCTGTTCGGTGGTGCGTCAGGCCCCAACAGCGCCGCCTTGCTGCGCCGCTGGCCTGCCCACGCCTCTTTCCGCCCATGAGCGAGTCCACGCCCAGTTTGTCCGCCAACGCCACCCCGCCGCCGCCGGCCGATCCGGCCCAGGCCAGTCCCTACGCGATCGTGGAGGCCTCCGGTCAGCAGTTCTGGCTGCAGCCCAACCGCTACTACGACCTCGATCGCCTCCACGCCGAGGTCGATGAAACCGTGACCCTGGAGAACGTGCTGCTGGTGCAGGACGGCACGGCCACCAGCCTGGGGCATCCGTTCGTGAGCGGAGCCAGCGTCGAGCTCAAGGTGATGGCCCACCGGCGCGGACCGAAGATCCTGGTGTACAAGATGCGGCCCAAGAAGAAGACCCGTCGCAAGAACGGTCACCGTCAGGAGCTCACCCGTGTGATGGTGCAAGCCATCCACATCGACGGCAAGCCGATCGCCTGAGCCGCCCCTCCCCCTGAGCGGATCCGGGATCACCGGATGATCGCCCGCTCCAGCCCCCCATCCCCTGATCCCCTCCCATGGCCCACAAGAAAGGCACCGGCTCCACCCGCAACGGCCGCGATTCCAACAGCAAGCGGCTCGGCGTCAAGCGCTACGGCGGCGAAACGGTCACCGCCGGCTCGATTCTGATCCGTCAGCGCGGTACCGCGGTGATGCCCGGTGTCAACGTGGGTCGCGGTTCCGACGACACCCTCTTCGCCCTGGTGGATGGGGTGGTCACGTTCGACACGATCAAGCGCAATCTGCGGGCCCGCAAGCGCATCAACGTGGCGCTCGCCTGAAACACCCGGACCGATCGCCTCGCCTCAGCCGTTGAGGCGATAGGCCCGGGTGGTGATCAGATAGGGGTGGAACACCTCCACGAAGCGGCTCTGCAGCGTGAGGAAGAACCGCTCCACCAGGGCGGGATCATCGAAGTGAAAGGGATATTCCCCAGCGAATCCCTTGAAGAAGTACCAGTTCAGCAGCGCGATGGCCCCGGGGGCCATGCGGGCGGCGAAGATTTCCAGCTGGCTGGCCGGATCCGGCAGATGCTCGAGCACATCGAGGCACACCACCGTGTCGAAGCGCTCGGGCAGGCCAGAGTCCTGCAGATCCCGGCAGGTGTGGATGCGATCGCCGAGCCCGAGGCGACCGGCGCGTTCCCCCAGGAAGGCGCGGTTGTGGGGATTGAGGTCCACCACCCAGACGCCGGCCACCGGCTCAAGGGCGGCGGCGGCCAGGGCATGGGTGCCGATGCCGCCTCCGAAGTCAAGCACGTTCCCGCTCGCGTAGCGGGCCTGCAGGCGCAGGGTGTCGGCGATGTAGGCGGCGCTGCCGAGGTGCCAGGCCGCCAGCTCCAGTAGATGGGTGTCGCCCACGGTTTCCTCATAGAACGCCTGGACCCGCTGGGGATCGAAGCCGACGGCACCGGGATGCAGGGCGGCCAGATCGCCGCAGCTGGCGGCCAGGCGCTCCTCCAGGCGGGCCTGGCTGAGGCCGAGGTGGGCGGCCAGCTGCTCCCGCAGGGCAAAGCCGTCCCTGAGGAAGCGCTCCGGGGTCAGGGTCCCCGCCGCCAGGGGTGGGGCTTCGGTGGTCTGGGGGAGCGGGGAGATGGTGCTGATGCGCTCGGACACACCTGGTCATGACTGGTGGGTGGCAGGCTAGTCCGGCGCCGCTTTGAGCTCCGCGCCGTCTCCGGGCACGTCCAGCCAGCGCCGCAGCCAGCCCACCAGTAGATAGAAGGGCAACGTGTCGAGCAAGGCCGCCACCAGCTTGAACAGGTAGCCACTGGCGATGAAGGCTCCCAGCTGGGGCAGCACAGGTGCCTCCGGGTGGATCGGCAACACGTGGGCGGCGAAGTGACTGACCAGTACCACCGCGCTGGTGTCCACCAGCTGGCTGATCAGGGTGGAGCCGTTGTTGCGCAGCCACAGGGCCTTGCCGCCGCTGACCCGTTTCCAGAAATGGAACAGCCGCACATCGGTGAACTGGGCTGCCAGATAGGCCAGCATCGAGGCCCCGACCGCCCCGAAGGCCAGACGGCGCACCTCGAAGAACACCGGCAGGGACCCGCCCGGCCCTGGCCCCGGCGGACCGGCCAGCCCCCCGAAGCCGTCGAGGCCCGGCAGGATCCCCCCGAGCCAGAGAATGAGCACGATCCATCCGTTGAGCAGCAGTCCCACCCAGACCAGCTGGCCGGCGGCGCGCTCCCCCCAGATCTCGCTGATCAGATCGGTGCACAGGAAGGTGACCGGATAGGGCAGTGCTCCCACCGCCACCACGATCGGGAAGCCCGCGATCGATCCGAGGCTGAGAAAACGGGTCAGCCCGAGGATGTTCAGCATTCCCATCGTGCCGAGGAAGAGGCCCGAGAGCACCAGAAAGGCCAGGTCGCGGCGATGTCGCAGGGTCACGGGAGCCTTCGAAGCGGAGCGGCCCCAGCCTGCTGGCCGCCCCGATGGATGCAACAGTGACCCCATGACGGCCGTTCCCTCCCAACCCGGCAGAGGTCCGGAGCCCTGCGGTTTTCTGGTACTGGACAAGCCGGCGGGACTCACCTCCCAGGCCTGTGTGGGTCGGGTGCGCCGGCGCTATGGCCTGCGCCGGGTCGGCCACGGGGGCACCCTGGATCCCGCCGTGACCGGCGTGCTCCCCCTGGCCCTCGGGCCGGCCACCCGGCTGCTCCCCTATCTGCCGGGCGACAAGGCCTATCGGGGCGTGCTGCAGCTCGGGTTACGCACGGTCAGCGACGATCTGGAGGGGGAGGTGCTCGAGCGGCTGCCGGTTCCGCCCCTGGGGCGGCCAGAACTGGAGTGTGCCCTCGCCGGCTTCCGCGGTTCGATCCTTCAGCGCCCCCCCCAGGTGTCGGCGGTCCATGTGGCGGGTGAGCGGGCCTACGCCCGGGTCCGCCGCGGCGAGGCCCTGGATCTTGAGCAGCGGGCCGTCACGATCGAGAGCCTCGATCTGATCGACTGGGATCCGGCCCGGGGCCGGCTAGAGGTGGTGGTTCGCTGCACCGCCGGCACCTACATCCGCTCCCTGGCCCGCGATCTGGGTCAGCGGCTCGGCTGCGGGGGGGCCCTGGCCCAGCTGCGGCGCACCGAGGCCCTCGGCTTCCTCCTCGCCGGCAGCGTGCCCCTGGAGGCCCTGGCGGAGGAGCCGCCCCCGCCCCTGCTGGATCCCCTGGTCGCGCTGGGCCATCTGCCGTCCCATGCCCTGGCGGCCACCGATCTGGTCAGCTGGCGCTGCGGCCGGATCCTGGCCGGCGATCCGGCTCTGCCGGCCGAGCAGGCCGTGGTGGTGACCGATCCCGCCGGCCATCTCGCCGGCATGGCCCGGGCCCGCGGCGACGGCTGGCTCCAGCCCCGATTGGTGCTGGACGCCACCGGCTGAGTCCTCTCGACCCGGCGCTCCCCCCGCTCCCCCCCGCTCCCCTGCTTCCGCTTCTCGATGGCCGGCCACAGCAAATGGGCCCAGATCAAACGCCAGAAGGCGGTGGTGGACGCCAGGCGCGGCGTCGTCTTCACCCGGCTCGCCCGGGAGATCACCGTGGCGGCCCGCACCGGCGGCGACCCGGCCGGCAGCTTCCAGCTGCGCACCGCCATCGAGAAGGCCCGGGCGGCCGGAGTGCCCAACGTCAACATCGAGCGGGCGATCGCCAAGGGCAGCGGCCGGGGCGACAGCGAGGCCGAACAGTTCGAGGAGGTGCGCTACGAGGGCTACGGACCCGGCGGGGTGGCCGTGCTGATCGAGGCCTTCACCGACAACCGCAACCGCACGGCCGCGGCCCTGCGCCTGGCCTTCAGCAAGCAGGGCGGCAACCTCGGCGAGACCGGCTGCGTTGGCTACCTGTTCGAACAGCGGGGCGTGGTGCGGATCGAGCCACCCCTGCCGGCCGAGGAGGACCTGCTCGAGGGCCTGCTTCAGCTGGAGGAGGCGGGAGGACCGCCGGCGCTGGGCTATGCCTTCGAGGCGGGGGGTCTGGAGGTCTTCACCGGTTTCACCGGTCTGGAGGCCCTTCAGGATGGTCTGCGGCGCCTGGGCTGGGCCGTCTCGGAGTGGGAACACCGCTGGCTCTCCTCCACCCCCTGCCATCTCGAGAACGGGGAGCACCTGCGGGCCTGCCTGCGCATGCTGGATGCCCTCGAGGATCTCGACGACGTCCGCAGTGTCACCAGCAACCTGGAGGCCGATGAGGAGCGGATCGAAGCGGCGATGGCCTGAGGGTTCAGCCCTCAAGCGCGGCCCGATCGACCATCAGCCGCAGGTCGGGATGCCGCTGCAGCCAGCTGGCCGGCAGGTCGGCGTCTGGAGCGCTGCTGAGCAGCCGGCGGAGGATCGGCCGCTTGGCTGCCCCCGCCACCACCAGCAGCACCCGGCGGGCGCGAAGGATCTCCCGGAGGCCCAGGGTGATCGCCCCCTCGGGCACCCGTTCGGGATCCCCGCCGAAGGCGCCGGCGTTCTGGCGGCGGGTGGCGGGGTTCAGGCTCAGCCAGCGGGTGGGGGCGTTTGGACCACAGGGGGGCTCATTGAAGCCCACGTGGCCGTTGTCCCCCAATCCCAGCAGCTGCAGACCGATCCCTCCGGCCCTGGCCACCGCGTCGCCGTAGCGGCGCGCCTCCGCGGCCGGGTCGGCGGCCAGGCCGTCGGGAAGCCTAAGCCGGGCCGGATCGAGGCCCAGCGGTCGCCCCAGCATCCGGTCCATGGCGGCGGCGAAGGAACGGGGATCGTCGCGGGCCAGGCCCCCGTATTCGTCCAGATTGAAGCTGGACCAGCGGTCCAGGATCGCCGCACGCTCGGCCTGGGGCAGATCCCACAGCTGGTCCAGCAGGGCGGCATAGACCGGCTCCATCGTGCGGCCCGTGGCCAGTCCGAGGGGCTGGCCGGGGCCTGAGCGCAATTCCTTCAGCAGCTGGTCGGCCACCCGTGCGGCCAGCTCCCGACCCGATGCCGCCACCTCCAGACGTCCCTGCAGCCAGAGCGGCGGACGAGCGCCGCCGGGGAGGGGGTGAGCCGGGGGTGAGCTCAGGGACTGCGGTGGCCCGTCGCGGCGCTGGGGTTCCATGCGCTCGAGCCTGCTGCAGCGGGGGGCACCGCCGCCAGGGGACCTGCGGCCGTGCCCCGGAACGGCCTCACTTCGGCGCCCCGGTAGTAGTGACGGAGAATCTGCTCGAACCCCTGACCCCTGAGGGCGAGGCCATAGGCCCCCCACTGGCTCATGCCCACCCCGTGGCCGAAGCCGCGGCCGATCGCGACGATCGCGCTCGAAGGGGGCAGCAACGGCTGGGGAGGGGGTGGCGGCACCAGCAACGGCGAGGAGGCCGAGTTCATCCAGGGGGTCCCCGTCGCCGCCGCCGCGGGTCCGGAGGAGATCCCCGAGGAGGCTGCACCGAGGGCGGGAGCGCTGAATGTGAAGGGAACCGCCTCGAATCGCACGAAGGTGCTGCGCAGGCCCAGGCGCTTCCGCAGCTCCGCGCCGCTGACCACCAGCGTGCCCTGGGGGCCGACCACCCGCGCCTGCCGGACCCGGCCGCTTCCGGTGGTGGAGAGGATGTCGATCCGTCGGGCGCCGCCGATCTCTCCGAAGGCCTGCCGCAGCAGATTCGTCGAGAGGGTCTTCTCCCAGCGATGCACCGGACTCTGCTGGTCGTCGTCGGGCACGCTGACCAGATACGGCAGCTGGCGGGACCAGATGTCGCCGCTGTTCTCGGTGCTACCGCCACTGCTGCTGTGGAACACGGCGTTGATCAGCGTGTTGCGGTGCATCAGCACCAGTCCCTCGGTGCTGCTCACGGCCTGACGGGTGGAGCCGGTCTCCGCCTCCAGCCCTTTGTAGACCTGGCTGGTCACCGTGGCGGTCAGATCGAAGGCCGCCACGGGCTTGCGCTGGCGCAGGGCGTAGGTGCGGGCCGCCACGGCCTGGGCCCTGAGGGCCTCCAGGGGCCAGCTGGCCGGCATTTCGCTGCCCACCACACTGGGCAGATAGGTTTCGAGCGGGATGTGGTTGATCGCCTGCAGCTGGGTTGCGGCGGGGCGCACCTGCAGGCGACCGCGGTATACCCGCCTGGCCAGCTGGAGCGTGCCGTTTCCGGAGGAATCCGGAAGGGGCTCCACCCAAAGCTCCCCGACCATGAGGCTGGGGGCGGCGTTGACCCCGCCCGGCCCTGTGCCGCGCGCCTCCACTTGGCCCGCGGCCAGGCGCAGCGTGAGGCTGGAGCCCGCCGGCAGGCGCAGCACTTCGGCACCGCCGGCGGCGCGCCGCAGCCGCAGCCCCCCGCTGCCCGTCACCTGGATCCCGGGAGCCTCCACCAGCAGCACCCGCAGCAGGGGATTGGCCCCGGAGGCTCTGGCGGTTGAGGGGGAGCTGGACGCCGCTGTCTGCGCCGCCCGGGCCGGCCCCGCGGCCATGGGGGTGGTGCCCAGGCCCAACGGCACCCCCACGACGGCCAGCAGGCCAAGAACCCGCCTGCGCCCGCTGGAGCCCCCGGTGCCGGTGGGTCGGCCCAGGGGTGCTTTCAGGGTCTTGGATGCCGCCATGCGTGGCCTCTCGCGGTGCCGGAGTGAGCGCCATTGTGACCAGCGCGGCGGGCCCGTGCCAGGGCGGACCGGGACAGAGCCGGACGTGGCAGCATGCGCGAAACAGGCCAGTGGTGTGCAGGTCACCTTTCTCGGCACCAGCTCGGGTGTGCCCACCCGCGGCCGTAATGTCTCGGCCGTGGCCCTGCGCCTTCCCCAGCGGGCCGAACTCTGGCTCCTGGACTGCGGCGAGGGAACCCAGCATCAGTTCCTGCGCAGTGAACTGCGGGTCTCCCAGCTCCGGCGGATCTTCGTCACCCACATGCACGGGGACCACGTCTTCGGGCTGCCGGGCCTTCTGGCCAGCCTCGGTCTGGCGGGCTCCTGCGGCGGCGTCGATCTCTATGGCCCCGATCCGCTGCGGGAGTACCTCGACGGGGCACTGCGCACCTCGTCCACCCGCATTGGCTACCCCCTGCGGATCCACCGGGTGCGGGAGGCGGCCAGCGCCGGCACCGTGCTGCTCGACGATGGCGACCTGCAGGTGCGCTGCGCTCCCCTCACCCATCGCATTCCGGCCTTCGCCTACCGCTTTGAGCAGAAACCGCGCCCGGGTCGCTTCGACGTGGCGATGGCCCGGGAGCTGGGGATTCCCGCCGGGCCGCTCTATGCCGAACTCAAGGCCGGCCGCACCATCACCCTTGAGGACGGCCGCACCATTCGGGGCTCCGCGCTCTGCGGCCCGGCCCGGCCGGGTTGCAGCGTCGTGTACTGCACCGACACGGTGTTCTGTGAGGCGGCGGTGGAGCTGGCCCGGGGCGCCGACCTGCTGATCCACGAATCCACCTTTGCCCATGCCGAGGCCGAACTCGCCTTCCAGCGCCAGCATTCCACCAGCACCATGGCCGCCCAGACGGCGGCGCTGGCCGGGGTGAAGCAACTGGTGCTCACCCATCTGAGCCCTCGCTATGTGGCCGGCAATGCGGTCACTCCGGAGGATCTGGTGGAGGAGGCCCGTTCAATCTTCGCGAACACTCTGGTGGCCAGGGATTTCCTCAGCATCGATGTGACCCCCGGCCCCGAGGGGGTGGCTCGGCGGGAGAGTGATCCCTGCAACAGTTCTTGATTCCGGGCTGGCGGACCCTTCCCCCGTGATACAAGGTCTGGGGTGCGGTGTCCACCGCCTTTTCGCCGGCTCCCTACATGGCCTCTTTCCTTTCCTCTGCCCGTCGGGCGGTTGCCCGGACCCTGCTGGTTCTGCCCGTGGCGCTGCTGCTCTGGCTCGGTCTTCCCGTGACAGACGCCCAGGCCGCCCAATGGGACACCGCCACGCTTACCGTGCCCGGCGCCCCCGACGGCAGCCTGGTGACCTTCAGCGAGGCGGAGGTCAAATCCGGTCGCAAACTCTTCAACGACAGCTGCGGCACCTGCCACGCCGGCGGCATCACCAAGACCAACCACAACGTGGGACTCGATCCCGAGACCCTCGCCCTGGCCACCCCGCCGCGGGATTCGGTCGATGCCCTGGTCGACTACATCAAGGACCCCACCTCCTACGACGGCGAATACAGCATCGCGGACGTGCATCCCAGCATGCGGAGCAGCGATGTGTTCGTGAAGATGCGTGATCTCGATGACGATGACCTGCGTCTGATCGCCGGATACATCCTGGTGGCCCCCAAGGTGAATGGGATCCAGTGGGGTGGCGGCAAGGTCTACTTCTGATTCCGCCCATCGGACGCTGCAGGTCGTCGCAGCGACCGGCAGCGTCCGGCTTCAGGTCCCGACGGCCGGATCGGCCAGGGCCCGGAGCGGCGCGAGGTTCCCGGCCGCCCAGGAGACTGGCTGCTTGCTGTACCACCACTCCTGCAGGGCCGGACTGAGCCGCTGGGGGAAGAGGGTCAGGACCGTGCGGGTGGGCCTGGAACCGGGCTGGAGCAGCTCCACCGCGTAGGAGGGACAGCGGCGGGAGGCCAGGTCGGGCACGAAGCGGCGGCCGATGCGCCTCCAGCTGGGTTCCTTGCTGCGCCAGGCCAGCCGGCAGCAGGGCCAGGGCAATTCCTCGCGATCGAAGAGGCGGCAGCAGGGACCCAGGACCCGGAAGCTGTACTGCCCGCCCGGACTGCTGTGCTCGCTGCCGGGCTCGAGAAGGGTGTCAACCTGCAACGGCATGAAAAAGCCACCCCGCAGGGTGGCAGAGAACGGGGATCCAGACAAGCGGGACGGCTCTCGCCTTGGCCCGCCGGCTGGGAATGACCTGGTGGCCCGAGCTCAGTAGAGCTCTTCTTCGGTGTGGGTCTTGATGGTGCAGTCGGAGGTGGGGTACGCCACACAGGTCAGCACGAAACCGGCCTCGATCTGGTCGTCGTCCAGGAAGCTCTGGTCCGACTGGTCGACGGTGCCGCTGCTGAGCTTGCCGGCGCAGGTGGAGCAGGCGCCGGCCCGGCAGGAGTAGGGAAGGTCGATGCCCTGCTCTTCAGCGGCGTCGAGAATGTACTGATCGTCGGGTACCTCAATGGTCTTGTTGAGGCCTTCGCTCTCGTTGATGAGGGTGACCTTGTAGGAAGCCATGGAAAAGGTTGGGGCTCACAGGCTCCTGGACGATCCGGGCCTGTAGGACCGCACCGTCCTACATCCGACAGGGGGGCTTCCCGGCGATTGACGGCCAGGAAGCGGAGAAGCCCAATCAAAGGGTGATCACGCATAAGCGTGATTTATGCAACATCCGGGCCCACCGCCGCGCCCCCTGGCCGTCGATGGATCTCCAGCAGCCCCCAGACGCCGCTGGAGCTCACCAGCGAGCACGACCAGCCCAAAGCGTCCAGGTGCGCCTCCAGGGCCGGTGCCTGGTCCACCAGCAGGCCGCTGAGCAGGCCGATCCCCTCGGCCGAGAGTACGAGGGGAAACGTGGGGGCGAGCTGCTTGATCACCGGCGCCAGGATGTTGCAGAGGAGCAGGTCGGCCGGCTGCCCGTCGAGCAGGCCCGCCAGAGCTTCCACCGATCCCTCCGCCACCCGCAGCGGCGCCTCCCCGCCCGGCCTCTCCCCACCGAAGGGTTCGCCGTTCAGACGGGCATTGCTGAGGCAGGCCCGTACCGCCAGCGGGTCGATGTCCACGGCTGCCACCGAGGCGGCCCCGAAGCGCAGCGCCCCCAGGCCGAGGATGCCGCTGCCGCAGCCCAGGTCCGCCACCCGCAGGCCCCGGGGGGCGATCCGCTCGAGCGCCTCCAGACAGAGACGGGTGGTGGGATGGCTGCCGGTGCCGAAGGCACTGCCGGGATCGATGCGGATCACGGCACGATCGGCATGCTCAGCCGGCCAGTCCAGCCAGGCCGGCAGGATCAGCAGCCGCTCACCCACCGGATCGGCCTGCCAGTGCTGCTTCCAGCTCTGGCTCCAGTCCTCCTCGCCCTGCCGATGCCAGTGGAGCGGGGGCAGGGTCAGGCCGAACGGCTCAGCGAGCGGGGCCAGATCGGCCGCCAGGCGCGTCCGCTCCACTGCCGGCCAGTCCGCCTCCGGCAGCCAGGCCAGGAGTTGATGGCGCCACGGGGTGGCGGGCTCGGATCGGATCGCCAGCCGCCGGATGCCGAGGGATTCCAGCTTCCAGAGCAGGGACTCCTCCAGCTCGTGGGGCGCCTCCATCTCCAGTCGCCACCAGGCCGGCGAGGGGGAGGTCAGCACCGTGACGTCGCCATCAGAGCGTGACGGGATGGGCTTCCTGGATGCCGTCGATCTTCCCGATCGAGAGGAGCAGGCTGGGAGGAATCGGATCGTCGAGGCTGAGCACCATTACGGCGTCCCCCCGCACGATGCGACGCCCCACCTGCATCGAGGCGATGTTGACGTTGTGTTCGCCCAGCAGGGAACCCAGGTGGCCGATGATCCCGGGCATGTCCCGGTGACGGGTGATCAGCATGTGCCGGCTCGGGCTCACGTTCACGGGGAACTCGTCGATCGTGGTGATGCGCAGGTCTCCGTCGGCGAACACCGCGCCGGTGACGGTGTGGCGTCCCTGGCCGCCCCGGCAGGTGAGCTGGAGGGAGCCACCGGCAAAATCGCGGCTGGCGTCGTCCTTCACCTCCAGCACATGGATGCCGCGGCTCCGCGCTTCCAGGGAGGCGTTCACGTAGTTGATCCGATCGCCCAGGGCGCTCGTGAGCAGGCCCTTCAGCGAAGCGACGACCAGGGGCTGGGAGGGATGGCTGGCGAACTCGCCCTGCAGCCGCACCTCCATGTCCTGGACCGAGCCCCCCGCCAGCTGGCTCAGCAGCAGGCCGAGGGTTTCCGCCAGCTGCAGGTGGGGCTTGAGCCGCTCCATCACCTCGGGAGTGAGCCCTGGGATGTTCACGGCGCTGCGGGCGGGAAGGCCCAGCAGCACATCGCGGATCTGCTCGGCCACGTCGATGGCCACGTTCTCCTGCGCCTCCTCGGTGGAAGCCCCCAGATGGGGGGTGAGGATCAGCCGATCGTCCACCCGCCGCAGCGGTGAATCGGCCTCCAGGGGTTCGTTGGCGTACACATCGAGGGCGGCGCCGGCGATCGTGCCGGCGTTAAGGGCGTCAGCCAGGGCCTGCTCATCGACGATGCCGCCCCGGGCACAGTTCACCAGCCGGGCGGTGGACTTCATCGTCGCCAGCAGGGCGGCGTTGACCAGGTTCTCCGTCTCCGGCGTCCGGGGCAGGTGCAGGCTGATGAAGTCGGCTTCGGCGAAGAGCGGCCCGATCCCCATCAGCCGCACCTGCAACTGCTGGGCCCGCTCGGCGGAGATGAAGGGGTCGTAGGCCAGCACCTCCATGCCCATGGCCTTGGCGACCCGGGCCACGTGGGAGCCGATCTTGCCGAGGCCCACCACCCCCAGCCGCTTCTTGTAGAGCTCGTTGCCGACGTACTTCTTGCGGTCCCAGCCCCCCGCCATCGTGCTGAGGTGGGCCTGGGGCACATGGCGTGAAAGGGCGAGCATCATCGCCAGGGCGTGCTCGGCCGCCGCGATCGTGTTGCCCTCCGGTGAATTCACCACCAGCACCCCCCGCTGGGTGGCGGCCGGCACGTCCACGTTGTCGACCCCGACCCCGGCCCGCCCGATGATCTTCAGCCGCGGCGCCGCCGCGATCATCTCAGCGGTCACCTGGGTGCCGGAGCGGATCATCAGGGCGTCGTAGTCCCCGATGAGTTGCAGCAACTGCTCCGGCGGCAGTCCGGTGCGCACATCCACCTGCGCCACCTGAGAGAGGATGTCGATGCCCGTCTGGTCGATGGGATCGGAAACCAGAACCTTCGTCATGACCCGGCGCAGAGGGATTCCAGCTCTGGACCAGGGCCAGAGGCTGCCGGGGGTGAAGTGTAGTGAGCGGCGGCCACGCCCTCCCCGCTCGAGCGGGGAGAATCAGCACTTTGGGGCGAGGGTCCTTGGCCTTGAGCGTGGTGGTGGTGCTGGCCGATCGCAAGCGGCTGCACAGGTTGCGTGACCAGCTCGCCGCCCTGGACCCGGCCCCAGCCAGCCTGGTGGCTCTGGGTGATGGAGAAACGGCCATGGACTCGGTGGAGCGCCTCAACCCGGCCCTCGCCCGTCGCCGCCGCCAGCGGAGCATGGTGCGCTGGCTGATGCCGTTCGGCTTCTTCGCCGGGCTGATGTTCACCTTCATCACTGACCTTCACACCTTTTCCTTCGCGGGTCCCTATGGCGAGCCGGTCATCGGCGGCCTGCTGGGCATGGGGTCGGGCTGGATGGGCAGTTATGCGGCCGCCGCCAGTGTCCGTTCCGAGGAGGATGACCGGATCCGCAGCCTGCGCAACCGGCTCGAGGAAGGCAACTGGCTGCTGCTTGTGGAGAGCGCCGCCGGCCAGGAGATCCCCTGGTCGGTGATCCAGCAGGCCGGCCCGAAGGCCGTCGTGCGGCTCTCCGAAACTTGAAGCCCGGATCCGCCGGCGCCAAGGATCCGCTGCTGCCCCGCGCGGAACTGCTGCGGGACAGCCGGCAGCCCCTGGAGCTGGCGGCGGTGATCGAGCGGGCCGAGCAGGTCCTGCGGCGTTGGGAACCGCTCTGGACCGGTTTCGTCTCCGCGGCGGCGCGGGAGGAGGCCCTCGAGCGCCTCGGAGGGTACGAGGAGCTGCGGTTGCTGGCCGATGGCGGGGTGGAAGGGGCCGAGCGCTGCCGGCTGCGGCTCTGCCGCTCCGAGCTGGCCACGGCCTCCGGTGCTCCCGGAGCCGCGGCCGACAGGCAGGGGGGGGAGGGGCCGGACCTTGAGAGTCCGGCCCTGGTGGGCCTGGAGATGGGCGGCAACTTCCTCTTCGATCCAGCCGAGGCGGCCGAGTTTCGCGCCGCTCTGATCCGCGCGGGCGCGGCCGCGGCGGAGCTGGGGGACCTCTGGATCCGCGGTGATCGCGGCGCCCAACTGGTGACGGTGCCCGCCCTGGCCGCCCGGCTGCAGGGCACTACCGCGCTGGTGCGCCGGGTGGAGGTGGACCTGGAGCCGGTGCCGCTCGAGCTACTGCGGCCGCCCGGCCGACCCCGGCCCCGGCGTCTGACCACGGTGGAGGCGTCCAGGCGGCTGGACGCCGTTGCCTCGGCGGGGTTCGGCGTTTCCCGCAGCCGCATGGCCGGGCTGATCCGTCAAGGAGCCGTGCGGGTCAACTGGGTGGGGGCCCGCAGCCCGAGCCGGGAGCTGCAGGCTGGGGATCGCGTCCAGCTCGAGAACCGAGGAGAACTGACCGTGCTCGGGATCGAAGCCACGAAACGGGAGCGATGGCGGCTGGAGCTCCAGCGGAGCTGAGCGGTCGGAGCCGGTGGCCGCCGCCCTTTCCGCCAGGGGGCTGGCCAGGCTGACTGCTAGGTTTCACAGCTCGATCAGAAGCGTTCGGTCCGGAGGATCCATCCGACCGGTCGAACCGGGTGATCTCACCTGCTGATCTCCACCTGGTGAACCGGCTGGGTGACCGGGCGATTAGCTCAGAGGTAGAGCACTACCTTGACACGGTAGGAGTCACTGGTTCGATTCCAGTATCGCCCACTGAATTACAGCGGAAGCAGGAGTTCGGATGGCCCCGTCGCCAGAGCCTTTCACCGTGGTGGTTGGTCTGGCGCGCTCCGGCACCGGCGCTGCCCGGCTGCTCAAGGCCCGCGGGGGCCGGGTGCTGATCCTCGAGAGTCGACGCTCCCCGGATCTGGAGAACCGTTCCAGCACCCTGCGCGCGAGTGGCATCGAGGTGATGCTGGGCACCCCCCTGGCGATCACCAGCTTCGAGGCCCTCGGTCGGAGGCCCGGTGCCGTCGTGGTGAGTCCAGGCATCCCCTGGGACCATGCGGTTCTGGAGGAGCTGCGCCGGCGGGGCGTGCGGGTCTGCGGTGAGCTCTCGATCGCCTGGGAAGAGAGCCGGGGAATTCCCTGGATCGGGATCACCGGCACCAACGGCAAGACCACGGTCACCCATCTGGTCAGCCATCTGCTGTGCCGGGCCGGCCTCGATGCCCCCATGGCCGGCAACGTGGGACTGTCTGCTGCCGAGCTGATTCTGGAGCGCCGCGAGAACGGCGCTCGGGCCCCGGACTGGCTGGTGGCCGAACTGAGCAGCTATCAGATCGAATCCTCGGCTGAGCTGGCTCCCCGCATCGGCCTCTGGACGACGCTCACCCCCGATCACCTCGAGCGCCACGGCACGCTCGAGCGGTACCGCTCGATCAAACGGGGACTGCTGGAGCGTTCCACCACCCGGCTGCTGAACGCGGATGATCCGGATCTGCGGTCCCAGGCCAGCAGCTGGGACCGGGCCGAGTGGGTCAGCGCCGGCCCCCGTCAGCACCTCCCCGGCTGCATCAGCCCCCTGCTCTGGATCGAGGCTGGCCTGGTGTGGGGACCTGGCGGTGCGCTCTTCCCGGCCGACTGCCTGCGGATGCCTGGGGCCCACAACCGCCAGAATCTTCTGCTGGCTGCCGCCACCGGTCTGAAGCTGGGCCTTGAGCCGGCGGTGATGGAAGCGGCCTTCCGGTCCTTCCCGGGGGTGCCCCACCGGCTGGAGCGGATCCGCGAGCTGGCGGGAGTGACCTGGTTCAACGACAGCAAGGCCACCAACTACGCCGCCGCCGAAGTCGGACTGACCGCCCTCGCCGCTCCATTGGTCGCCCTGGCGGGGGGGGAGGCCAAGCAGGGAGACCCGCAGGCCTGGCTGGAGGCCCTGGGGCGCCAGGCGGCCGCGGTGGTGCTGTTCGGGGCCGCCCGGGACGCCTTCGCGGCCCTGCTCCGGGAGAGTGGGTACGGCGGCAGCGTCACCGTGGTGGAAGGGCTGGCCGAGGCCGTGCCCCTGGCCCGGGGGCTGGCCGCGGCCCACCGGTGCTCCACGGTGCTGCTCTCACCGGCCTGCGCCAGCTTCGATCAGTACACCGATTTCGAGGCGCGTGGTGAACACTTCCGCCAGCTGGTGGCCGCCCTCGGAGTGCAGGGATCCGCCCCGGAGAATGCGGCAGACTGATCCTCACGCCGGGCAGGGCGACTTCGCCAGAGGGGCTCGATACACTGGGGCACCCTCGAACCCTCGCCCCGCAAGGGTGCGGATCCGGTGATGGCCTACTGGTTGATGAAAAGCGAACCGGAGGTCTATGGGATTGACCATCTCCAACGGGAAGGGACGACCCTCTGGGACGGCATCCGGAATTACCAGGCCCGTAACTTCATGCGGGCCATGCAGCCGGGTGATCTGGCCTTCTTTTATCACTCCAACGCCAAACCCCCGGGCATCATCGGCCTGATGGAGGTGGTCGAGATCGGGATCACCGATCCCACCCAGTTTGATCCGGATTCCGCCTATTGCGATCCCGCCTCCCGGCGTGAGGCCCCCCGCTGGGACTGCGTCCGCCTCCGGTACCGGCGCACCTTTCCCCGGCTGCTCGCTCTCGACACCCTGCGTCAGACGTTCACGGAGGAGGAACTGGCGGTGGTGCGGCGGGGCAACCGACTGTCGATCTTGCCGGTGCCGGATGCCACCGCGGCGCGATTGGTCGCGCTGCTTGATCCGGCTCCGTGACGCCGGTCGGCCGGTCCCTCCCACCGCTGCCGATCCGCGCCTCCCTGGCCCAGGGCTGGGGGGCGTTTCGGCGCAGTCCGCAGGTGTTCATGGGGTTCACCCTGCTGGCGGGCGGACTCCAGCTGCTGGGCCAGCGGGTTCAGAACGGAGCCGTGGACGCCCTCGAGCAGGGCGAGGAGCCGATCACCCTCTGGCTGATCGTGGCCGCCCTGGGCCTGGCGCTCAGCCTGACGAGCGGTCTGTGGCTGTCCGTCGGCCTGGTGCGGGGGGGAGCGATGGCCCTTGAGGGTCGTCGACCCCGCTTCGCCGATCTGGCTCGCTGGGACGGAGCGGCCCTGCGGCGGTTGCTGGGGGTCGGCCTGCTGCTGCTGCTGGTGCTGCTTGTCACCCTGCTGCTGACGGGGCTGGCCGCCGGACTCGCCAGCCTGGTGCGACCCACACTCGGGCTGCTGCTCCTGCTGGCCGGCTCCGGAGTGGTGCTGTTCATCGCCGTGGCCCAGCTGTTCCATCTGCCGTTCACGGTGCTGGGGGAGCTGGGTCCCGTCGCCGCATTCCGGCTGGGTCAGAGCGTGGACGCCGCGGCCTGGTGGCGGCAGTTCGCTCTGGCGCTGCTGCTGGCTGCGATCCTCCTGCTGGGGGCGCTGATGCTGGGCCTGGGGCTGATCATCGCGGTGCCGTGGTCGGTCTGCAGCCTGGCGGCGGCCTACCGGCAGAGCCGCGACACGGGGGCCTGAGCCACCCTCAGACCAGGCCCGTTTCCCCGGTTCGCTGAAACATGTTGGTCACGTAGCAGCGGGTGATCGCCCGGCTCTGCAGCCCGTTCTGCACGAGGAAGCCGGCCAGGGCCGCCTGGAACAGGCGGTACTGGTCCCAGTTGGGATGGGCGTCAATGAAGGTGGCCATCGCGGCCAGCAGGGCCTCCGGCACATCGGCCCGCAGGCTCACCACCACCCCATCCGCGCTGGCGCCGGCCGGGGGGATGGGGTGGGTGGCTGCGACGTCCGCTGGGGTGGTGGCCGGGGCAGGGTCCATGGGCTGGGTCATCGGCTGGGAGGCCCAGTTCCCCACACCGGTCGGTCGGCGTCAAATCGGGGCGCCGCGGCCGGAACCAGGCTCTCCCACGCTGAGACTCCACGGCCGGCGGTCTCCGAAGCCAGGGTCGAGCACGCCCGGCCGTCCCCTTGAAGGCGTTGGGGGCCGGTGTCAAGGGGAGAACCTCGGTCCGTGCCGTTCTCCCCAGGCCCCAGCTCCTGGAACCGTTCGTGCCGGGGGGATCTGGGGAAAACCTGTGCAAAAGGTCGGTGCCGGTGGGGGGAGTCCGGGGAGGAGCGCCCTGATCAGCACTGCTGATTGCCGCCGCAGTCTGTCCTGGTCTCACCGCCGGGGCTCTCAGAAGGGGAGCCGGGTGAGCGCCGCCGCCAGTTCGGCGCTCGCCGCCTCGTCCCATCCGCCTTCGACGGCCCGCTGCCCCGGCGGCGGGGAGAGCACGAAGCGCAGCGCCCAGGTCCGCCGATCACCCTCCAGGCCCAGCCAGCACAGCTCCCGTTCCAGCTCCAGGCTGATGGACTCCCCAGGCAGCAACTGGTCGGCGATCGCCTCCAGCTGCTCCAGCAGGGTGGCCACGCCCGCCCTCAGGGCGACGGCTTCGGGCCCGCTCAGCTCGACCGCCCAGCCCGCCCCACCGATCAGCAGGGGAAAGGGCTGGCGTCCGGCCTCCCAGGCCAGCCGCCAGCCCTCTCCGTCCTCGGCGTAGCCGCCCGGCGTCATGGCAGCGCTCCCGGGGGCTGCCTGGGGCCCTCAGCCGGGAAGCAGGTCGGGCTGATCCTGCTCATCGCTGAGCTCGACGATGGCGCGCTGCACCGGCTTGATCATCGAATCCTCCAGCAGGCCATCGAAGTCATCGAACCGGCGCTGCTTGGCGCGGAACGCGATCCGCACGGTGGTGAGATAGCGGTTGCTCGACTGCCGGATCAGACTGTCGGCCCGCTGGGCCAGTTCCTTGGGATTCACGATCGCGCCTGTATACATAAGGACCTGTCCATCGCCCTGAGCCTAGGCGAGGCCGGCCGGCGTTCCGGCTGGCTGCGTACCCCGTCCCCGACTGCCGGCCCTGCCCATCCCCCGTTCCGCCGCATCCACGATGGTCACTCCCGGCACCCTGGCGATCGATCTGGGCAGCAGCACCACGGTGCTGGCCTTTCAGCCCGCCGAGGGCGGAGCCCCCCAGCTCGTGGCCGTCCCCCCCTACAGCTCCGGCGATCCCTGCGTGGTGCCGAGCCTGCTCTGGCTGGCGGATCCCGGCAGCGATCGTCCCCTGATCGGCCGCCAGGTGGTGGACGCCGGGCTGGCTGCGGTGCCCGGCCCCAGCCTCTGCCGTGACTTCAAGCGCCGGATCGGGGAAGACCAGCGCTGGGACCGCCGGACAGGCGGTTCCCCGGGGAACCGGGAGGCCCCCGCGCTACTCAGCCCCGAGCAGGCGGGCAGCCTGCTGTTGCGCCGTCTCTGGGACGACCTGCCGGCGGCGCTGGCCCCCACCCGGTTGGTGCTCACCGCGCCCATCGAGGGCTACCGGGGCTACCGGCAGTGGTTGCAGCAGCTGAGCGGCCATCTGCCGGTGGAGGAGGTGGCCCTGGTGGACGAACCCACCGCCGCCGCCATCGGTGCCGGCCTGCCGCCGGGCAGCAAGGTGCTGGTGGTGGATCTGGGCGGCGGCACCATCGATCTCTCCCTGGTGGCTCTCCAGGGGGGCGAAGGCCGTGCGGCTCCGATCGCCCAGTTGCTGCGCTTCGCCGGCCGTGATCTCGACAGCAGCCGTCAGGCGCTGCGCTGCGCTGAGGTGCTGGGCAAGGCGGGGGTGGCCCTCGGTGGCCGGGACATCGATCGCTGGATCGCCCAGGTGCTCGGCTCCGATCTGCCGGCGGAGGGGGCCCTGCTGGAGATCGCCGAACAGATCAAATGCACCCTGAGCCGGGAGGAGACCGCGATCGCGGTCTGGAGTGCGCCCGGGTTCGGCAGCCGGGAGCTGCGGCTGGACCGGGATCGCCTCGATGCCCTGCTGCGGGAGCGGGGTCTGCTGGATCTGCTCGACGACCTGCTGGAGCGGGTGCTGGCGTCCGCCCGCGCTCGGGGACTGGTCCTGGGCGACATCGACGCCATCCTGCCGGTGGGCGGCACCAGCCGGATGCCCCTGATCCGGCGCTGGCTCCAGGAGCGCCTCGGCACCGTGCCCCTGCGGGATCAGCGCCCCATCGAGGCCGTGGCCCTCGGTGCCCTGGCCCTTACCCCCGGCGTGCGTCTCCGGGATGTGCTCGCCCGGGGGGTCTCCCTGCGCTGCTGGGACCAACGCAGCGGCACCCATCGCTGGCATCCCCTCTTCCTGGCGGGCCAGAGCTGGCCCACCCAGCACCCACTCGACCTCGTGCTGGCCTGCAGCCGTGATGACCAGCGCCAGCTGGAATTCGTCCTGGGGGAACCCAGCGCGGAGGAACGCAGCGAAGTGGTGTTCGTCGATGGGCTTCCCCAGCTTCGGCGGCGGCCAGCGGGTGAGCCTCGGCTGGAGCCCTGGAGCCGGCAGCCGGCCGCCCTCGTTCTCGATCCTCCCGGGGAGAAGGGGCTGGACCGGCTGCGGCTGCGCTTCAGCATCGATGCCGACGGTCTGCTGCACCTGGAAGTGAAGGATCTGCTCACCCAGCAGACCACCCCCCCCCTTCCCCTGGGGCCGGTGCGCTGACCCGCTCCGCCCCCTGCTCCCGACCCCAGTGGACGCAGCCGGGGCTGCCCCCTGGCGACCCTTCCGGGCAAGGGTTCTCCATAGAACGGAGGGGACGCCCCGCACCCAACCCTTGGCCCTCCGCAGCCACAGGCTTCCCCGCTTCTGGCTGGCCCTGACCCTCGGACTGGTGGGGGCAGCCGCCGGTGGGGCCTGGTGGTGGGAATCCCAGTTGCCTGTGCGCCTGGAGAAAGCGGCCGATCAGGGTCGCTATGACGACTGCCTGCGCTACGCCGATCAACTGGAGGCCCTGCGGTGGATGAGTGGCCGCTCCCCCCGGGAGCAGGGCCGCTGCCGACGGCTGCGGGCAGAGCAGCTCTGGGAGTCCGCCCGCTATGGAGAAGCCCTCAAGCTGCAGCTCCTGCTGGTCAATTCGGCCGCAGTCTCCCCCGACGACCGCCTCCAGTTGCGGAGCTGGCAGGAGGATCTCCAGACCCGCGCCCTTGAGCGGTTCGAGGCTGGCGACCTGGAGGGAGCCCTGACGCTGCTGCGGCCCATGGGTGAGCACCAGCGGCCAGATGGCACGGCCCTGGGAGACAGTCTCCGCTCGTATTGGTCCAGGAACAAGCTCCAGCAGGAGCGGGCCGGCAAGCTGGTGGCCGAGCAGCGCTGGTGGGAGGCCCTCGACGCCCTCAACCGCATCGATCACCCCTGGTGGAAAGAGTCGTCGTCAGCCCTGCGGAAGCAGGTCGACACCGCGATCGCCGGACTGAGAAGCAAGGAGCAGGAGCACCACAGCCATGGCCAGGCCCTGCCGGACAGTGTGCCGATCGCGGCTCTCGACGCGGCTGTTCAGAAGCATCTCGCCGGTGGTCTCGATGAGTGGGAGGCCTTCAACAAGGCCTGCCTGGATCTGGGCGGGACCGTGGTCGAGGCCGGCCCGGAAACGACCTGCCGTCGTTGATACCGCTCCGTGACAGGATTGGGCCGTTCCAGGGATCGCCTCCATGAAGCCGGGAGAACAGGTGAGGGTCTGCCAGAGCGTGGTGGTGTACACCCACCCCGACCATCGCGGCCAGGCCTTCGATCTGCTCGGCGCGGAGGGAGAGATCTTTCAGGTGCTCGAGGACTGGAAGGGGCGGCCGATCAGTCCCACCCTGCCCGTCATTGTTCGCTTCGGTCGGTACCGCGCCCATTTCCGGGCCGATGAGCTTGAGCCCCTCCCCGGGGGCTGATCCCCTGCTTCAGGGGTCCCTGAGCAGATAGACCCCTTCCTCCCCGTCGATCTCCCGCAGGCACAGCTGAATCGACTCCTGGCGGCTGGTGGGCACCACCCGCCCGCAGAAATCGGGCTGGATCGGCAGTTCCCGGTGCCCCCGGTCCACCATCACCAGCAGGCGGACGGAGGCGGGTCGCCCCCAGGTGTGGAGGGCTTCCAGCGCCGCCCGCACCGTGCGACCCGTGAAGATCACATCATCGACGAGCACGATCCGGCGGCCCTCGATCATCGCCGGCAGATGGGTGGCGGCGACCAGGCGCGTGCCCACCCGCTCAAGGTCGTCTCGATGAAAGGTGGGGTCGAGGCTGCCCTGGTCGATTGGATGCCCGCAGCTGATCTCCACCTGATCGGCCAACACCCGGGCCAGGGCAACCCCCCGGGTGGGAATGCCCAGCAGAAGCAACTGCCGACTGTCGACGGCACTCTCCAGCACCTGGGAGGCCAGCCGCCGCAGGGTGCGGTTCAGCTCATGGCTGGAGAGGATCTCCAGCCGGTGGGGGCTGGAGGGTGAGACGGTTGGGGGCTCCACGCCGCACCCTGGCATCGGCTCCCCATGCTAAGGACGGGTTGCGGGGCTGACCTGTTCAGGAAAGCTGACGTGTCAGCACCGGTCAGAAGTGCATCCACCGACCGGGAGTAGCCTGCCCCAGGTGACCGTCAGCGGATCAATTCGAGAAACAGGGTGAACGAATTACCTGCCAACGGATCCGGAACCCTCACCCAGGGGCCTGTTCACGGCTCCCGGCAGTCGTCCGATTCCTTCGTCCCCCCAGTCGTTCTGGCCATTCTCGATGGTTGGGGGTACCGCGAGGAGGCTCAACACAACGCCATCCGCGCGGCCGTCACACCGGTGATGGATGCCCTCTGGCATGCCTATCCCCACACCCTGATTCAGGCCAGCGGCGGAGATGTGGGCCTGCCCGACGGCCAGATGGGGAACTCGGAGGTGGGCCATCTCACGATCGGTTCCGGCCGGATCATCCGCCAGGAGCTGGTGAGGATCGGCAAGGCGGTGCGGGACGGCAGCCTGGCGGCCAATCCGTCGCTCAACGCGCTCGCCGATCGCCTGCTGGCCGATGGCGGCACCCTGCATCTGCTGGGCCTCTGCTCCAACGGTGGCGTTCACAGCCATCTGGACCATCTGGGAGGTCTGCTCTCCTGGGCGGCCCGCCGCGGTCTGCGTGATGTCTGCATCCACGCCATCACCGATGGCCGTGACACCCCGCCCCAGAGCGCCATCGCCTTCATCGAGTGCATCGAGGCCCAGATCCAGGCGGCCGGAGTGGGCCGGATCAGCACCCTCAGCGGTCGTTACTGGGCGATGGACCGCGACAACCGGTGGGAGCGGACCGAAAAGGTGTACCACCTCCTCACCGAGGAGGCCGTGATGAGTCCGCTCACCGCCCGAGGGGCCATCGAAGCCGCCTATGCCGATGGTGTCAACGATGAATTCATCGAACCCGTGCGGCTGGCCCCCGGCGCCCTCAGGCCTGGGGATGGGCTGATCTGCTTCAATTTCCGCCCCGATCGGGTGCGTCAGCTGATCCGCTCGTTGGTGCTCGACAGCTGCGATGGATTTTCCCGCGAGCGGATCTCCCCCCTCCATCTGGTCACCTTCACCCAGTACGAGCCCGGTCTGCCCGTGCAGGTGGCCTTCCCGCCGGAATCTCTCGATGGGCTGCTGGGCCAGGTGGTCTCGGAGCAGGGGCTGCGCCAGCTCCGCACCGCCGAAACCGAGAAATACCCCCATGTCACCTATTTCCTCAACGGGGGCATCGAGCAGCCCTTCCCCGGCGAGGACCGTCATCTGGTCCCCTCTCCTCGGGTGGCCACCTACGACCAGTCTCCGGCCATGTCGGCGGAGCAGCTCACCGACAGTTGCATTGCCTCGATCAACAAGGGCATCTACGCCCTGGTGGTGATCAATTACGCCAACCCCGACATGGTCGGACACACCGGCCTGATGGACGCCACCACCCAGGCGATCGCCACGGTCGACCACTGCGTCGGCCGGCTGATGGAGGCCACCAACCGCCGGGGCGGCACCCTGCTGATCACGGCCGACCACGGCAATGCCGAGGTGATGAAGGGGGAGGACGGCCGCCCCTGGACGGCCCACACCACCAATCCGGTTCCGGTCATCCTGGTGGAGGGCGAGCAGCGCAAGATCGCCGGCCAGGGCTGCGATGTGCACCTCCGCGAGGGAGGCGGCCTCGCCGACATCGCCCCCACCCTGCTGGAGATCCTGGGCCTGCCCCAACCGACCAGCATGACGGGCCGGTCCCTGATCGATCCGGTGCCGGCTCCTCGACCCCACCAACCCTCCGTGCCCCAGGCCGTCCAGGCCTGAGCGCACGCGGGTGGGGCCGGCAGATCCGGTGGGCACCGGCGTTGGTTACGCTCAATCGATGGTCATCACGATTCTGTCCTGGCTCTGGTCCGCCGTCGGCATCCTGCTGATCGTGAGTGTTCTGCTCCACAGCCCGAAAGGGGACGGCATGGGTGGTCTGGCCAGCAGTGGCGGCTCGATGTTCAGCAGTGCCCGCAGCGCCGAAGCCACCCTCAACCGGGTCAGCTGGACCCTGCTGGGGCTCTTTCTCGGCCTGGCGGTCGTGCTGAGTGCCGGCTGGTTGCGCTGAAGGTCCAGGCACCAGCGCGTCCGGGCCGCTCGGCCATCTCCTTCCGCCCCTCCGCTCCCGTTCCGTGGATCCGATCAACCGCCGCGGCTTGCTCGCCACCCTCACCGCGCTGGTCCCGGCGCTGTGGGGAGCCTCCCGGGTTGAGGCCGCTGCCGCGGGCACGGATCCCCAGTGGCGCCTCAGTGAGGCCGAGTGGAAGACACGCCTGAGCCCGGCCGCCTTCGAGGTGCTGCGCCGTGACGGCACCGAGCGGCCCTTCAGCAGCCCCCTGAACGGAGAGAAGCGGAAGGGCACCTATCTCTGCGCCGGATGCCGGTTGCCGCTGTTCAGCTCCGCCGCCAAGTACGACAGCGGCACGGGCTGGCCAAGCTTCTGGACGCCCCTGCCCGACGTGATCCGCACCCGGCTGGACTTCAAGCTGCTGCTGCCCCGCACCGAGTACCACTGCCGTCGCTGTGGCGGGCACCAGGGCCATGTCTTTGACGATGGGCCGCGCCCCACCGGCAAGCGCTACTGCAACAACGGGGTGGCCCTCAGCTTCCGGCCCGACTGAGCCGACGAACGAACGGCCATGAAAAAAGGGAGTGGGGGCCGAAGCCACCACTCCCCCGTTCAGCGCCTGGCGCCGGGATCAGTAGTCGAAGTCGCCGCCCATGCCGCTGCCGCCGGCGGGAGCCGCTTCCTTCTTCTCGGGCAGGTCAGCCACGATGCACTCGGTGGTGAGCACCATGCCGGCGATCGAGGCGGCATTCTGCAGCCCCGAACGGGTCACCTTGGCGGGATCCACGATGCCGGCGGCCAGCATGTCGACATAGTCGCCGGTGGCGGCGTTGTAGCCCTCATTGAAGGGCATGCCCTTGACGTGCTCGGCCACGACGGCTCCGTTGACGCCGGCGTTCTCGGCGATCCGCTTGAGCGGAGCGGTGAGGGCGGAGGCCACGATGGTGGCGCCGATCAATTCCTCGCCGGAGAGGTTGGCCGCGGCCCACTCCTCGAGGGCGGGAGCCAGGTGGGCCAGGGTGGTGCCACCACCGGGAACGATGCCCTCCTCAACGGCCGCCTTGGTGGCGTTGATGGCATCTTCCAGGCGCAGCTTCTTGTCCTTCATCTCGGTCTCGGTGGCGGCGCCCACCTTGACCACGGCCACACCGCCGCTCAGCTTGGCCAGACGCTCCTGCAGCTTCTCCTTGTCATAGGAGGAGTCGGTTTCGTCCATCTGCTTGCGGATCTGCTCGCAGCGGGCCTTCACCGCCACCTCGTTGCCTTCGGCCACGATGGTGGTGGTGTCCTTGTTGATGGTGATGCGGCGGGAGGTGCCCAGCATCTCCAGCTTGGTGTTCTCCAGCTTGAGGCCGGCGTCCTCGGTGATCAGCTGACCGTTGGTGAGAACGGCGATGTCCTCGAGCATGGCCTTGCGGCGGTCACCGAAGCCGGGGGCCTTGACGGCGGCCACGTTGAGTACGCCGCGCAGGCGGTTCACCACCAGGGTGGCGAGGGCTTCCTTCTCGATGTCCTCAGCGATGATCAGCAGGGGCTTGCCGGTGCGGGCGATCTGCTCGAGCACGGGCACCAGGTCCTGCACCAGGCCGATCTTCTTATCGGTGAGCAGGATGTAGGGCTCTTCGAGCACCGCTTCCATCCGCTCGGTGTCGGTGGCGAAATAGGGCGAGATGTAGCCCTTGTCGAAGCGCATGCCCTCGGTGACCTCCAGTTCGGTGGTCATCGACTTCCCTTCTTCCAGGGAGATCACGCCCTCCTTGCCCACCTTGTCCATGGCGTCGGCGATCATCTGGCCCACTTCTTCGTCGTTGCCGGCGGAGATGGTGCCCACCTGGGCGATGGCGTTGGAGTCGGAGATCGGCTTGGCGTGCTCCTCGATCTTCTTGACGAGGAAGTCGGAGGCCTTGTCGATGCCCTTCTTGAGGGTGATGGCGTTGGCACCGGCGGCCACGTTGCGCAGACCCGCCTTGACCATGGCGTGGGCCAGGACGGTGGCGGTGGTGGTGCCGTCACCGGCGGCGTCGTTGGTCTTGGAGGCGGCCTGACGGATCAGGGCCACACCGGTGTTCTCGATGTGGTCCTCGAGTTCGATCTCCTTGGCGATCGTGACGCCGTCGTTGATGATCTGGGGGGCGCCGAATTTCTTCTCGAGCACCACGTTGCGGCCCTTGGGGCCGAGGGTGACGGCAACGGCTTCAGCCAGGATGTCGATGCCCTTTTCGAGGGCCCGACGGGCATTCTCGTTGTAGATGATGCGCTTGGCCATGGAAGGCGATGTCCTTACTTGAGGGGGTGAAGCTTGAGGCGGAGGCGAAAACCGGAATGGGTCCAGGATTGAGCCTGTTATCGGTGGAAAACGGGCTCCAGCGGAGGATCCCGATCAGTTGACGATGGCCAGGATGTCCTTCTCGGACAGGAGCACAAAGTCGTCACCACCGAGTTTGATGTCGGTGCCGGCGTACTTGCTGTAGAGAACCTTGTCGCCAACGCTCACTTCCGGAGCCTGGCGGGTTCCGTCGTCGCTGCGCTTGCCGGGGCCGACCTGCACGACCTCACCGACCTGGGGCTTTTCCTGGGCGGTATCGGGCAGGAAAATGCCACCGGCCGTTTTTTCGTCCGATTCGGACACCTTGATGAAAACGCGGTCTCCAAGGGGTTTGACCGTGGAGACGCTCAGAGATACAGCTGCCATGAATCCATTCAAGAGCGAACAGTGCGGCGCCGGAGACGCCTCGGAAACGACCGAGTTGGCACTCGTAGCCGCTGAGTGCCAAATTAGGGGGGCGGCCGACCGCGCCGCCATCCCCCGGCGGTGCGGTTGTCCGAACCGGCGCCGTCCCAGAGGGTCCGAAGCCGGGTACGCATGGCGCGGTTCAGGGCCGGCTCCGCCCGGGCGGTGGTAAGGTTGCGCCGCTTCTGGCGGGTGTGCCTCCCGCTCCGCGATCTTTCTCCTTACCTATGGCTGCTGCACCCGCCACCTCCGGAGTCACCACCGGCACCAAGGGCACCGTCCGCCAGGTGATCGGTCCTGTGCTGGACGTGGAATTTCCTGCCGGCAAGCTGCCGAGGATCTTCAATGCCCTGCGCATCGAGGGCCGCAACTCGGCCGGTCAGGACGTGGCCCTGACGGCGGAAGTGCAGCAACTTCTCGGTGACCACCGGGTGCGCGCCGTGGCCATGAGTAGCACCGACGGTCTGGTGCGCGGCATGGAAGCGCTTGACACCGGGGCCCCCATCTGCGTTCCCGTGGGTGAGGCCACCCTGGGTCGCATCTTCAACGTGCTCGGCGAGCCCGTTGACGAGCAGGGTCCGGTCTCCACTACCCTCACGTCGCCGATTCACCGCGAAGCTCCCAAGCTCACCGAGTTGGAAACCAAGCCCAAGGTGTTCGAAACGGGCATCAAGGTGATCGATCTGCTGGCCCCCTACCGCCAGGGCGGCAAGGTGGGCCTGTTTGGGGGTGCCGGCGTCGGTAAGACCGTGCTGATCCAGGAGCTGATCAACAACATCGCCAAGGAGCATGGTGGCGTATCCGTGTTCGGTGGCGTGGGGGAGCGCACCCGCGAGGGCAACGATCTCTACGAGGAATTCAAGGAGTCTGGAGTGATCAACTCCGACGACCTCTCCAAGTCGAAGGTGGCGCTCTGCTATGGCCAGATGAATGAGCCTCCCGGGGCCCGCATGCGGGTCGGCCTCTCGGCGCTCACCATGGCCGAACACTTCCGTGATGTGAACAAGCAGGACGTGCTGCTGTTCATTGACAACATCTTCCGCTTCGTGCAGGCCGGCTCCGAAGTGAGCGCCCTGCTGGGCCGCATGCCCTCCGCCGTGGGCTACCAGCCCACCCTCGGCACCGACGTGGGCGAACTGCAGGAACGCATCACCTCCACCCTGGAAGGTTCGATCACCTCCATCCAGGCGGTCTACGTTCCCGCTGACGATCTCACGGACCCAGCCCCCGCCACCACCTTTGCCCACCTCGACGCCACCACGGTGCTGAGCCGGGGTCTGGCCTCCAAGGGCATCTATCCAGCCGTCGATCCGCTGGACTCCACCAGCACCATGCTTCAGCCGGCTGTTGTGGGTGATGAGCACTACCGCACCGCCCGGGCCGTGCAGTCCACCCTGCAGCGTTACAAGGAACTTCAGGACATCATTGCGATTCTGGGTCTCGATGAACTCTCCGAAGATGACCGCCGCACCGTGGACCGGGCCCGCAAGATCGAGAAGTTCCTCTCCCAGCCCTTCTTCGTCGCTGAGATCTTCACCGGCCAGAGCGGCGAATACGTGAAACTGGAGGAGACCATCAAGGGGTTCAACATGATTCTGGCCGGTGAGCTTGATGACCTTCCCGAGCAGGCGTTCTATCTGGTCGGTACGGTTGACCAAGTGCGCGCCAAGGCTCAGAAGATCCTCTCTGAAGCCAAGGGTTGATGCCCCCGCTCCCACTCCCCGTGTCCTGAGGATTCGCCCCCATGACTCTCAACCTCCGCGTGCTCGCTCCGGATCAGAGCGTGTTCGACGGCCCAGCTGATGAAGTGATCCTCCCCAGCGCCTCCGGGCAGCTGGGCATCCTGACCGGCCATGTGTCCATGCTCACGGCCCTGGATGTGGGCGTGATGCGGCTCCGCGCCGGCAAGGACTGGAGCTCCATCGCCCTGATGGGTGGCTTTGCCGAAGTCGAAGCCGATGAGATCACCGTTCTGGTCAACGCTGCCGAACTCGGCACCAGCATCGATCCCGAGCGAGCCGCCCGGGATCTCGAAGCGGCGGAGCAGGTGGCGGCCGGCTTCGTCGGACAGCCGCCCAGCACCGAAAAGCTCCGAGCTCAGCAGATCCTGGCCCGGGCCCGGGCCCTTGTGCAGGCCAGCCGCACCGCCACAACCTAGCCCTACCCTGGGAAGCCCCTCCTGGCCCCCCGATGCGGTCGGAGGGGAGCGTCCACCGGAGCTCCTCCACTCCCTGCCAGGGATTCACGAAAAAGGCGCCCCCTGGGGAGCGCCTCTGGCTGAAACGGCTCGATGTGCGGAGGGGCCGGGGCCGTCCCGTGGGCAGGCCGGTCGTATCTCACTCTCAGGCGGTACCGCAGAAGGTCACGTCCGGAAACTTCAGTTTGGCTTCGTCCAGAGACTTGCCCTTGCCTTCCTCCTGCCAGTAGTTGATCACCTCGGTGGCCTTGTTGAGGATCTCCACCCGCTCGTTATCGGTGATCCAGGATTTCGCTTCCAGTTCACCCTTGAGCGTTTCCCAGGCATCTTCGCGTGGCCAGAAGAAGTAGGCTGAGAGGGGGCTGGGCCCCCCGCCAACGATCTGATCCACAGCGAGGGCGACGTTGTCGGGAAGCCAGAGGATCTTCAGCAGGAAACGCCCTTCATCCGCCTTGGGGGTGTGACCGGAGGGCACACCATCCTCATCGACCGTGGCCGTGGCCAGGGCGGCACTCGCTCCACGCAGCGCCGGACGGCCCTTGGTGGGACCGGCCTCAGACGCCGCGGGCGTGGCCTGCGCGGTCGGGGAGTCGGTTTCACTGGCGGTGCTCTCACCAGCAGAGGCGGCCTCGGCAGCTGGGGATGCGGCAGCGGCGGTCTCTGGGGCCGTCATGGATTCGGCGCTCAAGGCAGACAGACAAAGAAGTAACCTACCAGCCTCTGATCCAGCCCCCTCTGAAGCCCCGCGCGGTTCTGCTCTTCGACATTGACGGGGTGATTCGGGATGTGGCGGGCAGCTACCGCCGCGCCCTGGCCGAAACCGTGCATCATTACGCCGGCTGGGTCCCGGAGCCGAGCCAGATCGATGCCCTCAAGGGGGAGGGGCGCTGGAACAACGACTGGCAGGCGGCCCTGGAACTGCTGCGCCGGTGCGGCCACGCTCCTCTGCCGGGCTTCGACGAGCTGGTGGCCGTGTTCAGTGGCTTCTACTTCGGAGGAGACCCCCGGGGCGAGCCGGTCCACTGGCGGGGGTTCATCCGCAGTGAGCCCCTGCTGGTGGAGCCGGGCTTCTTTCAGGCCCTCACCGACGCCCGCATCGCCTGGGGATTCGTCAGTGGCGCTGAGCCTCCGTCCTGCCGCTACGTGCTCGGCCACCGCCTCGGGCTGCTCGATCCACCGCTGATCGCCATGGGCGACGCCCCCGACAAGCCGGATCCCAGCGGTCTGCTGCAGCTGGCCGCCGAGCTGGCCGGCGGCGCTCTCGGCCCCGCTGCGCCGCCGGTCGCCTACCTGGGGGACACCGTGGCCGACGTGCTGACCGTGGAGCAGGCCCGCCGCCGCCGGCCCGATCAGACCCTGCTCAGCCTCGCGGTGGCCCCGCCCCATCTCCAGGAGCCCCGCATGGGCCGGCAGCGCGACGCCTATGAAGCCGGCCTGAGGGCGGCCGGCGCCGATCGGGTGCTGGCCTCCACTGCCGAGCTGGAGCCCGGCTGGCTGCTGCCCTGGCTGGACACCTTCAGCGCTCCATCGCCACCGCCGCCTTGAGCGCCGGCGCACTCAGCACCTCATGACCAGCCGCCGTGACGGCCACGTCATCCTCGATGCGGATTCCGATGCCCTTCCAACCCTCCGCGATCTCCGGCTGTCCTTCGGGACGCGGCAGGCGATCGCTGACGTACAGACCCGGCTCCACGGTGAGCACCATGCCGGCTTCGAGCGGCTGGGGATGCTCGCCCAGCCGGTAGGCCCCCACGTCGTGGACGTCGAGCCCGAGCCAGTGGCCGGTGCGATGCATGTAGAGGTGCCGGTAGGCCCCCTGCTCGATCAGCTCCTCCGGTGAGCCCCGCAGCAGACCCAGCTCCACCAGCCCCTCCACCAGCACCCGCACCGCCACCCCATGGACCTGCTCGGCGTCGGCCCCCGGGCGCACCGCCTCGATCGCCGCCTCCTGGGCCGCCAGCACCAGGTCGTAGAGGGCACGCTGCTCGGCAGTGAACCGGCCGCTGATCGGAAAGGTGCGGGTGATGTCGCCGTTGTAGTAGTCGCGCAGGCTGCAGCCGGCATCGATCAGCAGCAGATCGCCCTCCCGCAGCAGTGCGTCGTTGCCGGTGTAATGGAGCACGCAGGCGTTGTCCCCACCGGCCACGATCGATCCGTAGGCCGGGCCGCGGGCTCCCTGCTCGAGAAAATGCTGCTCAATCACCGCCTGGATCTGCCGTTCGTTCAGTCCCGGCCGCACCACCTGCCGGGCCAGTTCGTGGGCCTCGGCCGAGATCCGCGCCGCCTCCCGCATCCGCTCCAGTTCCGCCGCGCTCTTGCGCAGCCGCAGCCCGTGCAGGATCGGGCAGGGGGCGACCAGCGCCTGGGCGGCCTGGCCACTGCGGGGTGCCCGCTCCAGCTGCCGGGTCCAGGCCTGCAGCACGAGCGGTTCCACCCTCGGGTCCCGACCGATCCGGAAGGCGATGCCCTCGGCCCCGCTGAGGTAATCGTCGAGGTGTTCGGCCAGCTCGGCGCGGGGATGGGCCAGATCGGCGCCGAACTGCTCCACAGCCCCTTCGCAGCCCCAGCGGAACCCGTTCCAGACCTCCGCGGCCGGGTCCCTGGGCTCCACGAACAGCACGAAGGGATGGTCGGGGCAGTGGGGCAGGAACAGGGCCACCGCCCCCGGCTCGTCGAAGCCGGTGAGATACCAGAAATCACTCTGCTGGCGAAAGGGATGGTCCACATCGGCGTGGTGCCGTACCAGCGGGGCGGCCGGAATCACGGCGGCCAGTCCGCCGAGCCGTTCCAGGAAGCGGGCCCGACGCTGGTGGAATTCGGCGGGGGGGATCAGCATGGATCGGACGCCACTACAGCGAGAAGATGGCACACCCCTTTGAATGACCGTGTTCCCATGACGCGAACGCCCGCGGGTCGGCGGCGATGAATGAACTCCTGGGTCTGCTGGCCCTGGTGGTGGTGATTCTGATCGGATCGGCGCTCTGCTCCGGCGTGGAGGCCGCCCTGCTCACGGTCAATCCGTTGCGGGTGCATGAGCTGGCGAACCGCCCGCGCCGGGTGCGCGGGGCCAAGGCGCTGCTGGCCCTGAAGACCCGCATGGGCCGCGCCCTGGCCGTGCTGGTGATCCTCAACAACGGCTTCAACATCTTCGGCAGCCTGATGCTGGGGAGCTACTCCGGCTGGGTATTCTCCCGGCTGGGGGTCGAACGGGTCGCCCTGCCACTGTTCTCGGTGGCCCTCACCGTGCTGGTGATCCTGCTCGGGGAGATTCTGCCCAAGGCGATCGGCAGCCGGATGGCGTTGCCCGTCTCCCTCACCAGCGCCGCCCCGGTCAGCCTGCTGTTGCGGCTGATGCTGCCCCTGGTGCTGCTGCTCGAGCGGCTGATGCCGGCGATCACGGCCGAGAGCGAACTCACCACCGACGAGGAGGAGATCCGCCTGCTGGCCCGGCTGGGGTCCCGAACCGGGCAGATCGAGGCCGACGAGGCCGCCATGATCGGCAAGGTCTTCCAGCTCAACGATCTCACCGCCCGGGATCTGATGGTGCCGCGGGTGGCGGCACCCACCCTCGCGGCCCATGCCCCCCTGGCCAGCGTCCGCGATCAGCTGCTCACCAACGCCGCCGGCTGGTGGGTGGTGCTGGGGGAAGAGGTGGATGAGGTGCTGGGGGTGGCCAGCCGCGAAACCCTGCTGGTGGCGCTGGTGGAGGGTCGCGGTGAGGACACGGCGCTCCATCTCACCGAACCCGTGGAGTTCGTGCCGGAGATGATCCGGGCCGACCGCCTGCTGACCGCCTTTCGCCGCAGCAGCCATTCCGTTCGGGTGGTGGTCGATGAGTTCGGCGCGTTCGTGGGTCTGATCGGTGCCGACGCCGTGCTGGCCGTGCTGGCGGGCTGGTGGCGGCGACCTCAGCCCGCCGGAGAGGGTCCCCCATGACGGCAGTCCGCGTGCCCTCGACGCCTCCCTCCGCCCCCCTCCGGCCCGCTCCGGGGGCCCTGGAGCGCAGCGAAGAGCTGCTGGCCCGCTGGCGCGCCGAGCTCGTGCTCGGCGCCCGGGAGCGGGCCAGCCTGGCTCCGGAGCTGGCCGGCCTTGATCGCCAGTTGGAGCGCCTGGGTCAGCGTTGCCTGCAGGTCGCCGTCTTCGGGCGGGTGGGGGTCGGCAAGTCCAGCCTGCTCAATGCCCTCCTCGGCGAGGAACGTTTCGCCACCGACGTGGCCCACGGCTCCACCCGGCGGCAGCAGCGGGAGCGCTGGAGCACGCCCGTGCACGGCCTGGCCCGGGTGGAGCTGATCGACACTCCCGGCATCGACGAGGTGGCGGCGCCGGCCCGGCAGCGGCTGGCGGCGCGGCTGGCCCTGGGTGCCGATCTGGTGCTGTTCGTGCTCGACGGGGATCTCACCAGCCCGGAGGCCGAGGCCCTCGACCTGCTGCTCGACCGCGGCACTCCCCTGCTGCTCGTGCTCAACCGCATCGATGGCTGGCCGATCGAGGAACGGGAGGGTCTGCTGGAGAGCCTGCGTCGCCGCCTGTCGGTTCCGGCGCGGCGGCTCGAGCTGATCGCGGTGGCGGCAGCGCCGCGCCGGGCCGCGCTGCGTCCCGATGGCCGGGTGCGCAGCCTGGTTCAGCCGGCGGAGATCGAGCCGCTGCGGACCCGGCTGCTGAGCTTGCTGGAGCAGCAGGGACCCCTGCTGCTGGCCCTGAGCAGCCTGCGGGCCGGTGATCGCTTCGGCCGCCGCCTCTCGGAATGGCGGCTGGCGCGAAACCGCCGCGAAGCCCAGACCCTGATCGGTCGCTTTGCCGCCCTCAAAGCCACCGGCGTGGCGGCCAATCCGCTGATCCTGCTCGATCTGGCCGGCGGGCTTGCCTGCGACACGGCGCTGGTCCTGCGGTTGTGTGAGCTCTATGGCCTGCCGATGAGCGGTCCCCAGGCCCGTCGTCTGCTGAGCCGTCTCTCCGGCCAGAACGCCCTGCTCGGCGGCGCCCAGCTGGGTCTCCAGCTGCTGCTCGGGGCGATCCGTCAGCTGCTGCTGCTGGCGGCTCCGGCCACCGCCGGCCTTTCGCTGGCGCCGGCGGCGCCGGTGGCGCTGGCGCAGGCCGCCCTCGCGGTCCACAGCACACGTCACACCGGCCGTCTGGCGGCGGCCACCCTGCTGGAGGGTGCCCGGCGGGGCCGGGCCCGACCCGCTGCCCTGCTGCGGCGACTGGCCCGCCAGGATCCCCAGGCGGGGCAGTGGCTCGAACCCTGGGTCGCCCAGGCGGGCGAGGCGGCGTCCCGGAACCTGCTGCCGTGAGTGAGGCCAGCGTCGCCCCAGCCGAGGTCGCCCTGTTCGGCACCAGCGCCGATCCCCCCACCAAGGGCCACCGGACCCTCCTGGAAGCCCTGGCCCGCCGCTACCCCCAGGTGCGGACCTGGGCCAGCGACAATCCGTTCAAACGGCACGGCGCTCCGCTGGCGGTGCGGGCCGCCCTGCTGCAGGCGGTGGTCGACCATCTCGATCTGCCCCAGCTGCGGCTCGATCAGAGCCTGAGCAGTCCGCGCAGCCTCGAGACGCTTGAACGGGCGGCCCAGCGGTGGCCGGGCGCGGAGCTGGTCTTCGTGCTGGGCAGCGACCTGCTGCCCCAGATCCGGCGCTGGTACGGCTCCGATGAGATCCTGCGGCGCTGCCGGCTGGCGGTGGTGCCGCGGCTGGGCTGGCCCCTGGAGGCCCTGCAGCTGGAGGAGCTGCGCGACCGGGGCGGGCGCGTCGAGGTGCTGCCCTTGCAGATTCCAGCCGCCGCCAGCTCCGCGATCCGCTGTCACCCCGACCCGGAGCTGGTGCCGCCGGAGCTCTGGCCGGTGCTGCTGGAGCACAATCTCTACGGACTGCGCTCCAGCCAGGCCCATCCCCGACCGCCGCGCTGATGCGTCTCGCCCTCGCCCAGATCAATCCGCTGGTGGGGGATCTTCGCGGCAACGCCCGGGTGTTGCTGGAGCAGTGCCGCCAGGGGGCTGAGCAGGGCGCATCGCTGGTGCTGAGCCCCGAGCTCTCGCTCTGGGGCTATCCCCCCCGGGATCTGCTGCTGCGCCCGTCCCTGCTCCAGGAGCAGGAGCGGGTGCTCGACGCGCTCGCCAGCCACCTGAACGCGTTGGCGGCCGATCGGGCCGAGGGCCTCGCCCTGCTGGTGGGTGTGGCCGAACCGATGGCCCGAACGGCCGCGGTGCCGGCGCTCCACAACGCCGTCGCGCTGGTGGAGGGGGGACGCTGGCGAGTTGTGGCCCGCAAGCGTCTGCTGCCCAGCTACGACGTGTTCGATGAACGGCGTTACTTCCAGCCCGCCGAGGCCCCCTGCCTGCTGGAGCTGGAGCGTGAAGGCCGGCCCTGGAGGCTGGGGCTCACCATCTGTGAGGACCTCTGGGTGGAGGAGAGCCTGCAGGGCCACCGCCTGCTCGGCCCCGATCCGATCGCCGAGCTGCTCCCCGATCGTCCCGATCTGCTGATCAACCTCTCGGCCTCCCCCTTCGTCCAGGGCAAGCCCCTGCTGCGGCGGCGGCTGGCCATCGCCGCAGCCGCTCGGCTGGGCTGCCCGGTGGTCTATGTCAACCAGGTGGGCGGTGACGACGAGCTCGTCTTCGACGGCGCCAGTTTCGTGATCGATGCCACCGGTCGCTGGTGCCTCCAGCTTCCCTGCGCCGAGACCGCCCTGGTCGTGTGGGACCTGCCGCCTCGCCCCGGCGCAATCCAGGCGGGCGCCCCGGTTGCCCCGGCCCCGGTCGTCGCTCCGGCCGCCGTGGCACGGCTGGCCGATCCCGACCCCCTTGAGCAGCTGTTCAAGGTGCTGGTGCTGGGGGTGCGCGACTACGCCGGCAAGTGCGGCTTCCAGCGGGCCCTGCTGGGCCTCAGCGGTGGAATCGACTCGGCCCTGGTGGCCGTGCTGGCCGCGGCCGCCCTGGGCCCTGATCGGGTGCACGCCCTGCTGATGCCCTCCCCCTACAGCTCGGACGGATCCCGCCTGGACGCCCTGGAACTGGCCGATCGTCTCGGCCTCAGCCACGAGCTGGTGCCGATCGCCCCGCTGATGGCGGCCTTCGATCAGGCGCTGGCGGGTCCGCTCGGGGGCGGGGCCCGGGGGGTCACCGCCGAGAATCTGCAATCGCGGATCCGGGGCACCCTGCTGATGGCGCTCGCCAATGCCCAGGGCCGGCTGTTGCTCTCCACCGGCAACAAGTCGGAGCTGGCGGTGGGCTACTGCACCCTCTACGGGGACATGAACGGCGGCCTGGCCGTGATCGGTGATCTCTACAAGAGCACGGTCTTCCGTCTCTGCGACTGGCTCGATTCCACTGCCGCCATCGCCTGCCGCAGGGCCTTCGCCCTGCCGGCCTCCGGCGCCTTGATCGGCGCTGCGATCCGGGGCAAACCCCCCAGCGCCGAGCTGCGGCCCGATCAGCGTGATTCCGATTCCCTGCCCGACTACGCCGTGCTCGACCCGCTCCTGAGGGCGTTCATCGAGGAGTTGCGCAGCCCCGAAGAGATGATCGCCGCCGGAGCCGATGCCGCCCTGACCAAGCGGGTTCACGGCCTGCTGCGGCGGGCTGAATTCAAGCGGCGTCAGGCGGCTCCGGCGCTGAAGGTCAGCGGACGGGCCTTCGGGGGGGGCTGGCGCATGCCGATCGCCGCCAGCCCCAGCTGAGCGAGCCGGACCGCCCGGTGACGGGGATCACTCCCGATTCCACATCGAAACCTGGCGTTCGGCCGGCGCTCCCGCCAACCTGGAGGGAGCTTCAGAGTTGGATGGCAACCATGGGCCCGTCCGCACCGATCGCAAGCATCGGTGTGCCGCGGGAGATCAAACGGGATGAGCAGCGTGTGGCGCTCAGCCCCGACGGGGTCCGGGAGCTCGTCTCCCACGGCCTGGAGGTACGGGTGGAAGCCGGCGCGGGCAGCGGAGCCGGCATGGGTGATGACAGCTATGCCGAGGCCGGCGCCCGGCTGGTGGACCGGGAGGAGGCCTGGGGAGCCCACCTGGTGGTGAAGGTGAAGGAACCCCAGCTGGAGGAGTTCCCCTTCCTGCGGGGCGATCAGGTGCTGTTCACCTATCTGCACCTGGCGGCCTATCCGGAGGTGGGGCGAGCCCTGCTGGAGGCCGGCACCACCGGCGTGGCCTACGAAACCGTGCAGCTCGACAACGGCAACCTGCCCCTGCTGGCCCCCATGAGCGAGATTGCCGGCCGGCTGGCGGCCCAGGTGGGGGCCCATCTGCTGGAGAAGCCCCACGGGGGACGGGGTGTGCTGATGGGGGGCTGCACCGGAGTGCGGCCGGCCCGGGTGGTGGTGCTCGGCGCCGGCACCGTGGGCTGGCATGCAGCCCGGCTGGCCGCCGCCATGGACGCGGAGGTGTTTCTGCTCGATCACACTCCGCAGCGGCTGCGCAACCTGGAATCCGATCGTCGCGGCCGGATGGTGAGCCTGGTCAGCAGCCGGGGGCTGATCGAGCGGCTGGTGCCGTCGGCCGATCTGCTGGTGGGTGCCGTCCTCACCCCCGGCGGCCGCGCCCCGACGCTGGTGGAGGAGGATCTGGTGCGGCGCATGAAGCCGGGGGCGGTGATTGTGGATGTGGCGATCGACCAGGGGGGCTGCATCGCCACCAGCCGCGAGACCACCCATACCGATCCCGTGGTCACCATCCACGGTGTCCAGCACTACGCCGTGGGCAACATGCCCGGGGCGGTGCCCTTCACCTCCACCGAGGCCCTGGTGAGCGTCACGCTGCCCTACATCGTCGGTATCGCCGGCCGGGGGCTGGTGGAGGCGGTCACCGAGCGCCCCGAACTGCTCTCCGGCCTAAACACGGTGGACGGGGCCGTGTGTCACCCCGGCGTGGCCAAGGCCCTGGGCATGCCCACCCGCCATCCGATGGCCTGCCTGCGCTGAGCCACCGCCTCCCGGCCCCCTCGCCCGGCCAGCGCCGCCTGGGGCCTCAGCGCAAGGGGGGCAGGGGTCGGGCCAGGGCTTCGGGGGCGATGCCATGCCGCAGGGCCAGCACCAGCCCGGCCGCTTCCGCATGGCTGGAGGCCTTCAGCGCCGGCAGGCCCAGGGCCGCTGCGGTGACCGCAAGCACGCAAGGGTTGCCCTCCACCGCAATCAGGGGCACTCCCCGCTCGACGCAGGCCAGCACCGCCTCTCCCCCCAGGGCTCCGGCCGGAGCCACCACCGCTCCGATCCGCTCCGGGTGAATCAGCTCGCCCCCCCGCCAGGCCGCCAGGTCCGACCGAGCGATCAGATCCGGCGCCCGGCTGAGTCCCACCAGCACGCAGGGCAGAAAGGTGTGGCCGAGCTCTTCCCCGGCGGCCCGCGGGTCGAGGTCCGGATCCGGAGGCAGGGGAGCCAGGGCCGGTGCGTGGGCGCAGGGCAGCCGCAGGTGCCGGGCCAGCAGATGACTGATCACAGCCTCGGCTCCGGCCAGCCCATCCACCCCGATGCCGCCCCGGTAGGCCGCCAGGGCCGCGCTGCCGGGATCCTCCGGGAAGCGCGCCACCACCGCGACGGCGGTGGCCCCTTCCCGTTTCAGCTGCTCCCCGGCCCGCAGCAGTGCGTCAGGACGCCCCAGCCGCCCCCAGCTGGCCCCGCTGCTCCCCAGAGTCAGGCTCACCTCCAGGGGGACGTCGGTGGTCACCACGGGGCCGATGCTCAGGCCCAGGCTGGCTCGACAGGCCTCCGCGGCCTGGAGCTGGCGCAGGCGCAGCTCCGGTTCGATGGCGGCATCGAGCAGCAACCCCACCCGCCGGCCGGTCACCGGCGCCAGGGCCAGCTCGCCGGCGGCGAAGCGGTTGAGGGCCCACCCCTCCACGTAGTGCAGCCGGGGATCGCTCCAGTAGAGGGCGGCCCCGTTCATCACGTTGGGATGGGTGATCAGGCAGCCGGAGGCGGCGGCCAGGAGTCTGGCGGCCGGCAGGCCATCGCCGGCAAAGCCTCCGATGGCGCAGCCGATCCCGGTGGGGATGATCAGAAGGGTGGGCAGGGGCGGGGTCACGGGTCCCGGTCGTCCGGCGGCTGGGGCCTCATGGCCGGCGGAGCAGCACCGCTTCGATCCGCAGCCGGTGGCCACCGCCAGTAAGGGGCGCCGCCGCGGTGATGGCCCAGCGGAGTGGCTCCCCGCGCACCCACAGGGCCTCCCGAAGCTGGGGCAGCAGGGGGCCGGCGGCGAGTTCGAGCCAGATCTCGATCGGCTCGAGCTGGTCCGCCTCTGGGGGGGGGGGCATCGCGTCGCTCAGCGCTGGAACTGGCCGAACTGGGCCTCGTAGAGGGCGTCCTCCTGGCCGGCCAGCAGGGTGAGGTCACTGCGGGGATAGGAGACGCAGAGCAGGGCGTAGCCCTCGGCCTGGAGGTCCGCCTTCACCCCCATTGCATCGGACTGGTCCACGCGGCCGGAGCTGAGCCGGGCCGCACAGGTGGTGCAGACGCCCGAGCAGCAGGAACTCGGCAGGCCAATCCCCGCGGCCTCGGCGGCGGCGAGCACGGTCTGGTCGGCTCGGCAGGGAAAGCTGTGGGTCGTGCCATTCAGCTCGGCGGTCACGCGGAAGGTGTCACTCATGGGCGGCTGCAGACGGGGCCCCATGGCAGGAGATGGATCACCATCCCATCTTCCCGGACGGTGGGGTCGTACCGGATGGGACCGGTGCCGTCAGGGTCAGTGGTGTCCACTGGTCGGGATGGGGGGCGAGATATTCGGGCGAAGGGCCGGCGGCCCCGGCGTCGGCCGGAGCCGAGAGAACGAGGTCGAAGCTGATCGAGATCCTGCGGTCCTCCGCGTCCAGGTTGGCGGTGACGGCGTGGTCGGTGGCGGCGGGGAAGAGCACCAGCAGTCCAGCCTGGGGTGCCACATCCACCCAGGGAGCGTTGAGCGGATGGCCGGTGGCGATCGGTCCGCCGTGGCCGACGGCCAGCCCCGGCACGAGTTCATTGCAGGACCGCGGTGCGAACAGGCGGAGACAGCCGCTGCGGCCGCTGCCGTCGCCATTGACGTAGTAGACGGCGCTGATGTGGGCGTTGGGGTGGTGATGGCGCCCCACCACCTGGCCCGGCTCGCTCACCACCGGCCAGCAGCGCTGCAGGTGCAGGCTGACCCGCTGAGGATCGAAGCCAATGGCCTCCAGGTACTCCAGCGCGGCTCTCCGGACCGCCTCCCGGAGCCAGGCGAACGCCGGCAGGGTGTGGAGCCGCCAGATCCCGTGGAGATCGCCGGTCCAGGCGCAGCCCTCGTCGGGGTTCGACTGCGCCGGCCCGCGCATCGCGAGCAGGTCGTGGAGCATTCCGGCTGAATCGAGCGGATCCGGTCGCAGCTGGATCCGGGCCAGGGCCAGGGGAAACAGCGACTGGATCAGCACGGGAGATCAGGCCATCGCCGTGGCGCCGCCCACCACTTCCAGGATCTCCTGGGTGATGGCGGCCTGGCGGGCCTTGTTGTAATCGAGCGTGAGGCTCTTGGCCAGGGCCTTGGCGTTGTCGCTGGCGTTGTTCATCGCCGTCATCCGGCTGGCCAGTTCGCTGGCCGCGGCCTCCTGGAGTGAACGCAGCAACTGGTTCTCCAGGTAGAGCGGCAGCAGGGCGTTGAGCAACTGATCCGGGCTCTGCTCGAAGACGAAGTCCGATTGGAGAACGGGTTCGGGATTCGGCGCGCTGCCCCGTTCCACCGCCAGGCGGCCCTCCCGGGTGGTGAGACGGAAAATCTCATCATCGGGGCTGGCGATGCCCTGGGGATCGAGCGGCAGCAGCGTCTGGGAGACAGGGGCGCTGCTCACCAGGTTCACGAACTTGGTGTAGATGATCTCGACCCGGTCGGTGGAGCCCGAGAGGAATTCCGCCAGGATTTCGTCGCCGATTCCGCGGGCCTCGTCGGCATTGGGGACCTGATCCAGCCCGGTGAAGGTGGCCAGGATCGGATAGGACCGGTTCTGGAAATAGGACGTGGCCTTGCGGCCGATCAGCACGAGGGAAAGGTCGTAGCCCTGATCCTTGAGTTCGGCGAACCGCTGTTCGGTGCGCTTGATGATGTTGGCGTTGTAGCCCCCGCACAGCCCCCGGTCAGCGCTGACGGCGACCAGGGTGATGTGCCGGAGCGGACGCTCCTGCTCCAGCAGCGGGGTATCCACCACATCCTCGAAGCGCATGCGGGACTGGAGATTCTCCAGGACCCGGGTGAGACGATCGGCGAACGGCCGTGCGCGGAGCACCTGCTCCTGGGCACGGCGCACCTTGGCGGCCGCCACCAGGCGCATGGCCTCGGTGATCTTGCGGGTGTTCTTGACCGAACTGATCCGGTCGCGGATTTCCTTGAGGTTGGCCATGGACGGAGAACCTCAGGCGGTGGCCAGCATGGTGGATTTGACTTCGCCGATGGCCTGCTTCAGCAGTCCCTCGGCCTCCTCGCTGAGCACTTTTTCGCTCTGCACCTTGGTGATGTACTCGGGCTGGTGGCTCTTGAGGTAGTCCCGCAGTTCCCGGCAGAATTCCGACACCTGATCCACGGGGATCTCATCGATCAGGCCCTTGACGCCCGCGTAGACGACCGCCACCTGTTCCGCCAGGATCAGGGGGCTGTACTGGGGCTGCTTGAGCAGTTCTCTGAGGCGCTTGCCTCGACCGAGCTGCTGCTGGGTGGCGGCATCGAGGTCGGAGGCGAACTGGGAGAAGGCCGCCAGTTCATCGAACTGGGCCAGCTCCAGCTTGAGCGTGCCCGCGATCTTCTTGATCGCCTTCGTCTGGGCGGCGCCGCCCACCCGGCTCACCGAAATGCCCACGTTGATGGCGGGGCGCAGACCGGAGTTGAACAGGTCGGAGCTGAGGAACACCTGACCATCGGTGATCGAGATCACGTTGGTGGGGATGTAGGCCGACACATCACCGGCCTGGGTCTCGATGATCGGCAGGGCGGTCATGCTGCCCTTGCCCATCGCATCCGAGAGCTTGGCGGCCCGCTCCAGCAGGCGGCTGTGGCAATAGAACACGTCGCCGGGATAGGCCTCACGCCCCGGCGGGCGGCGCAGCAGCAGGGACATCTGGCGGTAAGCCTGGGCCTGCTTCGTGAGGTCGTCGTAGACCACCAGGGTGGCCTTGCCCTTGTACATGAACGACTCGGCGATGGCCGCGCCGGTGTAGGGAGCCAGGTACTGCAGGGCTGCCGGCTCCGAGGCGCTGGCGGCCACCACCACGGTGTAGTCGAGGGCGCCGCGCTCCCGCAGCACTTCCACCACATTGGCCACGGAGGCCGATTTCTGGCCGATGGCCACGTAGACGCAGACCACGTCCTCACCCTTCTGGTTGAGGATGGTGTCGATGGCGATGGCGGTCTTGCCGGTCTGCCGGTCGCCGATGATCAGTTCTCGCTGACCCCGTCCGATCGGAATCATGGCGTCGATGGCCGTGATGCCCGTCTGCATGGGCTCATGCACCGACTTGCGCTGGATGATTCCCGGCGCCATCGATTCGATCAGCCGCGTCTCCGTCGTGGCGATTTCCCCCTTGCCGTCGATCGGCAGGCCCAGCGGGTTGATCACCCGGCCGAGCATGGCGTCGCCCACAGGCACCTCGGCGATCCGGCCGGTGGCCTTCACCGTGCTGCCCTCCTGAATGCCGAGACCCTCGGCGAGGAGCACGGCGCCAACGTTGTCGTCCTCGAGGTTGAGGGCGATGCCTTCGCTGCCATCCTCGAACTGCACGAGCTCACCGGACATCACCTGCTGCAGGCCGTAGATGCGGGCGATGCCATCCCCCACGGACAACACGGTTCCGACGTTGCTGACCGAAATGGATTTGTCGTAGTCCTCGATCTGCTGCTTGAGGATGGCGCTGATCTCGTCGGGTCGGATGGAAACCATGGGTGGAGATCCCCGGAGGGGGAGGCGATGGAAGGAGAGACGGTGGGAGGGTGGGAACGGGGGAGTTGGAGCTAGCCCGCCTTGGCCAGCGCCAGGCCGAGGCGCCGCACCTGGCCCGCCAGGCTGGCGTCGATCACCTGGGAGCCGACGCTGACGACGAAGCCGCCGATCAGGCTGGGATCGATGTGGAGATCGAATTCCACATTCCCGGTGCCGGCCACGGCCTGCACTTGGGTCTGGAGGGCCTGCTGCTGCGCTTCGCTGAGCGGGGTGGCCGAGGTGACCTTGGCCAGGGCGATCCCCCGCTGTTCGCGGTACAGCACCAGGAAGCGATCCAGCACCGCATCAAGCACGGCGATGCGCTGGCGATCGGCCAGGAGTTTCAGCAGGGTCAGGAAGGAGGGCGTCAGCTCGTCGCTGAAGAGGTGGATCAGGGCTTTTTTCTTGGCCTCAGGCTCCAGCACGGGAGAGGTGAAGGCTTGGCGCAGATCCGCCGAGGAGTGCCAGAGGGCCAGCACCTGGCGGGCCTGCTGGGCCACCAGCTCGGTTTCCTGCCGTTCTTCGGCCACCTGGAGCAGGGCCTCGGCGTAGGGGGTGGAAATGGAGGTGAGGAGCGGCATCAGGCTTGACCGAGGCTGCGGATGGATTGATCGATGAGCCTGGCCTGGGCGCCTTCATCCAGCTTGCCAGGCAGCTCAGCCAGGGCCTTCTCCACGGCCAGACGTGCCGTCTGGCGCCGGAGCAGGTCACTGACCCGATCCGCTTCCGACTGCAGATCGGCCACGGCCCCCTGCTGCAGGCGGGCCATCTCATCGACGGTGCGGCGTTCGCTCTCGAGGCGCAGCGCATCGGCCCTGGCCTTGCCATCCACGCGGATCTGATCGGCCTTTTTCTGGGCCTCGGTGAGCTCCTGCTGGGCCGTCGAGAGGGCCAGGGTGGCTTCCTGCAGCCGCGCTTCCGCATCCTGGAGGTCGGAGAGGATGGCCTCGCGTCGTTTCTCGAGGATGCCGCCGAGCACCTTGGGCAGGAACCAGACCAGCGCCGCGATGACGATCGCCAGGTTGATGATGTTGGTTTCGAACAGGTCGAGGTTGAGCCCGATGGCCGCGGGGGGCAGGCTGGCGAGCGGGAGGGGAGACGGGATCATTGGGCTGCCAGCAGACGGGTGATGATCAGGGTTCCGAGTTGGTCGGCATCGCGCTCGAGCACTTCCTCGGCCGTCCTGCGCTTCAGGTCGATGTCTCGCCGTGCCGTTTCGCGGCTGCTGTTGGCCTCGGCCTGGGCGGTGGCCAGCGCGCTGCGGTAGAGGCGATCCATTTCCTGCTCGGCCTCGAGGATCAGCGACTGGGACTTCTGACGTGCCTCCCGGAGCTGCTGGCGCAGGTCGGCCTCCAGGCGCTGGGCCTGGGCCAGTTTCTGTTTGGCTTCAGCGCGGCTGGTGCTGATGTAGCTCTCACGCTCTTCCACGGTCCGTCCGACCGGGCGGAAGAACAGGGTGTTGAGGACGAAGGTGAGGAGCACCACCTGCACTGCCATGAGAGGCAGGGTGGCATCGAGGTCGAACAGACCTCCCTCCGGAGCACCTGCTGCGGCAAGCGGTAGCCAGCTGATCATGGGGCGGGAGCGCTGGAAGGGTCGGGGTGGCACCGCCGGCGATCAGCGGGCAGGGCCGGGGGACTCGGAGCTGGACTGACGGGGCTCAGCCCGGCAACGGAGCGGGAATTCGGGGTCCGCAGTTGCGGCCCGCTGCCCCGCTCCGTCGCCAGGGCGATCAACTGGCGAAGGGGTTGGCGAACAGCAGCACCAGGGCCACGACCAGGCCGTAGATGGTGAGAGCTTCCATGAAGGCCAGCGAGAGCAGCAGGGTGCCGCGGATCTTTCCTTCGGCTTCAGGCTGGCGGGCGATGCCTTCGACAGCTCCGCCGGCAGCGGTGCCCTGGCCGATGCCGGGGCCGATGGCCCCGAGGCCGACAGCCAGACCGGCAGCCACAACAGACGCGGCGGGAATAAGGGAATCCATGGTGGAAGGTGACGATGGGGGGCGCCGGAGAGCGCGGAATGAAGCTGACGCCTGGGACATCTCGGAAAGGAGATGGGCCCGGATCGAGCCGGACCTGCGCGCAGGAGATTTAGCAGATGGACAGCCCGGCCCACTGGGGCCGGGCTGTCCCGGTCAGTGGGCCTCCTCGTGGACCGCCTCTCCGATGTAGTAGGCGGCCAGAGTGGCGAAGATCAGGGCCTGGATGGCGCTGGTGAAGAGCCCCAGGAACATGGCCGGCAGGGGCACCAGCAGGGGAACCAGGAAGGCGAGCACGGCCACCACCAGTTCGTCGGCCAGGATGTTGCCGAAGAGACGGAAGGAGAGGGAAAGGGGCTTGGTGAAATCCTCGACGATCTTGAAGGGGAGCATGATCGGCGTGGGCTCCACGTAGTACTCAAAGTACCGGAATCCCTTTCGGCTGAGGCCGGCATAGAAATAGGCCAGCGACACCAGCAGGGCCAGGGCGATCGTGGTGTTGATGTCCGCTGTGGGGGCACCGAGTTCCCCACTCGGCAGGTGAATCAGTTTCCAGGGAATCAGGGCTCCACCCCAGTTGCTCACAAAGATGAACAGAAAGAGGGTGCCGATGAACGGAAGCCAGTCTCGGTAGGCTTTTTCTCCGATCTGCTCGCGGGCCAGATCGCGGATGTAGGCCCAGAGGAATTCCAGGAGGTTCTGGACGCCGCGGGGATCACGCCCCAGCTGACGGGTGCCGGCCACGACGAGGGCCAGCAGGGCGCCGATCACGACCCAGGAGCTCAGGAAGACCTGGCCGTGGATCTTGAGGCCGCCGATCTGCCAGTAGAGGTGCTGACCCACCTCCAGTTCGGCGAAGGGGAGAAGGAAAGGCAACGGAACCATCGGAAGGTACGGAGGTGCCGCTGACGCGACGGATGGGAACAGGACGGCCGGAGTGAAGCGGCTGTCAGGGCTGGACGAAGGCCTGCATCAGCAGGGCCGGTTTGTAGAGCAGGAAGCCCACCAGAACCGGAACGATCTCCAGGGCGGGCAGCCGGGCCGCCGCCAGCACCAGCACCACCGGGACCAGGAGCTGGGACTTGCCCACCTGGCGGGAGCCGGCGCCGATGCGGGCCACGCTGCGAGCCAGGAGCCGCAGGTAGAGCAGACCGCCGCCGGCACCCACCGCCACACTGAGGGCCGCGGTCCGATCGAACAGCAGGGCCGCGGCCGGGACCGCGACGGCGGAGACGATCAAGGTCGAGAGCAGCAGACGGCGCTGGAGACGGGCGTACTCCTCCATGCCGTTGCCCGGAGCGGTCGGGCTCGGCGTGGGTTCGGCCTCCGCCGCTGGCTGGAGGAGCACCGGAACGGGTGTGGCCCGTCCAGCCAGGCTCCTGAGCAGGGACGCCCTCAGATCGGGGGTGAACTCTGGCGTGCCTGGCAACGGGGCCGGCACGATGGGATCCACCGAATCCAGCCCGACGGCAGCGCCCGGATCGACGGAGCGATCGGATGCTGATGGACCTGAGACGGGTGGGGCCTGCAAGTGCGCCAGCGGGTTGGAAAAGGCGCGCGGAATCTATCACAAACCCGTTACATGGCTGGCCGCTCCATCCCCAGAACCGGCTCTGCAGCTGGTTCCAGCAGCAGCAGCCGCCGCCGCCAGAGATCCCGGGCCACCCGCAGTCGGTCGGTCGCCGAGGCCCCCAGGGGCAGGGCCCCAAGGGCCGTCGCCGGCCCGGCCTCCTCGAGGGCCTGCAGCAGCCGCAGGCCCTCGGGTTCGAGGTCGATGGGTCGGAAGTCCGGATCGAGAAGGCTGGTCCCCGGCCAGCCCCACAGGCAGGGGTTGCGCCGCCCTCGGGCGGCCAGCAGGGCGTCGTCGTCCTCCCAGCGGCAGGGCGTGAGGGGGCCCCGGCTGAGGAAGAACTCGAAGTGGCTGATGTCCGGGTCCAGGGACTCGACCAGGGCCCACTGCTCGCGTTCGGGCAGCCTCCGCGCCCGCTCCAGCAACTCCCCCTGCAGCAGCCGGGCCGGATCCCACACCTGGGGATTGGAGAAACCGGCGAACTCCAGATCGGCGCTCGCCACGAAGCGGAACAGCCGGTCCAGGTCGTAGCTCGTTTCCTGGGGATGCAGATACATGTCGGCGAAATTGGCGTCCGAGGCGGTGTCCAGGGACCAGCGCTCCTCGTGGTGTCGCCGGAGCCTGTTGCCTGCCGGAAGCGTGGCCAGCAGCCCGCGACCCAGGCTCAGCCCCCCGGCATCCCCCCCCACCTGGAGCCGCTGGAGCGCCGCCTGGACCCGGTGGATCTCCCAGCGCCCGCCGTCGGCGTACAGAAAGAGGTGCAGCAACCCGCCGGGCCTGAGCCGCTCGGCGAGGGCGGCCAGGCCGGCCTCAGGTTCACGCAGGTGGTGGAGCACCCCGACTGAATTGATCAGATCGAAGGGGCCTTCCCCGGCCAGCTCCAGGAGGCTGCGCTGCTCGATCCGCAGGGATGGGCACCGCTCGAGCGCTCCGGAGCGGCGCAGGCGTTCGCGGGCCTGGGCCAGGGCCCCCGGGCTGATGTCCACCGCCAGCAGCTCGGCCCCCGGGTTGAGGTGGGCGAGGTAGTCGGTGCTCACACCCGTGCCGCAGCCGGCGTCGAGGATCCGGGGAGGCCGCCCGGCGGGGGGAAGGCGGCCGGTGCAGGCGCTGGTGACGCAGGCATGGCACCAGCGCCAGTTGTACCCGGGGGGTGGTCCGTCCTGGAGAGGGTCCCCGGGGTACGGGAAACGGTCGTAGAAGGCGCTCACCACCGGTGTGGCGGCATCTGCAGGGCCTGGACGCATGGGAGGGATTCGCCGTTCTCTGGTGGGGAGCTTTTCATGGACGGCCCTCCGCGGGGAGCGACCGGGCCGGTCCGCTGCAAACATTTGTTCATGGCCTTCGGGCCGGCCGGGAGGCCAGCCGTAACGTGGCTCCGCCCGGTACGCGACCGTTCATGACCGTGACCGCCAGCAGCGGCAGCACCAGGGTCAGCCCCCAGCTCTTCGACACCCTGCCGCTCTCCAGCGTCCGTCAGGCGGAGCAACAGGATCGGTTCCCTGAAAAAGGAGAGCTCGATACTCTCCTCGCCTTCTTCCGCAGTGGCAGCACGCGGGTGGAGGCGGCCCGCCGCATCTCCGCCAATGCGGACACCATCGTGGCCAAGGCGGCCAACCGCATCTTCGCTGGCGGCACCCCGCTCTCTTACCTTGACGAGCCCCTGGCCCCGCTGGGCTCCACTCCCGCGGAGAGCGCACCCCTGGCGGCGGATCAGCTGGCCGCCGCCACCTCCGTGCGCACCTTCGCCCAGGGCAGCGGCGGCACCGGCTTGCTGGGCCGCATCCTCGAGGGCGTCCAGGCCGATGCGGATGTGCGCGTGGTGCTGCCCACCGGCTTCACTCCCATCAGCGTGGCCCGCTACGGCAGCGAGCGCATGCGCAAGTCCCTGCGGGACATGGCCTGGTTCCTTCGCTACGTCGGCTACGCCGTGGTGGCCGGCGATCCCAGCATCCTGGCGGTCAACACCCGCGGACTGCGGGACGTGCTGGAGAACGCCTGCTCCCTGGCCGCCACCAACGTGGCGCTGCAGGAGATGCGGGCGGCCGCGGCGACCCTCTTCCGCCAGGAGCCCGAGGCCCGCCAGCTGGTGATCGCCTGCTTCAACGTGCTCCTGCAGGAGCTGGCGATCCCCACCCCGTCCGCCCGCCAGCGGCTGGGCAGCCCCGAGAACCAGGGCCTGCAGCTCCCGGCGATCTATGCCCTGGCCGCGGAGACGCCCCAGCGTTTCGTGATGAAACCGGGTCTCTCCGGCCGGGAGAAGGCTGAGGTGATCCGGGCCGCCTACCGGCAGGTCTTCGAGCGGGACATCGTCAAGGGGTACTCCCAGGTGGTGGCACCGGTGCAGGCCACCCAGGTCTCCCAGGGGCAGATTTCAATGCGGGAATTCATCCGCTGCCTGGGCCGGAGCAAGGAATACCAGCGCCAGTTCTACGGACGGTTCTCCAACAGCCGCGTGGTGGAGCTGGCCTTCCGCCATTTCCTCGGCCGGGGGGTGAGCTCGATCGAGGAGTTTCGCCGCTACTTCGCCATCGTGAGTGCCCAGGGCCTGCCCGGACTGGTGGATTCCCTGATCAACACCCTGGAGTACGCCCAGGTGTTCGGTGAGGAGACCGTTCCCTACCTGCGTGACATCGGGGAGGAGGCCCAGGAGAGCGCCGGCTGGGGCTCCAACCGCAAGCTGTTCCGCTTCAGCGCTCCTTTCGAGGGTGCTCCGCAGTACATCACCCTCTACGCCGCCTACCGGCAACCCCTGCCCGACCAGCATGCCTACGGTGGAGGAAACGATCCGATCGGCCTCAACTACGGCGCAATCTTCCCCTCGGCGACCGCGGCGGTGGCCACCCGGTCCGCCCCGTTCAGCTACGACACCCGACGCATCCTGGTCGGCAACGGCATCCGTGAGCCGGGCCAGATGGACAGCCCCCAGTTCCGCTCCTCCACACCCCGGCGGGTCGGGCCCCGGGTGGTCCGGCTCCAGCAGATCGCCACGGGAGGCGCCTCCGTTCCCCGTCGGGGAGGCCAGCCCAGTGTGCGCGGCACGGAATCCAGCACCCAGGCGGTGATCCGGGCCGTCTACGTTCAGGTGCTGGGAACGGCCGGTTACGACGGTGAGCGTCTCAGTGTTGCGGAGATCAAGCTCGAGAACGGGGACATCAGCCTGCGGGAGTTCATCCGCCAGGTGGCCCGCTCCAAGGCGTTTCAGCGCCGTTACTGGGCCGGGCTCTACATCACCAAGGCGATCGAGATCATCCACCGCCGCCTGCTCGGCCGCCCCACCTTCGGGCGCCGTGAGATCGACGGCTACTTCGACACAGCGGCCCGCCAGGGGTTCTACGGCATCGTCGACGCCATCCTCGACAGCCCCGAATACCTTCAGGCCTTCGGGGAGGACACCGTCCCCTACGAGCGCTTCGTCACCCCGGGGGACCTCAATGCCCGCCGGGTTCCCAAGCTGGTCCGGTCCTTCGATCCTTCCGCCGTCACCGATCTCAGCCTGACCCCTCGACCCCAGGCCGCTCAGCCCTCCGCGTTCATCGGCACCGGTGACCTCACCCCCCGCAACCTGACGGATCGCCGCCTCAGGCAGGTGGTCGGCAGTTGGACTGCCCGCTTCCCGGAGGGGCAACGGCCCCCCGACACCACCGCGACGGAGCCACCCAGCAGCCTGCGGCAGCCCCCGGAGCCCACCCGCCGCTGGAGCACATCCGCGGGAGCCGCCGGGGGCGCCGGCCGACTCTGGTCGGCGCAGCGGGGCAGCACCCCCGGATCCCCGACCCAGCTGCGCCCCCTGATCAGCGGAGACTGGCGTTCCGTCCAGAGCAGCAACGGGCTTGGCCTCAGCACGGCCCGGCCGGCCGAGGCCGCCATGGCCAAGGCGCTGTCCGGAGCCCAGCCCCAGGGATTCCGCCGTCGGCGGGGTCTCGCCCAGCCGGTCAGGCTTCCCGCCGGCGCCGATGAAGCCGTTCTGCAGCAGGTGATCGAAGGTGCCTATCGCCAGTTGCTCAACCGTGTGCCCCTGGCCGCGGAACGCCTGGGGGATGCGGAGTCCCAGCTGCGGGATGGCCGCGTCTCTGTCTCCGAGTTCATTGGACTGATCGCCGCCAGCGACCTGTTTCAGCAGCGGCTCCAGCGGATGGCTCCGCTGCGGGCCGCCTCGGCGGCTTACCTGGCCCTGCTGGGCCGGGCCGCCCAGCCGAAGGAGGTCAGCCTGTTCCTGGCCACCCGGAGCGACCAGGGGCAGCCATCCGCCCTGAACCGGCTGCTTAACAGCCAGGAGTACGCCGATCGCTTCGGCCGGGATACCGTGCCCTACCTGCGTGGCCTCGCCACGGAATCGGGGATTCCGCTCCCCACGGTCAATCGCACCGCGGCCCTCTATGGGGGCAGCGCCGGCCTCACTCCGCCCACCCGCGAACCGATCTGAGCCCGGGGTCCTCCGGAGGGGGGGCGATCGGCAGCCTGCGCTCCCGGACTCCAAACCGGGAGCATTTTGTGTTGGCCAGGAACAGTGATCCGGGCGAATCACCACAGAATCTGTAGTTTCCCTGTCCCAGGAAGTCTGGAAATGCTTCACAAACCGTCAGCAGCTCTTGTCATATCAACATCCGTGAGAATCGTTGCCAGCACTGGGATTTATCCGGTTTTACCGCCGTGAAGAACTGTTACCGCCGCGGGGGTCTGTGGCGCGCATTGCCGCAGAATGACTCGGCGGTCAGCAAGCTGATCGACTGCCCACTCTCCATTCCATCTCGTTGGCGTTCACGTCGACGAAGGTTGCGAGCGAGGGGCTTCCCTTACCCACCGGATACCGGTCTCCTTCACGGCGACCGCTTGTTTCGAGGCAGAACTGCATGAGCATCGTCTCCAACTCGATCATCAACGCGGACGCCGAAGCCCGCTACCTCAGCCCTGGCGAACTCGAACAGATCAAGTCCTTCGTGGGCGGCGGTCAACGCCGTCTGCGGGTGGCTCAGGTCCTGAGCGAGAGTCGCGAGCGTCTTGTGAAGCAGGCCGGCGGCGCGCTCTTTCAGAAGCGTCCCGACGTCATCTCTCCAGGCGGCAGCGCCTACGGCGAGGAGATGACAGCCACCTGCCTGCGCGACATCGACTACTACCTGCGCCTGGTGACCTATGGCGTGGTGGCCGGGGATGTGACCCCCATCGAAGAAATCGGCATCATCGGTGCCCGCGAGATGTACCGGGCCCTTGGCGTTCCCCTGGAAGCCATGGCCGAGGTCGTCCGTGAGCTCAAGAGTGCCGCCATGGGTCTGCTCAGTGGCGCTGACGCCGAAGAAGCCGGCACCTACTTCGACTACGTCATCGGCGCCCTCTCCTGAGGCTCCCCCTTCCCTCCCACCGCCTCCTCCCCAGGACACATGCAAGACGCGATCACCAACGTCATCAACCAGTCCGACGTCCAGGGTCTCTACCTGGATGACTCCTCGATCGGACGGCTGGAGCAGTACTTCTCCAGCGGCGAGCTTCGTGTGCGCGCTGCGGCCACCATCGGCGCCAACGCGGCGGCGATCATCAAGGAAGCCGTGGCGAAAACCCTGCTGTACTCGGACATCACCCGTCCGGGCGGCAACATGTACACCACCCGTCGCTATGCCGCCTGCATCCGCGACCTCGACTACTACCTGCGCTACGCCACCTACGCCATGCTCGCCGGGGACACCTCGATCCTCGATGAACGCGTTCTGAACGGCCTCAAGGAGACCTACAACTCCCTCGGCGTGCCGATCGGCGCCACCGTCCAGTCGATCCAGGCCATCAAGGAATCGGCCGCCTCCCTGGTCGGGCCTGATGCCGGTCGTGAGCTCGGTGTCTATCTCGACTACATCAGCTCCGGCCTCGGTAACTGATCCCACGGCCACGCCACTCCCGCGAGGATCAACCATGCGCCTGTTCAAGATCACGGCCTGTATCCCCTGCCCGGAGAAGGTCAGGAGTCAGCGCGAGTTGCAGAACACCTTCTTCACCAAGTGGGTGCCCTACGAGAGTTGGTTCGCTGAACAGCAGCGAATCATGAAGCAGGGGGGCAAGATCCTCAAGGTGGAACTCGTCACAGGCCGTCGTCAGGTCAATGTCGGCAACTGAGCAGGCCTGGCGGCCCGCTTACCCGCACGTCAAGATGGGCCCGGCCTGAGCCGGGCTTTTTTTTGTCCGTCCGTCCCTCACCGCATCCGCATCGATACGGCTGAATGGAGCCCTGCCCTCCGATCGCGCCCACCCGAGCGGCCCCATGAAGCGACGCCCCAGGTCCACGTCCGCCGCGGCATCCTCCGGCGCCAGCTCTGACGGCCCGACTTCGGGCCCCTCCGGGCTGCAGCTGGCCTGGGCGGACTGGCCCGCCGAGGCCAGGTTGCTCCTGGTGATGGTGGCGGTCTGGAGCGTGGCCGGTCTGCTGATCCTGGCTTCGGCCAGCTGGTGGGTGGCTGAGCGGGAAATGGGGGATTCCGCCTTCTACCTCAAGCGGCAGGCCATCTGGATGCTGGCCAGCTGGGGTCTCCTCTGGCTGGCGATGCGCACCCAGTTGCGCCGATGGCTGCGCTGGGCCGGTCCAGCCGTGCTGATCGGCGGTGTGCTGATCGCCGCCACCCTGGTGGCGGGGAGCACCGTCAACGGCGCCAGCCGCTGGTTGGTGGTGGGGCCCGTTCAGATCCAGCCCTCCGAGCTGGTCAAGCCATTCGTCGTGTTGCAGGGTGCCTCCCTCTTCGCCCACTGGCAGCGGATCGGCATCGATCAGAAGCTGCTCTGGCTGGGCACCTTTGCCACCCTGCTGTTGCTGATCCTCAAGCAGCCCAACCTGAGCACCGCGGCCCTCACCGGCCTGCTGCTCTGGATGATGGCCCTGGCCGCCGGTCTGCCCCTGCTCAGCCTGCTCGGCACGGCCGCCGCCGGCGGGCTGCTGGGCACGGGCAGCATCCTGATCAACGAGTACCAGCGCCTGCGGGTCACCTCCTTTCTCAACCCCTGGCTGGATCCCCAGGGGGATGGCTATCAGCTGGTTCAGAGCCTGCTGGCGATCGGTTCGGGAGGGGTGCTCGGTGAGGGCTACGGCCTCTCCACCCAGAAGCTGCAGTACCTGCCGATCCAATCCACCGATTTTATCTTCGCGGTCTTCGCCGAGGAGTTTGGCTATGTGGGATCGGTGATGCTGCTGGCGTTTCTGCTCCTGTTTGGTTTCGTGGGTCTCCGGGTGGCCCTGGGTTGCCGCAGCAATCAACAGCGGCTCGTGGCGATCGGGGCCACCACCTTGCTGGTGGGGCAGTCGATCCTGAACATCGCCGTGGCCAGTGGCTCGATGCCCACCACCGGCCTGCCCCTTCCCCTGATCAGTTATGGCGGCAACTCCCTGCTGGCAAGTCTGCTGACCGCCGGTCTGCTGATCCGCTGCTCACTGGAGTCGGCCGGCTGGGACGGGGGCCGGCTCGGGCGCCAGCGCCGGTCCCGCGCCCCTGCCCGGGTCGGAGCCAGCCCCAACCCTGCCCCGATAGGCTGAACAACGGGCGCGCGTTCCCTTGGAGCGCTGCCACGGCCCCAGCACGGAACGGATGAACGGCCTCGGGCTGCAACTCACGGAACTGGCCAGTCGGGGAGAGCAGCTGATGGGCAGTTCCCTGTCGGCGCCGGGGCCTTCCACCCTGGCTGTCGTGTTCGGCGCCGGCCTGCTCACCAGCCTCGGCCCCTGCTCCCTCTCACTGCTGCCGGTCACGGTGGCCTACATGGCGGGCTTCTCCTCCACGGCCGGCCGGCCCTGGCTGCGGAGCCTGAGCTTCGTCGCCGGCATCATGGCCGCCCTGGTGGTGCTGGGGGTGGCCAGTTCCATGCTGGGCCAGCTCTATGGGCAGGTGCCGGGAGTCGTCCCCACCGTGGTGGCCGTGGTGGCGGTGGTGATGGGACTCAACCTCCTGGGTCTGGTGCGCTTTCCCCTGCCCAGTGGTCCGGACCCCGAGCGCTGGCGTGAGCGGGTGCCGGCTTCCCTCGCCCCGCTGGCGGCCGGCGCGGCCTTCGGTCTGGCCGCCAGTCCCTGCACCACCCCGGTGCTCGCCGTGTTGCTCGCCTGGATCGCCCAGCAGGGGCGCCCCCTGGTGGGCCTGGTGCTGCTGATCAGCTTCGGGGCCGGGCAGGTGCTTCCCCTGCTGCTGGCCGGCACCGCCGCCGCCTCGATGCAACGGCTGCTGGCCTTGCGGAGGTTGAGCCGCTGGGTGCCTCCGGTGAGCGGTGCCGTGTTGGTCGCCAGTGGCGGTCTCGCCCTGCTGGCCTCCCTGCCATGACCAGTCCCCTGGACGTCGGCGGATCGATCCCCTGGTGGAAGCGGAGCCGGCTCAACCGCCTGGCGGCCTGGATGTCCGACCTGCGCCTGGCTATCGCTCTGCTGCTGGTCATCGCCGTGGCCAGTGGCGTCGGCACGGCGATTCCCCAGCGGGACACGGACGCGATCTATCACCGCATCTACGACGCCCAGCCCTGGCTGGGTCTGCTGGATGCCGACTGGATCCTGCGGCTCGAACTGGATCACGTCTATTCGAGCAGCTGGTTCCTGGCGCTGCTGGCCTGGCTCGGCCTGGCCCTGGTGCTCTGCAGCTGGAGACGGCAATGGCCGGCTCTGCAGGCGGCGCTGCGCTGGATCGACTATCACTCACCCCGCCAGCTCAGCAAGCTCAGCCTGGCCGAGACCCTGCCCAGCTCCGACCCCGGCGCCGATCTGCAGCAGCTGGAGCGGCTGCTGGGCGACCAAGGATGGACCCTGCGCCGCCAGGGCGACCGTCTCGCAGCCCGTCGTGGCCTGCTGGGCCGGGTGGGGCCGCTGCTGGTCCATGCCGGTCTGGTGGTGCTGATGGTGGGATCGGCCTGGGGTGCCCTCGGGGGTCAGCGGCTGGAGCGATTTCTGGCCCCGGGCCGTGATCTGGAGCTGCTCGACTCCCGCGGCCAGACCCAGCTCACCCTTGCGGTTGACGCTTTCCGGATCGAGCGCGATCCGGCCGGCCGGCCCGAGCAGTTCCGCTCCGACCTGCGCCTGATCGACCCCCAGGGCCAGCCCTTGCATCAGGCGGGGATCAGCGTGAATCACCCCCTGCGCTACCGCGGCATGACGGTGTACCAGGCGGACTGGGCCCTGGCGGCCATCACCGTTCAGCTCGGCCGCAGTCCCTGGCTGCAACTGCCCCTGCGCACCCTGTCCGAGCTGGGGGATCAGGTCTGGGGCCTGGCTCTGCCGACCCGTCCGGACGGGAGCGAACCGATCCTGCTGACCCTCTCCAGCGAGCAGGGGCCCATCGAGGTCTTCTCCGCCGAAGGCCGTTCCCTCGGCCAGATGGTGCCGGGGGGAGAGCCCCTCGACGTGGCGGGACTGCCGATCCGGGTGGTCGATGTGCTTCCCGCCAGCGGGCTCCTCTTCAAACGGGATCCCGGCGTGCCGCTGGTCTACGGCGGTTTCGCCATCGCCCTGCTGGGCGGAGGCCTGAGCCTGATCGCCACGCGGCAGCTCTGGGCCATTGCCGAACCCGAGCGACAGCGGCTGCACGTGGGGGGTCTCTGCAACCGGAACCTCACCGCGCTGGCACGGGAATTGCCCGCATTGCTGGGCCGCCTTCATCCCGATCCCGCCCCGGGGGCGGCCGGGGAGGCTCAGCAGGGCTGACGGCTGCCGTGGCTCGCCCGGATCACCGTATGCACATTGCCGCGGGGATTGAAATCCGCCTCCAGCTGCATCCAGGCCGGGGCTGCGGCCGCCACCAGATCATCGAGAATCCGGTTGCACACCTCCTCGTGGGAGATGCTCCGATCCCGCCAGGCGTTGACATAGAGCTTGAGGGCCTTGAGCTCGAGCACCGAGGGACCGGGCTGGTAGAGCAGCCGCAGCACGGCGAAATCCGGGTAGCCGGAGAACGGGCATCGGCAGGTGAACTCCGGCAGCTCGATCGCCACCTCGTAGGGACGTCCCGGCCGGGGGTTCTCAAAGCAGATCAGCTCACCCTCGGCGATCGCCCGGGTCCCGTAGGCGGGCCGGTGGGTGGGAGTGCCATCCAGGGGGTCCGTCCGGCCTGGATCGGACGCGAGAGCGCCTGGGCTGGTGGGGAGGGCGGACATCGACGGGCAGCAGTCGCGGCGTGGTTCCGATCGTAGACAGGGTCTGATGATGAAGAAAAACGCGCTTTTCCCCGGACTACGTTCGCCATGGACAGCGGAACTGCGCTAGAAATGAGTTGAAGGACAAAACGTTGGGCATGGACCGGGCTGGGCCCGCTCCTCCTGTTGGAAGTAGCCCCCCGCGAGGTGAAGCAACGCTCCTTCCCGCGAAGCGGCACCGGCCTCCCGGCTGGTGATCCCCATCCCTTCGAGGCCACTCCGTCATGACCCGTACCACCCTCGTCTACCGCGGCGTCCGCTACGACGCCAGCCATCACGACCTGCCGGACACCCAGCCGGTCGAGCACATCTATCGCGGTGTTCACTACCGGGAGCCCCTCTGCCACCCGGTTCAGGAGGTCGATGAAGCGATCGAGCTTCGCTATCGCGGCCACACCTACCATCACCGTCGCCGGGATGCGGCCCGGCAGGTGAACGCGGGCTGACCCCCTCGGCGGCCGGCCAAGCCGTAACATCAGCGACATCGAAGCCCTGCGTGCTCAGGCCTAATGGCCTCAGTCGCAGGGTCTTTTGTTTGGACCTCGTTCTTGCGGGCACCCCCCGCGGTTATCGACTGCAACCTCAGTCGGCCCTCGGCATGGTCTGGCTTCAGACCCATTTCGATGACGCCGTCTGGGCCCATCTCGCCGCCGGCAGGGTCCAGGTCGGTCCCCCTTCGGCGGACCTGCTCTGCGAGGATGCCGAGGCCGCCGGGCTCCGCGTCAATCGCTGCCCTTACATCGCCCTCCCTCTCGGCGAACTCTCCTGAGATCGCTGTCTTCAACCCCTCCCAATCTCCATGAAAAAAGTTGAGGCCATCATCCGCCCATTCAAGCTCGAAGATGTCAAGGTGGCCCTGGTCAATGCCGGCATCGTCGGCATGACGGTGAGCGAAGTCCGCGGCTTTGGCCGCCAGAAAGGCCAGGTGGAGCGCTACCGGGGTTCGGAGTTCACCGTCGAGTTCCTCCAGAAGCTCAAGCTCGAGGTGGTCGTGGATGACGACCGGGTCGATACCGTGGTCGCGGCGATCCAGGATGCGGCCCGCACCGGTGAGATCGGTGACGGCAAGATCTTCATCAACACGGTGGACACCGTCATCCGGATCCGCACCGGCGACAGGGACAGCACCGCCATCTGATCCCCCCCCGATCCTCCCCACCGCTCTGGAGGAGCGCCGTCGGTTCTTCAGCCGGGGCGCAGGGTTCGGCTCACCAGGGCCTCGATGCAGGCCCGATCCACACAATCCTTCCCGCCAGCCCCCCCGCCATCCGGGGCCCAACTCCGCGGTTGCAGCCAGAGCAGATACTCGTGGTTGCCGGCCGGACCGGTCAGCGGGGAGGCGATCAGGCCAGCGGCACGCCAGCCGCTGGCGGCGGCCGCGGCGATCACACCGCCGATGGCCGCGACGTGGGCGGCGGGGTCCCGCACCACGCCGCCCCGGCCCACCCGCTGGCGTCCCACCTCGAACTGGGGTTTCACCAGCAGCACCGCTTCCCCCCCCTCCGGGCTCAGCAACCGCACCAGGGCCGGCAGCACCAGCGCCAGGGCGATGAAGGAGAGATCCGCCACCGCCAGGTCGGGCCACGGATCATCCGTGGCATAGAGGGTCCGGGCGTCGAGGTGCCGCAGGTTGGTGCGCTCGCGCAGCACCACCCGCCCATCGGTGCGCAGGCTCCAGGCCGTCTGGCCGTATCCTACGTCGATGCCGTAGACCCGCGCGGCGCCGTGCTGGAGCAGGCAGTCAGTGAAGCCGCCGGTGGAGATCCCCCCATCCAGGCAGATCCGGCCCGCCGGCTCGATCGGGAAGGCGTCCAGGGCTGCCGCCAGCTTCTCGCCACCCCGCGACACGAACCGGGGCGGCTGCTCCACCTCGGGCACGAGCTCCGGCGAGACCGCCGTGCCGGGTTTGTCGAGCACCCGATCGCCGCTGCGCACCCGGCCGGCGCGGATCAGCTGCTGGGCCTGCTGGCGGCTGCTGGCCAGGCCCAGGCTCACCAGATGCTGATCGAGGCGCTGCTTCTGGACCATCGGTGCAGGGAGGGTTCGACCCATAGATTGACCGGGACGTCGCCAGGCGCTGGCCCTTGATCGAGCGTTACACCCTGCCCGAGATGGCCCGCATCTGGAGCGAGGACGCCAAGTTCCAGAGCTGGCTGGATGTGGAGATCGCCGCCTGCGAGGCCAACGCCCGGCTGGGGCGAGTGCCCGCCGAAGCGCTGGCCGAGATTCGGGCGAAAGCGCGCTTCGAGGTGCCCCGCATTCTCGAGATCGAAGCCGAGGTGCGCCACGACGTGATCGCCTTTCTCACCAATGTCAATGAGCACGTTGGCGATGCCGGTCGCCACATCCATGTCGGCCTGACCAGTTCGGATGTGCTCGATACCGGCCTGGCCCTGCAGCTCAAGGCGTCGGTGGCGCTGCTGCGCCAGGAGCTCGATGGTCTCGCTGCCGCCCTGCGCCGCCTGGCCGCGGCGCACAAGGACACGGTGATGATCGGTCGCTCCCACGCGATCCACGGCGAACCGATCACCTTCGGCTTCAAGGTGGCGGGCTGGCTGGCCGAAGCGGAGCGCAACCGGGAGCGGCTGGAGCGGCTGGAGGGGGTGGTGGCCGTGGGCCAGGTGAGCGGAGCGATGGGCACTTACGCCAACACCGATCCCCAGGTGGAGGCCCTCACCTGCGCGGCGCTCGGCCTGGCGCCCGATACCGCCAGCACCCAGGTCATCGGCCGCGATCGCCATGCCGAGTACGTGCAGACCCTGGCCCTGGTGGGGGCCTCTCTGGAGCGGATCTCCACCGAAATCCGCAACCTGCAGCGCACGGACGTGCTGGAGGTGGAGGAGAACTTTGCCAAGGGCCAGAAGGGCAGTTCGGCCATGCCCCACAAGCGCAATCCGATCCGCAGCGAACGCATCAGCGGCCTGGCCCGGGTACTGCGCAGTTACACCGTGGCGGCACTGGAGAATGTCGCGCTCTGGCATGAGCGCGACATCAGCCACAGCTCGGTGGAGCGGATGATGCTGCCCGACTGCTCTGCCACGCTGCACTTCATGCTGCGGGAGATGACCGAAGTGGTGAGCGGTCTCGGTGTCTACCCCGCCAACATGCGCCGCAATCTCCATCTCTATGGCGGCGTCGTGTTCAGCCAGCGGGTCCTGCTGGCCCTGGTGGAGAGTGGGCTGTCCCGGGAGGAGGCCTACCGGATCGTGCAGCGCCATGCCCATGCCGCCTGGAACCGCGAAGGCGGAGACTTCCGCGCCGAGCTGGCCGCCGATCCGGCGGTGAACTCCCGGCTCAGCGCCGACGAGCTCAACGACTGCTTCGCCACCGACCGGCACCGGGCGCACCTGCAGGTGATCTGGGAGCGGCTGGCGATCTGAGCCGGTCGCCCCCGCCGCCCCAGCCGGGCCGGGGGAGGGAGAGGCGGTCGGGGGGTCAGCTCTCGGCAGCCGTTGTGGCAGAGGCCGGGGTCGTGGCAGGAGCCACCCCGGGCTGGGCCAGCAGATCAACCGCTTCACAGACCGGGAAGCGGTTGATCGCGCCCAGGGCCTTGCGGGCCCTGGTGCGGAGCTGCTCGCTGATCGCTTCGGCGTAGGGGACCTGGGCAAGCAGATCGACGGTCCGCCGCAGGATCCTCACCACGTCCCCCTCGTCGAGGGAGGTGTTGCCGATCAGATCCGTCCAGCACGTGCCGCGGGCCCAGGCTCCCACCAGCCCCACCAGCTCCGGCTCCCACCAGGCCGGCACCACCACCTGGGCGCGCTCCTGCTGGCGCAGCAGTTCGCGGCGCAGGCCGGCGATGTCATGCAGGGCCTCCTCGGCCCGGGGCGGGCTCGGGAAGCCGCTCCAGAGATCGGGCCGGTTGACCTCGGTGCTGATCGCCTCGAACACGCCGGCCAGCTCGCCGGGATCGAGGTCGTCGAGGTGCCCGCTCATCAGGGCCAGTCCCAGCCAGAGTTCGTTGTCACCCCGCAGGGCCGCCACCGTTCGGCCCACCTCGGTGGGCTCCAGCCCGTCGGCTCCGGCCAGGGCGCCGAAGGCACGCAGGATGTCGATCAGGGCGAGGAACGTGTCCCAGTGGCGGTTGGCGCGGTGGTGCAGCAGGCGCTGCCGCTCCTCGATCTCGGCATCGAGCTCCTCCATGCGACGCCGCTGGCGCTTGAGCTGGCGACGGTCACCCCAGCGGTGGGCCGGATGGGCCTCCAGTTCCTGCTCCAGGTCGCGAACGAGCCCGGCCTGGCTGCGCACCTCCCCGGCCAGGTCGTACTGGGGGGTGACCATGTCGTGGCGGCGTGCCATCGAACCCACGGCCAGGGCCAGGCCGCCACTGGCCTGATCCCCATGGCGGATCTCGCCGGCCGCACGCAGCTCGGGCGCCGCCAGCTGGTCTACCTGCAGGCAGCTCAGCTCGGCGTGCAGGCTGACCACGGCATTGCAGGGCAGCAGAATCCAGACGTTCTCGTCGGTGAGGCAGAGCAGGAGGGGGAACTGGCCGGGCCCGGGGGTCTTGGCCACGATCACCGCCGGGGTGACCCGGCCGCGCAGCTGGGGGGACTTCAGACTCACCAGAGTGCCCTCGCTGGCGAACTGCAGGGCCAGGGTGAGTTCGTGGGCCAGGGTCTCCTCCGCCTGCTGCTGGAGGATCCGCAGAATGCGGCGCTCCTCACGCAGGCCTTCGCGCTGCTTCTCATAGGTCTCGAAGGCCTCCCACGGCACGTCGGCGGTGGGGCCGCTCAGGCTGGCGAGCTGGGCGCGCAGGGCCGCGATCCTGGCCTCATCCTCGGCCAGATCCAGGGTGGCCAGGTAACGGCCGAAGCTGCGATCCACCAGCTGCTTGGCCTTGGTCAGGTCGTAGCGCTGGAGAAGGTTGAGCACCATGCCGTAGCTGGGCGTGAACTGGCTCACCAGGGGATCGGCGGGGCTGGTGGCCAGCGCTCCGGCCTCCCGCACCCCCTCGAAGCGACCCTGCACGGTAACCACATAGCCCTGCACGTCGAGGCCGCGGCGACCGGCCCGGCCCGCCATCTGCAGGAACTCGCTGCCCATCAGCGGCCGGTGCCCCCGCTCAGTGCGTTTGGAGAGGGCTGAGATCACCGTGGTGCGAGCCGGCATGTTGATCCCCGCCGCCAGGGTCTCGGTGGCGAAGACCACCTTGATCAGCCCCTGCTGGAAGAGCTCCTCGATCAGCTCCTTCCAGGCCGGCAGCACCCCGGCATGGTGGGCGGCGATGCCCCGGGTGAGGGCCTCGTCGTGGCCCCCCTCCCGGACCGCTTCCGGGGTGGCGGCCACGAAGGCTGCCAGACGGCGGCGGATCACCGCCTGCTCCGCCTCACTCACCAGGCAGACCCGGCCCAGGTCGCGCACGGCCTTGTCGCAGCCCCGGCGACTGAAGATGAAGTAGATGGCCGGGAGCATGTCACGCTCCGCCATCTGGGCCACCACGAAGGGGAGGGGCGCCGCCTCCGGCTGGGGCGGCTTCGGACTCTTCCCCTTGCGTCGATCCCCCTTGGGGGCCCGCCAGACCTTGCAGTGGGGATGGAGTCCGGTGCCCTCCTCGTTCAACAGGGGATGGAGCCCCTTGGCGCTGCAGAAACTGAAGGCCAGGGGCACCGGCCGGTGGTCGCTCACCACCAGGGTGGTGGGGCCATGCACGCGCTCGATCCAGTCGGTGAGCTGACCGGCGTTGGCCACCGTGGCCGAGAGGGCCACCAGCTGCACCGGCGGCGGACAGTGGATGATCGATTCCTCCCAGACCGTGCCGCGCTGGGAGTCATTCATGTAGTGGCACTCATCGAGCACCACCGCCTCCACATCGGCGAGGGGATCGTCGCCCCGGTCCACCTCCGCGTAGAGCATGTTGCGGAAGATCTCGGTGGTCATCACCACGATCGGCGCCTCCCGGTTGGTGCTCAGATCACCGGTCATCAGCCCGACCCGATCGGGACCGAACTGCTCGCGGAAATCCCGCAGCTTCTGGTTGGAGAGCGCCTTGAGCGGCGTGGTGTAGAAGACTTTCTGGCCGTGGGCCAGGGCCCGGTGGATGGCATATTCACCCACCAGCGTCTTGCCCGATCCCGTTGGCGCGCTCACCACCACGGAATGCCCCTGGTTGAGGGCATCGATCGCTTCGTGCTGGAAGGGATCAAGGGGAAAGGGGAAGAGCCGCTCCAGGGGCGGCACCGCCAGCGGGTCAGGATCAACCGGCCCTGGGGCCGCCGGCTCAGAGGCCTGGACCGAGGGCGCCCCGTCGTTGCCAGGCACCACCTCCAGGGTCGGGGGTGGGGCGTCGGTGCCTGCCGTTTGCATCGATCAATCCTATGGGCTGCCCCCCTCGGCCTGGGCGCTGCGGCGGCGGGCAGACTGGACACCGACTCCGCCGTCCGCCGCGGCGCCCCTGCCGTGCTTGCCGATCCCCTTGCCCCCCTGCGCCGGACCCTGGAGCAGCTTCCTGAACCACGCCGGCGGCGCCTGCGTGGTTTCGCCCCGGCCGGAGTGGCCGGCCTGCGGCCCCTGTCGGAAGACGGAAAGGCCGGCGGGGCCGCGCCCCTGTGGGATCTGGCCAGCAACGACTACCTCGGCCTGAGCGGCCATCCCCGGCTGTGCGAGGCGGCCCTCACGGCGATCGAGCGTGACGGTGTCGGGGCCGGTTCATCCCGGCTGGTGAGCGGGGGCCGGGCGGTGCATGCCGCCCTTGAGGACCGCTTGGCCGGCTGGCTCGGTCGAGGGCGCGTGCTGCTCTTTCCCAGCGGCTTCCAGGCGAATCTGGCGGCGGTGCAGGCCCTGGCCGATCGCCACACCCTGGCGCTCGCCGATCGCCGCATCCACCACTCGCTGCTGGTGGGCGTCCAGGCCAGCGGCGCCCGCCTGCAGCGCTTCGGCCACAACGACCTGGGCGATCTGGAGCGGCGGTTGCTTCGCCAGCGCCGTGACCAGCCCCGGCGTCCCCTGCTGGTGATCGTCGAAAGCCTGTACAGCATGGAGGGCACCCGGGCGGATCTGGTGGCCCTGGAGGCGCTCTGTCGGAGGTTCGGCAGCCTGCTGCTGGTCGATGAGGCCCATGCGCTCGGGGTCTTCGGTCCCGGCGGCCGTGGGCTGGCCCATGGCCTGACGGGGGTGAGCCTGATCAGCGGCACCTTCGGCAAGGCGTTCGGCGCCGGAGGGGCGTTTCTGGCCGGCGATGCCCCGCTCGGAGACTGGCTGCTGCAGACCTCGGGGGCCTTCCGCTACACGACGGCCCTGGCGCCGCCGCTCGCGGCCGCGGCCCTGGCCGCCCTGGAGCTGCTGGAGGCCGACCCCGACCTGGGGGCCCGGCTGCGGCGACGCGCCCAGCGCTGGCGTGACGGCCTGGAGGCAGTCGGCTGGCCCCGGCCGGCGGGGGAGGGGCCGATCCTGCCGCTGGCCGTCGGCGACGACCGGGCGGCCCTGGCCCTGCAGGAGAGACTGGAGCGGGCGGGGCTGCTCTGCGTGGCGATCCGTCCCCCCACGGTGCCCGTGGGGACGGCCCGCCTGCGGCTGGTGCTGCGCCACGATCTGCCGGCGGGCAGCCTTGCCCTTCTGCTGGCGGCCCTCGGCCCGGCCGGGCCGGCCCCGGCCCGGTCATGACCGCCGCCGCCCCCCCCCTCGTCCTGATCGCCATGCACGGCTGGGCCGGCGACAGCCGCTGCTGGCGGCCCTGGCGCCAGGCCGCCGAGCGGCGCGGCTGGTGCTGGCAGGAGGGTGAACGCGGCTACGGTCCCCTGGCGCCTCGGAGCCCGGCCTGGCCCGCGGTCGCCGGTCGGCGCGGCCTGATCGTCCACTCCTTCGGTCTGCACCTGCTGCCGGAGGCCGTGCTGGCGGCGGCCGATGCGGTAGTGCTGCTGGCCAGCTTCGGCCGTTTCCTGCCGCCGGGCCCCCCCGGACGGCGCGGGCGGCAGGCCCTGCGGAGCATGGCGGTGCGGCTGGAGCGAGGGGAGGCGGCGGCCCTGCTGCACGACTTCCTGGCCGAAGCCGCCGCCCCCGATCCCGCCGCCCTGCTGCCGCCCGGTCCCGGCAGCGAGCCCCTCCCGGATGCGGGGGTGGAGCGGCTGCGGCGGGATCTGGAGCGGCTGGAGGCCACCACGGGGCTGCCGTCCCGGTACCCCGCAGCGGCCCGCAGTCTGATCGTGGAGGCCGGCCAGGACCGGATCGTTGCCCCCGAGAGCCGGGCCCTGCTGCGCCGGGCCCTGCCGGCGGCGACCTGGCGGCAGGAGGCAGCCGCGGGCCACAGTCTGCTGCGCGCCGACCTGGTGGATCCCGTGCTCGATTGGCTGGCGGCCCCGTGAACGGCACGACGAAGGCCCGCCCGTTCCCGGAGCGGGTGCGCCTCGGCTTCGCTCGCCGGGCGGACATGTACGAGCGGCAGGCGCGCCTGCAGCGGGCCGTGGCCTGGCGGCTCGCCCGGCACTGCCGCGACCTCCCCCTGCCGCCCGGCCCCTGCGCCGACCTGGGGGCGGGAACCGGCCTGCTCAGCCGGGCCCTCAGGGCCCAGCGCCCCCAGCTGGTCCCCTGGCGACTGGACGCCTGCGCCCCTCTGCTGGAGCACCAGTCGCCCGAGACGGGTCCTGGACTGGTCTGGGATCTCAATGGTGAGCTGCCGGAGCAGCTCGAGGCCGCGGCGCTGCTGGTCTCCAGTTTCTCGCTGCAGTGGCTGGAGGGCCCGGAGCACCGGCTGGCCCATTGGTGCCGGCGGCTGGCCCCTGGCGGCTGGTTGGCTCTCACGGTGCCCACCGCCGCCAGCTTTCCGCAGTGGCGCCAGGCGGCGATCAGGGCCGGGGTGCCCTGCACCGCCCTTGCCCTGCCCGGGGCCTCGGCCCTCCTCACCGCGGCCTCGGCGGCCGGGCTCGAGCCCCGGCGCGTCCAGCGGCTGTGCTTCACCGAGACCGCCCCTAGGGCCCTCACCTTCCTGCGCCGGATCCAGGCGATCGGCGCCGGTACCAGCCCGCTCCCTCCCCTGGCCCCCGGCCAGTGGCGGCGGCTGGAAGCCCACTGGCCGCTGGAGCCGGCCTGCCGGGCCGGGGGCCACCCCCCCGGCAAGCGATTCAGCTGGGAGGTGCTGCTCCTGATGGGCCGCCGACCCGACGCCTGACTCCCCCCTGACGATGAATCCCCCCATGGCCCCAGCGATCCCTCCCTCCGGCGCGGCCCCCCTCCGGGTGGTGGTCTGCGGCACCGACACCGATGTGGGCAAGACCGTGGTGAGCGCGCTGCTGGTGCAGGGGCTGGGGGCCCACTACTGGAAGCCGGTCCAGTGCGGTCTGGAGGAGGGCGGCGACAGCGCCCGGGTGGGACGGATGCTGGAGCTGGACCCCCGGGCGGCCGCCGAGCGGATCCTCCCCGAGGCGTACCGTTTCGAGCATCCGGTCTCGCCCCACTGGGCGGCGGAGCTGGAGGACCGGCCGATCGATCCGGCCCGGCTGCAACTCCCGGAGCTGGCGGGATCCCTGGTGCTGGAAACCGCCGGTGGCCTGCTGGTGCCCCTTCGGCGGGACCTGCTGCAGATCGAGCAGATCGGCCGCTGGGGGCTGCCGGTGCTGCTGGTGGCCCGGAGCGGCCTGGGCACCCTCAACCACACCCTCCTGTCGGTGGAGGCCCTGCGGCGTCGTGGGATTCCGCTGCTGGGGCTGGTGCTGAACGGTCCGCCCCACGAGGACAATCCCCGCACCCTCGCCGCCCTGGGCGGCACCCCTGTACTGGCCAGCCTTCCGCCCCTGCCCGTGCTGAGCGCCGAGACCCTCGCCGCCCAATGGCCGGCCAGTGGTCTCAGCCGTAGCCTGGCGCGATGACTCGGTCCCACCTGCTGGTCAGTGCGTCGGTCGCCCTCCTCTGTGCCGGCATCCTGGCATTGTTCACCGATGCCGAGCTCGCCATCCTGCGCTGGTTCGATTGCGGTCCCTGGTCCACGCAGCCGGTGCTGGATGAGCGCTGTCGCTGATCCGGGCGTCCCCGCCCCATGAGCTGGCATCCCCACCTCTGGCATCCCACCACCCAGGTGGCCGGCCGGGCTGCGCCGCTGCGGGCCGTGGGCGGCCGCGGAGCCCTGCTCGAACTCGACGACGGACGCCGGCTGATCGATGCGATCAGCAGCTGGTGGGTGACCCTGCACGGCCACGGGGAGCCCACGATCGCGGCGGCGGTAGCGGACCAGGCCGGGCGGCTGGAGCAGGTGATCTTCGCCGATTTCAGCCATCCCCAGGCGGAACGCCTGGCGGAGCGCCTCAGGGCCCTGAGCGCTCTGGATCGGGTGTTTTTCTCCGACGACGGCTCCACCGCGGTGGAGGTGGCCCTCAAGATCGCCTGGCAGTGGTGGCGAAACCGGGGGGAGCCGCGCGGCCAGTGGATCGCCTTCGACGGGGCCTATCACGGCGATACCTTCGGGGCCATGGCGGTCGGTGAGCGCTCCCTGTTCTCCGAGCCGTTCGAGAGCCTGCTCGCCCCGGTGGCCCGGGCCCCCTGGCCCTCCACCTGGTGGGGGGACGAGGCGGTGGAGGAGAAGGAACGCCATGCTCTGGCGGCGCTGGAGCAGCTGCTCCAGGTGCCGACGGTCGCCGTGATCCTCGAACCCCTGATCCAGGGCGCCAGCGGCATGGCGATGGTGCGGCCGGAGTTTCTCCGGGCCGTGCAGCGGCAGGTGCGGCAGGCCGGCGCCCTGCTGATCGTCGATGAGGTCATGACGGGGTTCGGCCGCACCGGAGCCCTGTTCGCCTGCGGCCGGGCTGGGTTGCGGCCCGATCTGGTGGCTCTCTCCAAGGGGCTCACCGGCGGGTTTCTGCCGATGGGGGTGACCCTGGCCACTGAGGCGCTCCACCAGGGTTTCATCAGCGAGAATCCTCGCCACACCTTCTTTCACGGCCACAGTTTCACGGCCAATCCGCTTGGCTGCGCCGCCGCCAACGCCAGCCTGGACCTGCTGCTGGCGGCCCCGGGCCGGTACGAGGGCTTCGAGGCACGCCACCGGCCCCATCTGGAGACGTTGAGCCGCCACCGGCTGGTGAGGCGGCCCCGGGTGTGCGGCACGATCGCCGCCTTCGATCTGGCCGTCGAGACCCCCGGTTATCTCAATCCGGCGGGCCGGCGGTTGCAGGGCCATTGCCTCGAGCGGGGCGTCTACGTGCGACCCCTCGGGCAGGTGGTTTACCTGCTGCCGCCCCTCTGTCTGGACGATGACCAGCTGGAGCGGTGTTACGGGGCGATCGCCGAGGGCCTCGATCGGCTCTGAGCCGGCTCAGGGCCCGGCCAGGATCGCCGACTCCACATCAGCCCGGCTGAGGCCGTAGGGGAAGAGCCGCACCGTGGAGCGACCCTCCTGGAGCCAGCTCACCTTCAGCTCCTCGATCTCCAGCTCGATCAGGGCGCTCCAGTGGGGACGGTGCAGATCCCAGAAGGTCGGATCGGTGCGGTGACGCGTCCCGCCCAGGCCCTGGAGCCACTGCTCCAGGGCTGGCAGGGGATGGTTGTAGAGCGGCGTCTGGGGAGGGGGCAAGGTGATCATCCCCGGGGGTGGCTCCTGTCCGGTCCGAAGTCTGCCCGGGGTCGGTGTCGATCGCCAGGGCCGCAGTGGCGGAGCGTGCTGTGGCTGGGGTGGCGGCAGGGGTGGCCGGTCCCGGCGGCGGGGTGACCAGTTCGATGCCCCGCCACCAGGCCAGCCCCAGGCCCAGCACCAGGCTGAACAGCAGGGCCGCCCCGAGCAGCACCAGGGCGAACCACTCGCCGCCGGAGAGGGCCCGCCGCACCGACTGGGACCGGAGCGGGCCCCGCTGGGCGGGGCCAGGGGGGCCGCCCCCGGTCAGCGGTGCGCCCCCCCCCGCGCCTGGCGCGGCCGTCGAGAGGGCGGCCACCCGCTGGAGCAGGGCGAGCCGCAACTGGGTGTCATAGGCCTGACGACGATCGGGATCGCCCAGGACCAGGTAGGCCTCCTGCAGCCGACGGAACTGGGTCTCCGCTTCCGCCGCCGGCAGGCTGGTGGTGTCGGGGTGGTAGAGCTTGCTCAGCGAGCGGAAGGCGCGGCGCAGCTCCTGCGCCGAGGCCGAGCTGGGCAGCTGGAGTTGGGCGTAAAGGGAGGAGCCCGTCGCCTGCTGTTCGCCGCCTGCCACCAACCGCGCGCCGTTGCTGCGAGATCCTAGGGAGCTGTTCCCTGTGCGCTGGAGTGGATGGCCCTCCTTCCCGCCGCCGGTGCCGGCGCAGCCGCCGAGACCGGCTCCAGTCCCGCTCCTGAGGTCGCCACGGTTCCCCAGGGGCTGTGGGAGGCGCTGGGCTGGTGGCCCAGCGCCTCCCAGCTCGATCGGTTCGGCGGCCTGCAGCGGCAGCTTCGCCACTGGAACGGCCGGCTCAACCTCACCCGCCTGGTGGAGGGCGACGACTTCTGGATCGCCCAGGTGTTCGACAGCCTCTGGCCCTGGCGGGCGCTGCTGGGGAGGGCCGATCCACCGCTGCGGTGCATCGACGTCGGCACCGGTGGCGGTTTCCCCGGCCTGGCCCTGGCCATCGCCCTGCCGGCGGCTCGCCTCACCCTGGTGGATTCGGTGGGTCGCAAGGCGGACGCGGTGCGGGCCATGGCCGCCGGTCTCGACCTGGCCGAGCGGGTGGAGGTGCGCTGTGAGCGGGTGGAGCGCAGCGGCCGGGAGCGGGGCTGCCGCGGTGCCCATGACTGGGCCATGGCCCGGGCGGTGGCCGCCGCACCGGTGGTGGCGGAGTATCTGGTGCCGCTGCTGCGGCCGGGCGGTCACGCCCTGCTCTACCGGGGCCAGTGGTCGGCGGCGGATCAGCGGGGCCTGGAGCGGGCGGTGGGTCCCCTGCGCGCCGTGATCGAGCGGGTGGAGCGTCGGGACCTTCCCGGCGGCCGCGGTGTGCGCCATGCCGTGCTGCTGCGTTCCACCGGTTCCTGCCCCGCCCCCTACCCCAGGCCGGTGGGGGTGCCGGCCAAGCAGCCGCTTGGCTAAGGGGGCCAGGCCTGGCCTCCGACGGAATTCAGCCGTCCCCACCGGAGGTCATCAGCCGCTGGCTGGCGGTCCCGCCCACCCGCTCCCGCAGGCGCCGCAGCCGCGCCGGGATGGAGTCGACCCAGGGGCTGGCGGTCAGAACCCGGCGCAGGTCGTCCTCCGTCACAGAGTCGTCGAGGGCATCGGCGTTAGCGCCGGGGAACCAGTGCCCTCCCTGCCCGAGCAGGCTGTAGCGGGCCCGGCAGAAGCCCTCCAGATCCCAGGCCTCCAGCAGGTTGTGCAGCCAGAGCAGCACCGGCAGGTTGATCTCCCCCGGGGTCTCCTCCCAGCTGGGCAGGCCCTGCTGCCAGCTGGCCAGCCAGGCCGCGCCGAGGGCTGCGCATCGGGCCCCCTCCAGCCGCTCCAGCACAGGCGGCAGCAGGTCGGCGGCTTGAGGCAGCAGGGCCACGGCTTCGAGATGAAGGTCCAGGTCCTCCGGGCGGGCCGCCCCGACACTGAGGGTGTGGATGGCCGCTCGCTCCAGGCAGAACAGATCATTGACGACGATCGGGTGCAGGGGGGCGCAGAGCTCCAGCAGGCGCGTCGAGGGGCTGTGCAGATGACCGCCCTTGTCGGTGGGACTGATCACGAACACCCCCATGTCCTGCTCCCGGGCGGCGTCGAGGGCGGGTTGATTGCGCTGCAGGATGTAATACCAGTGCAGATTGATGTAATCGAAGACCTGCGTGGCGATCGCCTCGAGGATCAGATCCAGCGGGGCATGGGTGGAGAAACCCACCGATCCGATCCGACCGTCGTCCTGCCAGCGCCGCACCACCTCGAGGCAGCCGCCCCGGCGCAGGGTCTGGTGCAGGTGTTCCGGCCGGTTGAGGCCGTGGATGGCGAGCAGGTCGAGCCGCTCCACCCCCAGCCGCTCGAAGCTGAGGGCGAGGTCGGCTTCGAAGCGACCGGCGTCGTCATCGGGGGGCACCTTGCTCTGCAGGATGCGCCCGGGGTCGCTCACCCCGGGCAGCAGGGCCCCGAGCTGCCGTTCGGAGCTGCCGTAGTGCCGGGCGGTCTCGATGTGGTGGAGACCGGCGCCCACCGCCCGCTCCAGGGTGCGGCGCAGATTGGTCTGGCTGGCGGGGCTGATCTGGTCAGCGGGCAGATCGGTCCAGCTCTGCTGGTAGCGCATCCCCCCCAGGGACAGCACCGGCATGGCCAGCTCGGTGCGACCGAAGCGGCGGGTGGGGATCATCGGCCAACGGAGGAGCGCTGACGCTCAGGCACGGGGCAGGGTGCGCCGGGTGCGGGAATGGGACGGGAACCCCAGGGGTTGCAGTTCCTGACTCCGCAGTCGCTCCTCCAGGGAGGGGACGTCCTCGTAGGCCACCCAGTGGATGCAGTCCACCGGGCAGGTGTCGATGGCCTCCTGGATGGTTTCGGTGCTGTCGCCGTCCTGGCGGATGGCCCGGGAGCGGCCCCAGTCCGGTTCCACCAGGAAGGTGTTGCCGGCCACGTGGGCGCAGTAGCGACACCCGATGCAGACGGCCTCATCGACCCAGACGGCCTGTTGCCGCAGGGCACCACCCAGCTGGGGTTCCGCTCCGCTCGCCTGAGGGGTGGGCCGGGCTGGAGCGGCGAAGGCCAGGGAGGGGTCGGCGGCGGAGCGGATGGGGGTCTCCGCGGCGGGAGTGGACATCGGGGGGTGGTCTTCAGGTCAGGGTCCGGACTCCGGGGTCAGGACGTCAGAAGCTGGACACCGGAGCGGTCGTTCAGCCGTCCCAGCGGGTGACCACCAGTTCGATGCTTCCATCCACCTGGGCGGACTGGTGCTCCACCTGGAAGCCCTCCTGGGCCGAAGCCGCCAGGATCGAGCGCAGGGCATAGCGCTGGGTCAGCTGGGAGAGAAAGCGCTCGATCGGCACGGGCTGCTTCCAGAGATCGAGGTCGGTGACCAGTTCGTAGCTGCCGCTCTCGCTGTTCCAGCGGAATCCGATGTCGCCCCCTTCACTCTGGGGCAGGGTCAGCTCAGCCAGCACGGTCTGGCCGCGGTATCCCCGCACGGGACGCTCGCCCAGATCCGGATCGTGGCCAAGATCCCGCAGGGCATCGACCAGGGATTGACGGTCGCGGAGCTCGGTCTTGACGGTGCTGAAGTGGGACATGGGGATCGGCGGGGTGAGAGCGAGCGGAACTCAGGAGGAACGCTGCTGGACCGGCAGCGTGGAACCAGCGATCTGGGACCGGGGCTGGAAGGCCTCGGCGGTGCTGTGACGCTGCTGAACCGTGCCGAGCCGGGATTCGATCCGCTCGGTGAGCTGCTCGCAGCCATCCCCTCGAACACCTTCCACGAGCTCTTCAACCCGGCCATCGGGCCGGATGCGGTAACGGATGGTGGTCTGGGCCATCCAGGAGCGTTCAGGTGGGGCGATGTTAACCGGGTTCCTGGGCTGGCGGAGACCGCCTCAGCTCAGGAACCCTTCCTCCACCAGGATGTGCAGCCGCTCGAGCACCGCCGGGTTCTCCAGCTGCTCAAGGGCCACCCGCGCCTCGTCCCGGACGGTGGCGTCGTGATCGTGGAGCAGCACCTGCAGCAGGGTCTCCACCAGCTCCCGCCGACGGGGCTCCACCAGATGGTCGTGGAGGCGGCCGAGGGACCAGGCGCTGTTGCTCCGCACGGCCGGCTCGGAATCGATCCGCAGGCTGAGCAGCAGCTGGGCTGCGGCCTGATCGGCCTTGGCGGCGCCGCTGCCTCCGGCGTCGGCCAGGGATCCCGCCGCCCAGAGCCGTACGGCGGCCACGTCGTGCTGAAGGGCCCGGATCAGCGGATTGAGCACCGGCGCCTCGGGATAGTTGCCCAGGCTCCAGGCCACCGCCTTGCGCACGTAGCCGTTGCTGTCGTCCTGCAGCAGGGCGAGCAGGGGCATCACCGCCCGGGGGTCGGGGTTGCGGCCCAGGGCATAGACCGCGCTCATGCGCAGGATCGGGCAGGGGGCCTCCAGCAGGGGCAGCAGCAGGGGGATGGCGCGGGGATCGCGGTGCTCACAGAAGATGCGCAGTCCCTGCATGCGCTGGTCCTGCTCGCCGGCCAGCAGCACCAGGCCCAGGTCACATTCCGCGGCCACGTCGTGGTCGCCGGGATCGAGGGCGTCGAGGGCATCGAGCGGATCCCCCTCCAGCTCCTCGGCCAGTTCCCCGGCCAGGAGCTCGGGGTCGAAGGCCAGCTCCACCGCACTGAAGCCGGTGCCCCAGCCCCCCGGGCTGCTGGCCGGGCCACCCGACGGGCCGGCGGCGGGGCCCGGGGCCGGGGTGTCCGCGCTGGGATCGCTCTGGCGCGGATCCGGCTTGGGATGCTCCGTCATGGCGGTCAGCCGAGCGGGGCGGGAGCCGCCATGTCGCCCGGCAGCCAGATGCGCGCACTTACCGCGACGAGTGCCACGGCGAAGAGCAGCACGATCGCCACCGGCAGCAGGGTGGAGCGCAGGAACGACACGGCAGGGTCCGGGAGTTGGCGGCCATTCTGATGGCTGGACCGCTGGCATGCCCCCGGCCAGGGCCGCCTCACTGCCGCGGCGCCCTGCGTAAGGTTCGGCGACCCGTGGCGCTGCCGTGTCCCCAGCCGTCCCTCCCGGCCTTCCCGCTCCGGGCCGTAACGGTGACGCGGGGGGCTCCGGGGGGCGGACCTGGAACCGGCTGGTGGCGGTGGCCGCCCAGGGTGTGGCCAGCGGCACCCCTTACATGGTGGGCAGCCGGCTGCTGCAGGGCTGGCTCAGCGCCAGCCAGGTGCCCCTGGCCCTGATCGGACTGATTCCTCTGGCGGAGCTGCCCTACACCTTCAAGCTGTTCTGGGCGCCGGCGCTCGATCGCTGGCCGATCCCCTGGCCCGACCGTCGCCGGGGCTGGCTGCTGCTGCTCCAGCTTGCGCTGGTGGCGGTGATCGCTGCGATGGCCCTGCTGCGGCCGGGCACGGCCCCGGGCCAGCTGCTGGCCATCGGCCTGATGGCCCTGCTGCTGGCGATCTGCAGCGCCACCCAGGACATCGCCGTGGACGCCTACCGCACCGACCTGCTCCCGGAGCGGGAGCGGGGCCCCGGCGCGGCCGCCTCGGCGCTCGGCTATCGGGGCGCCATGCTCGCGGTGGGGGCGGGTGGTTTCCTTCTGGCCGGCCGGTTCGGCTGGCCAGCGGCTTTCCTCGGAGCGGCGGGCCTGATCGCCCTGGTGCTGCCGTTCACCCTGGCGGCGCCCCGGCTGGCACCGATCCAGCATCCGGTTACCAGCCTGCGTCAGGCGGTGCTGGGGCCGGCCCGCGACTTCCTGCGCCGCGCCGGTCCGAACCGGGCCTGGCAGCTGCTGCTGCTGGTGCTGCTCTACCGCTGGCCCGACGGCCTGCTGAGCGCCATGGCGATTCCCTTCCTCACCACCAGCGGTTTCAGTGAAGCCGACATCGGGCTGGTGCAGGGGGGCTGGGCCATCGCCGCCACCATGGCCGGCACCGTGCTGGGCGGTGTGCTGTTTGCCCGGCTGGGCATGAACCGCTCCCTCTGGCTGTTCGCCCTGGCCGGGGCGATCGGCAATCTGAGTTACTGGGGCCTGGCGCGGTTCGGGGGGGGGCTGGGGGGTCTGATCGCGGCGGTGAGTCTGGAGAATATGGCGGGCGGGATGGTCGGGGCGGTGTTTGTGGCCCTGTTGATGAGCCTCTGCAATCCCCGCTTCTCGGCCACCCAGTACGCGCTGCTCTCCGGGGTGTACGCCATGAGCCGATCGGTGCTCTCGGCGCCGGCGGGGGTGGTGGCCGAGCGGGCCGGATGGCCGAGCTTCTTCCTGCTCAGCGCGCTGGCCGCTCTGCCGGCCTTCCTGCTGATGCTCCGTCTCACCCCCTGGAACGAAATGGAGGCCCGCGGCGCCTTCGATCCGCGCCGGGATGCCACCTGAGCGGCCCCCGGGGGCGCCCCGTCGCCTTCAGCGGCTGAGCTGCTCCACCAGGCCGGCGGCGAAGCGCTCCCGATCCACCGCCACCACCTCCCGGCCGTGCATCAGGTCCTGCACGATCAGCAGATGGGCCAGCGAGCCGATGAAGATCCGTGCCAGCAGTTCGGGATCCCGCTCCGGGCCGCCGCCGCCCCGGGGTGCGCTCTCCGCCAGGGCGGCGAACAGCTGGCTGACCTGCCGGAAGGCGATCTGGTGGACCCGCTCGACGAAGATGGGGCCCAGCTGGGGGAAACGGCCGGATTCGCCGATCACCAGCCGCAGGAAGGCGAGGAAATCGGGTTGCTGACGATCGATCGTCAGCAGACGATGGGCCAGCTCCGCCAGGGCCTGCCGGGGTTCGGGGGGTAGGGCTTCCGCCGCCGAGCTGCCGAACAGCCGGGTGAACCGCTCCTCCACCAGGTGGGCGGTCAGGGCCTGGAAGAGGCTGTCCTTGTTGGCGAAATGGGCGTAGACCGTGGCCTTGGAGACCGCCGCCGCCGCGGCGATCCGGTCCATGCTCGTGGCGGCGTAGCCATGGCCGAGGAATTCCTCCATGGCGCCCCGCAGGATGGCCGCCCGCTTGCCCTGGGAGCGGCGGGGGGCGGATGAGGGCGTGTCGGCGGGCGGCTGGGGCCGTGGCATGCGTGAAGGGGCAGGAGACGGGAGCTGGAGAGGAGAGCCCGTGCGAGGCGGCGGGCGGGCGCGACAGGGGACCCAGATTGTACTGAACCGTTTAGTCTGGAGAAGCGACATGCTCCTTCCCCGTGGACCTGAGCTTCCCCCGCCGCCGCTGGCTTCCCGCCCTGGTGGCCCTCACCCTGGCGGGGGGCGGCATTGGTCTGGCCGTTCGGCTCACCCAGGCCCGGCGGCGGCCGCCGCCCCAGGCGATCGCCCCGATCCGCACGGTGACCGCCCTGGGCCGGCTGGAGCCGGTGGGGGAGGTGCGCACCATCGCCGCCCCCAGCGCCGGCAGCGGTCAACCGACGCTGCGGAGCCTGCTGGTGGAGGAGGGCGACCGCGTCCGGCGGGGCCAGGTGCTGGCGGTGCTCGACAGCGAGCCCAGGCTGCGGGCCGCCGTCGCCGAGGCCCGGGCCCAGAGCGATCAGGCCCGCGCCAGGTTGACGGTGGTCCAGGCGGATTCCCGCAGCGGTCTGGGCAGTCAGGCCGCCCGGGTGGCCTCCCTGCGTGCCCAGCTGCGCACCGCCGGCGCGGAGCTGGAGCGCTACCAGTCCCTGTTCGAGCGGGGGGCGGTCTCGGCCCAGGACCGGGATGATCGCCGCCTCACCCGCGAGACCGTGGCGGCCTCGCTGCAGGAGGCGCAGGTGCAGCTGGCCCGCCAGCGGGCCGGGCTGGCGGCCGGCGAGACCGTGGATGTGATCGCGGCCCGCCGCGGCCTCGAGGCGGCCCTGGCGGCGCTGGCCAGCGCCCAGGCCCGCCATGGGGACAGCCTGGTGCGCAGCCCCATCGATGGCCGCGTGCTGGGGGTGAGGAGCCGGGCGGGGGAGGCCGCCGGCACGGACGGAATCGTGGAGGTCGGCCAGACCGATCGCATGCAGGTGGTGGCGGAGGTCTATGAGAGTGATCGGGGCCGGGTGCGGCCGGGGCAACCGGTGCGGATCACCAGTCCGGCCCTGCCCGGTCCACTGGACGCCCGGGTGGGGCGGATCGGGGCGATCGTGCGGCGCCAGGCGGTGATCAATACCGACCCGAGTGCCAACACCGACAGCCGGGTGGTGGAGGTGCACGCCCCCCTCACTCCCGCCAGCAGTGCCCGGGCGGCCGGCTTCTCGAACCTGCAGGTGCGGGCGGTGATCGGACCGTGAGCCGCATCCCGCTGGGCTGGTTGCAGTTGCGCCATGAGCCGGGCCGACTGGTGGTGGCCCTGGCCGGCATCGCCTTCGCCGATGTGCTGATGTTCATGCAGCTGGGTTTCCAGGCGGCCCTCTACGACAGCAACACCCGCCTGGTGCGCGCCTTCGACGGCGACATCGTGCTGATCAGCCCCCGGGCCCAGAACCTCCAGAACCTCTCCACCTTCCCGCGCCGCCGCCTCCTCCAGGCCCTCGATGTGCCCGGGGTCGCCGACGCCCGGGGCCTGCATCTGAGCACGATCACCTGGCGCAATCCCCAGACCCGGCTCAATGCCACCGTGCAGGTTCTGGGTTTCGATCCCGACTCCGCGGTGCTGCGGCTGCCGGAGGTGACGGCCCAGAGGAGCTCCCTCCAGCTGCCGGACACGGTTCTCTTCGATCGCGGCGCCCGCGGCCGGTATGGCCAGGTCATCGAGGCCCTGGAGCGGGGGGAGCCGGTCCGCACCGAGGTTGAACGCCGCACGCTCACCATCGCCGGACTGTTCACGCTCGGGGCCTCCTTCGGAGCGGACGCCACCCTGATGGCCAGTGAGGACACCTTCCAGCGGCTGTTTCCCCGCCGGAGCGTGAGCAGCATCAGCGTCGGCCTGATCAAACTGACCCCGGCCGCGGCGCTGGAACCGGTGCTGGCCCAGCTGCGGGCCCATCTGCCGGAGGACGTGAAGGTGCTCAGCGCCCGGGAGTACGTGGCCTTTGAGGAGGCCTACTGGCGGGTCACCAGCCCGATCGGCTTCATCTTCAGCCTCGGCACGGCGATGGCCTTCGTGGTGGGGGTGGTGATCGTGTACCAGGTGCTCTCCACCGATGTGAATGCCCATCTGGGGGAGTACGCCACCTTCAAGGCGATGGGCTTCCGCCACCGTTATCTGCTGCTGGTGGTGGTCGAGCAGTCGCTGGTGCTGGCCGCGCTCGGCTTTCTGCCGGGGCTGGTGCTGCCGATCGGTCTCTATGCCCTGGCCGCCAACGCCACCCGCCTGCCGATCGCGATGACGGTCTCGCGGGCGTTGGTCGTGTTCGTGCTGACCCTGGTGATGTGCCTGGCCTCCGGCGGGATCGCCACCCGGCGGCTGCGGGCGGCCGATCCCGCCGAACTGTTCTGAACTGGAGCGGATCCCCCATGGCCAGCAGCCTGGTGATTCAGGGGCTCCACCACCACTTCGGCAGCGGCGCCCTGCGGCGCCAGGTGCTCACGGACATCCGGCTGGAGGTGGCGGCGGGGGAGATCGTCCTGCTCACCGGTCCGTCAGGATCGGGAAAAACCACCCTGCTGACCCTGATCGGAGGGCTGCGGGCCGGCCAGAGCGGCAGCCTGAAGGTGCTGAATCGGGAGCTGATCGGCTGCGACTCCCGCACACTCACCCTGGCGCGCCGGGAGCATGGCTACATCTTTCAGGCCCACAACCTGCACCGCAGCCTCACGGCCCTGCAGAACGTGCGCATGGCCCTGGAGGTGCGCGGCGAGCTCTCCGAGGCGGAGATGAACCGCCGGGCCCTGGCCATCCTCGCGAGCGTGGGGCTGGGGGCGTCTGCGCCGGCCTTCCCCGATCAGCTCTCGGGCGGCCAGAAGCAGCGGGTGGCGGTGGCGCGGGCCCTGGTCAGTCAGCCGCCCCTGGTGCTGGCCGACGAGCCCACCGCCGCCCTCGACAGCCGCTCCGGCCGCGACGTGGTGACGCTGATGCAGCGCCTGGCCCGGGAGGACGGCGCCACGATCCTGATGGTCACCCACGACAATCGCATCCTGGACATCGCCGATCGGATCCTCTGCCTGGAGGACGGTCGTCTGGTCTGAGCGGGCCCGCCGCGGGACGGCGCGGCGGGCCCGTCTTCCCCAACAGGCCGGAAGGCCCCAGACTGGGACTCTCGGTCCCATCGCCCCCCCGCCATGACCCGCGAGCACGACCCCTTCCGCATTCCCCGCGCCGGCTGGGAAGTGGCCCCCCTGGCCGGCTTCGCCTCGGTGGACCTGAATGCCAACGGCGGCGCCTTCAGCGGCGGAGAGTTCATCTCCGAGAGCACCGTGGGCGGGGTGCTCACCTACGCCATCTATCAGGCCCTGCTCACGGCCCTGCGCACCGAAGCCCTGCGCAAGCGGGGTGAGATCGACCGGGCCACCCAGCTGAAGCTGGTGCTCAGCACCAGCCTGGAGACGGCCAAGACCGGGGTGGCGGTGGGGGCGGTGCTGTCGGTGGTGCTCCTGGTGTTCCCCTGGCTGACCGTGCCGCTCACCCTGCTGGGGGCGGTGGGTGCCGGCAAGGCCTCCCTGGATCTCTTCCATGCCTTCTGGGATGGCCTCGACGAGGATCAGAAGCTGCGGGTCACCGTGGCCGCCCACGAGGCGGGCCTCAGCCTGGCCGGCTTCTTCAGCGGCGAGGGCGAGGGGCTGGGTCGGCCGGCGACGGCCGAGTGAGCCTGGCTAGAACCGAAACCCGAAGCAGGCTCCCATGCAGATCACCGTGTGGCAGGCGGAGCACGCCGGCTCCCCTCTCCAGCGTGCTGTCGGCACGCTGGTTGAGCCCGCCGCCGATGAGGTGGTACTGGAGGTGCTGCACTGTGGCCTCTGCCACAGCGATGTGTCGATGATCGACAATGCCTGGGGAGTGTCCTCCTTCCCGCTGGTGCCCGGCCATGAAGCCGTGGGACGGGTGAGCGCGGTGGGCGAGGGTGTGGACCCGGTGTTGCTGGGGCAGGTGCGGGGGCTGGGCTGGATTGCCGGCAGCTGTCGGCACTGCGCCTGGTGTCTGGGCGGCGACGCCAACCTGTGCGCGTCGCTGGAGTCCACGATCGTGGGTCGGAGCGGCGGCTTCGCCAGCCATGTCAAAGCCCATCAGGACTGGTTGATCCCGCTGCCGGAGGGCCTCTCCGCCGCCGATGCCGGCCCCCTGTTCTGCGGCGGCATCACGGTGTTCGCCCCCCTGTTCGATGGGGCGATCAGCCCGACGGCCCGGGTGGCGGTGATCGGAATCGGCGGCCTGGGCCACCTGGCCCTGCAGTTCGCCCGGGCCTGGGGCTGCGAGGTGACGGCCCTCACGACCAGCCCCGCCAAGGCGGAGGAGGCCCGGGGGTTCGGAGCCCATCAGGTGGTCGAACTGGCTGATCTGGACGACCACCGCGGGCGCTTCGACCTGATCATCAACACCAGCAACCACACACTCGACTGGAACGCTGTGGTGGGGGCGCTGGCTCCGAAGGGTTGTTTGCATCAGCTGGGGGTGGTGACCGATCCCATCCCCCTGGCCGCCTTCCCCTTCATCGCCGGCCGGCTCCAGTTCACGGGCAGCCCCACTTCCTCCCCGGCCAGCCTCCTCGCCATGGTGGAGTTCTGCGTGCGCCATGGCATCCGGCCCCAGGTGGAACATCTGCCGATGGCCGAGCTGAACACCGCGATCGCCCGGCTGCGGGCCGGCGATGTGCGCTATCGGTTCGTGCTCGATGGGCCGGTTTGATCTCGGCCCTGCCGGGAAGGGGGGCGGAGTGGGCGCTCCGAGGCCTATCGAACCCGGATCGAGCCGGGCCGTGGCATGGATGCTCCCATCGGAGTGACAATAGCGCCGTGAGGATGGCGAGTTCTGGTGGAATGATCCGCCTGGTTCGCAACTCCATCAATACGGGATTGCGGTGCGTTTGTGCACTTCAATGAGCCAGCCGATGTGCGATACAATCTCCAGGCTGAATGTCTGCCATCTGTCATGATTGTCATCAAAGTTACCAATCCTTCGGCTCTGGTGGCAACTCGGATTGGCCGCTTTCTGGCAGATCTCACTCCCAGTGGTTTCGATCAGAATAAGGTGGAAGACGAGTTGATGAAGCAACTGGTTGAGCAGATGGCTGCCCAGGGCATCCAGGGGGAAGTGGCTGCGGTCAAAGGGATGGATATGCACAATAAAGACATTCGGATTGACGACAGGGTTCGTGTGCGCCGCCACAGGGTGGTGTAGGAGCGGGTGCTCATGATCGGGGCAGGATCCGTGGGGTTATCCGCCTGCTGGGGAGCCGGGAGAGGGCCAGGATTTCCCTTGAATTCAGCCGGTCAGCTCCGGCTCCTCGAAGGCCCGCTCCCCTCCCCTGCTTGAGGGGCGTTCGCGTGGCTCAGGGCGGATCCCAGGCACCATCGGCTGAACCGTCTCCGCCGTTTGGCGGCGATGTGGAGCCTCACCTGCAAATGCTCCCGCGGGTGCCTCTGCAGGGCGGCAGGGCTGGGTTTCGCCGTCTGCTCAGGGCCAGGTGGGGTTCGCCCGGATGCCTGGCCCTGGCACGCCGCAGGACCCCGTGGCCCTCGACCAGTCGTGTCGGCGGGGGATCGCGATCTACTGAATCCGCCGAAAGCGGAGGGGCTCGCGCGGTTCGAGTCCCAGGAGCCAGATGCCTCCGGCCAGCTCCCGCAGCTGTTGCAACCAGCGGCTGTTGTCGCCACTGGCGATCCACCCGGCCTTCAGGGCCGGGAGCTGCTGCTGCAGGGCCTCGATCGGCACCTCCGCCAGCAGCAGGCTGTGATCGCCGGCCGCCCGGCGCAACGGACCTGATTCGCTGCGCTGCCACACCCGCACCAGCAGTTCGAGGGCCTGCTGGCGACCCACCTCCCCAGGGTCCCCGTCGCCGGGCAGGGGTTCCGGCAAGGACTTGCCCTGCAGGGGCATCGTCCGCAGCCCCGCCTGCTCCAGCAGGGCCAAGGCGATCAGATAGGGGGCGGTGGCCATGGATCGGTGCAGCGGACGCCAGCCACACAGTGGCCCCTGAGCAACCCCGCTGACCAGCGCCTGGCGCCGGCCTCCGGTCCCAGCCGGAAACCGATTCCCGCCCCTTCCCCACCACATGAACGTCAGTCCCCGGGCGCCAGGACGGACATCCGGCCGGTCACGGGCTGTCCATCCAGTTGCCCGGCACAGGCTGAGGTGTCCTGCTCCTTCGATCCGCCCACGGGGGAACAGGGGAGTTGCCGCTCTCGAGCACGCTCCGGTCGTTGCCCCGCGGGGTGGCGGCCGTGGAGGCGGATTCGCTGCTGGAGCCGACATCGGCATCGGTCCGTCCCGCGACCTTCTCGCCCTGCGAAGCGATGCATCGGTGGAAGGCCCCACCCGTACGCGCCGCTGGCGTCCTGGAACCAGACGTCGAAGCGGACGTGCCTGAACGGTGCGCGATCCGAGACGGGCAGGAGCTCCCTGGGGGGCACGACCAGGGCCGGAACAAACCCCCCTTCCCCTCCGCCTCCGCCTCCGCCTCCGCCTCCCCATGCCCACGACCGGTCTGCAGCGCCTCCTCGACGATGGCGTGACCCCTGATCCAGGTCGGGCGGCGCTGCTGGCCCCGGGTCGCCTGGCGACTGCCCAACGGCCCCGAGACCGTGATGCTCTCCCTGGCCTGCTATGGCATCGGGGCGATCTCCATGCCGATCAGCGGACGGCTGGCGGAGGCGGAGGTGAGGGTGACGCTGGCGCGCTTCGAGCCGCGGTGTGTGGTGCTGCCGGCCGGGGAGGTGGTGCTCGTGGCCAAGCCCCTCAGCCATGCGGGCGGCCTCCAGACCCAGCTGCTGCCCAGCCTGCGCTCCGGCGCCCGTGTGGTGCTGGCGACGCGGCCGCCGGCCGCCACAGCCGCAGCGCTGATCCTGGAACACGGCGTCGGCGAGTTCGGCCTGTTGGCCAGTGACCCGCTCGATTTCGTCGATCACCTCGAGACCCACCGCCTGGCCCTTCCCTCCCTGCGCCGGGTGATCGGCTCAGGCGACACCGTGCCCCTGGAGCTGCAGGAGCGCTTTCACACGCTCTTCGGCTGGTCGGTGCTGGAGGGCTGCGGCATGACGGAGGTCGGTGGCTCCTACGCCATGCAGCCGGTCCATGGCGAGCGGAAGCAGGCTCGATCGGTCGTGCCACCCCCGGCACCGAGCTCCGCCTGCTTCCGGAATCGGGAACCACGGAGGTCATGGCTGGCGAGAGGGGGGAAATCGCCGTGCGCACAGCCGCGGCGACCATCGGCTACTGGCACGATCCCGAGGCGACCCGTGCGCTGTTCCGAGCGGGCTGGTTGATGACGGGCGATCTGGCCCAGCGTGATGCCGACGGCACCCTCTGGTTCTGCGGGCGGCGCAAACTGCTGATCGTCCGCCGCGGCTCCAAATCGCCCCGGCGGAGATCGAGGAACTGCTCGATGCCTGCCCCGCCGTGCACGCCGTCGTGGTGGTGGGGGTGCCCCATCCCCGCGATGGTGAGGTGCCGGTGGCCTGGATCCAGGCGCAGCCCGGCGTCCCCGTCCTGGATGAGGAGATTCTGCGGGCCTACCTGGCCCAACGCCTGGCGGCCTACAAACTGCCGGTGCAGTTCCTGAGCGCTGCGGATCTCCCCCGCATCGGCACCGGCAAGGTTGACCGGGTGCTGCTGCGGGAACGGGCGATGGACCAGCTGGGCGAGGAGCTGGCCGGGCGGGCCTCGCACTCCCCTGGCCCGTGACCACGAGAGCGGCTCTTCGAGAAGGCCCCTAAGCCTTTCGATTCACGACCGTTCTCCGCGCCCTCCACTGGAGTACCGCTCCATTCGCCGGATACTGCGAACAGCACCCAGGGCCTGTCACGGCCTCGTGCCCCCTCGCTGAGCACAGCAATGTCACGGCCCCCGGCGCCAGGGATCAGCATGGCGGTGCTGGCCCTGATGGTCGTGTGCCTGGTCGATGTGATGGGGCAGGGGCTGGCCTTCCCGATCTTCGACGCCCTGCTGCTGAAGAGCGGATCGCGCTTCCTTCCGGCCGGGACCACGCCGTCGCAGGCCGCAGTGAGCTACGGGATCGCCATCGGCACGTTCTTCCTCACCTGGTTCTTCGGCTCGATTTATATCGCTCGGCTGTCCGACAGCATCGGCCGCAGGCTGGGGATCCTCATCTGCCTGATGGGCGCCTGTGCCGGTTACGTGCTGGCCGTTGTGGGGATCGCGCTGCACAGCTACGGTCTGCTCGTGGCCTCGCGCGCCATCACCGGGTTCACAGCGGGAACCCAGCCGATCGCCGCCGCGGCGATGATCGATCTGGCCTGCAGTGAGAAGGAGGGCACACGCAACCTCGGTCTGGCGACCGTGGGTGTGAGCTTCGGGCTGGTGATCGGACCGATCATCGGTGGCGTGTTCTCCGATCCAGCACTCCTGGGTCCGCTGGCCTCCCCCCTGCTGCCCTTCGTGGTGGGCGGCGTGCTGTGCCTGCTGGCCCTGGTGCTGGTGCTGCTCGGGTTCCACGACGTGGTGACGGCGCGGGCCCCGCTGCGGCTCAACCCCCTCGAGATCTCCGACATGCTCAGGCATGCGCTGGACAGGCCGAGCGTGCTCCGGATCACCGCGGCGTACTTCCCCTACATGTTGTGCTTCATGGCGTTCTACGTGTTCGCTGCCGCCGATCTCACGGCCCGGTTCGGCTACGGCGCGCAGGCGGCCAGCATCGCCATGTTTTTCCTTGGCATCGGGCTGGCCGGGGCCAGTGGCCTCCTGGTCGAGCCCCTCAATGTCCGGCTGTCGCGGCGCACCATCCTGGTGGTGGTCACGCTGCTCCTCTGCGGAGTGATCATCGCCTTCATGGCGGTGCCCTGGGGCCCTCTGGCCCTGGCTCTGCTGCTTCCCGCCGGGGCCCTGCACGGCATCGCCTACCCAACCATCCTGTCCGGTTACTCTCAGGCCGCTGCCCGCGACGAACAGGGCTGGGTGATGGGTTTCTCAACGGCACTGTTCACCCTGGCCGCTGCCATTGTCTCCTTTCTGGGCGGTGAACTCACCGCAGCGGGGCCGTCAGCACCCTTTCTGTTTGCCGTGGTCTGCGGTGCAGTGGCCACCCTGGCGACACTGCTGATCTGGCGCCGTCAGCCGGGCCCCCATGGGGCGTCACCATGAGTTCTGATGACGATTCCAAAGCCTGATCCAGTCCGCAGGAGATCACTCACCCCCTAACAGGACAGTGGTGGCCACTGCGTTGTGATCACCAGGGGTGCATCTCGCCGCGGCCCAGTTCAGGGAGGTGCCTGGGACCGCTGGCCACACGAGATCCACCCTGGTTCCCACGGCCACCGCAGGGGCTTCTTCCCTGAGCAGCGGATCAGCCGGTGGGAGCGGGAAGGCGCCCGTTTCTGCGCCCATCTGATGGTTGCAGATCTCGAAAAATCAATGGAGCCAAGCGGACTCGAACCGCTGACCCCCTGCATGCCATGCAGGTGCTCTACCAGCTGAGCTATGGCCCCATGGAACGCCTGGCGAACCGAACGCTGGTCGTCCGGGGGGCCGGTGGGCCCTCGATTTGGCGCTGGACGAGCTTACAACGCAGGGGGCTCAGACCTGCCTCCACACGGCCACCAGCCGCCCCTGCACGGTGACCTGATCGGCGTCCAGCAGGATCGGCTCGTAGGCGGCGTTGGCGGCCTCCAGCCGCACCCGGGCACCCTCACGGTGGAAGTGCTTCAAGGTGGTGCCGCTGCCGGGCACCAGGGCGGCCACGATGGTGCCCGGCCGCAGGCGCTGCGGATCGTTCACCGGCTCCATCAGCACCACGTCGCCGTGGTCGATGTGGGCGTCCACCATGCTGTCGCCGTTGACGGTCAGGGCGAACAGTCCGCGGGTCTCGAGCACGGGCTGCAGGTCGAGCCGTTCCTCCAGATCGTGGAAGGGCTCCACCAGGCCGCCGGCGGCCACGGCACCGAGCACCGGAATGCCGGCGGGCCGGGCGCCGAGCAGTTGCAGGGTGCGCGCCTGTCCCTCCTGCCAGGTGATCCAGCCCTTCTGCTGGAGGTGGCGCAGCCGGCTCTGGATCGGCGCGGGCGAGCGCAGGCCCATGGCCTCCATCATCTGGCGGATCGAAGGACTGTGGCGGTGCCGCTCGATGTAGGTCGTCAGCCAGTCATAGAGCTCCTGCTGGGCGCCTGTGAGGTCCCGGTCGGAGGGACCGGAGGGCGACTCTCCCGGCGACGCCGACCGAGCAGACGTCTCCGCGGCCGACGCCGACAGGGGGTGCGGGGAGGATCTCATCACCGGCAGTACGCATGCACCATTTCCCAGTGTTCCGTGCTCCGGGCCGACTTGTCCAGGGGTGGGGCGGGGTTCGTGGCGGTTCGGCCACCCGGAGGGGGGCGGGGGTCAGGACTCAGAGGCCGCCCAGCAGGGCCGCCAGCAGGGCCTGCTGGACGTGCAGGCGGTTCTCGGCCTGATCGAAGACGCGGCTGGCGCTCCCCTCGATCACTCCGGCCGTGATCTCCTCCCCCCGGTGGGCCGGCAGGCAGTGGAGCACGATTGCCATCGGATCGGCCTCGGCCAGCAGGTCTTCATTGAGCTGGAAGGCGGCGAAGGCGGCGGCCCGCTCGGCCTGCTCCTCCTCCTGGCCCATCGAAGCCCACACATCCGTGTAGAGGGCATGGGCGCCGCGCACGGCCGCCACCGGATCGTGCAGCACCACCACCGAGCCGCGATCATCGGCCAGTCGGCGGGCCTGCTCAAGCACGGCCGGATCGGGCTCGAAGCCCTCCGGGCAGCCGATCCGCACCTGCACCCCCAGCAGCGCACCGCAGAGCAGCAGGGAATGGGCCACGTTGTTGCCATCCCCCACATAGGCGAGGCAGAGACCCTCGAGGGCTCCGAAGGCGTCCCGGAGGGTGAGCAGATCGGCGAGGGCCTGGCAGGGATGCTCCCGGTCGGTGAGGGCGTTGATCACCGGGATGGAGGCCCAGTGGGCGTACTCGGCCAGTTCAGTCTGCTCAAAGGTGCGGATCGCCAGGGCATCCACGTAGCGGCTCAGCACCCGGGCCGTGTCGGCGATCGGCTCGCCCCGGCCCACCTGGGTCACCGAGGGGTTGAGATCGAGGGTGGCGCCCCCCAGCCGGCTCATCGCCACCGAGAAACTCACCCGGGTGCGGGTGGAGGCCTTGGTGAAGATCAGGCCGAGGACCTTGCCCGCCAGATCGATCCGACGGCTGCCGGCGCGGAGCTCCCGGGCCAGATCCAGCAGGGCCAGGGTTTCGCCGGCACTGAGGTCGGCGGAGGAGAGCAGGTCCCGACCGTGCAGGGCGGCCAGGCCGGCGATGGGATGGCTGAGCGACGGGCCCATGACCCCAGTTCAAAGATCCCTTATCGGGGAGCGCCCCCCCCGCCGTCAAGTCCGGCTCAGGCCGGGCTGAGCACGGCCTCCTGCGGCATGGAGCTGGAGGCGAGCAGATCCTTGAGTTCATCGCCCTCGATCACCTCCTTGTCGAGGATCTTGCCGGCGATGGCCTCCAGCAGGGGACGGTTGCTTCGGAGGATGAGGAGGGCCCGCTCGTGGGCCCGGTCGACCAGCCCCCTCACCTCGCGATCGATCGCCTGGGCCGTGGCGTCGCTGACGGAGCGGCGTGGGTTGTTCGGACCCCCCAGGAAGCGGCTGCCGCCCTGCTTGTCGTAGGCGAGCGGACCGAGGGTGTCGCTCATGCCGTAGGTGCCCACCATCTGCTCGGCGATGTCAGTGGCGCGCTGCAGGTCGTTGGCCGCGCCGGTGGTGACCTCCCCGAAGACGATCTCCTCGGCGGAGCGGCCCCCCAGCAGGGTGGCGATCTGGCCTTCGAGATCCTCCTTGGAATTGAGGAACCGCTCCTCGGTGGGCAGCTGCAAGGTGTAGCCCAGGGCCGCCATGCCGCGGGGCACGATCGAGATCTTGGCCACCTTGCTGCCCCCCGGCATCAGGTGACCCACGATGGCGTGCCCCACCTCGTGGTACGCCACCACGCGCTTCTCATCGGGTTGCAGCACCCGGCTCTTCTTCTCGAGGCCGGCCACGACCCGCTCGATCGCTTCGTTGAGATCCCCCTGCTCCACCGTGGTGCGGTAGGCCCGGGCGGCCAGCAGGGCGGCCTCATTGACCAGGTTGGCCAGGTCGGCGCCGGCAAAACCGCTGGTCGCCTGGGCGATCTTGTCGAGGTCCACGGCCTCGGCCAGCTTCACCTTCTTGGCATAGATGTCGAGGATCATCTTGCGGCCGGACAGATCCGGGCGATCCACCAGCACCTGGCGGTCGAAGCGGCCGGGCCGCAGCAGGGCGGCATCGAGGGTTTCGGGCTGGTTGGTGGCCGCCAGCACGATCACCGGTTTGTCCTGACCGGTGAACCCGTCCATCTCGGTGAGCAGCTGGTTGAGGGTCTGCTCCCGCTCGTCGTTGCCGCCCACGACACCCATCGAGCCGGAGCGGCTCTTGCCGATGGCGTCGAGTTCGTCGATGAAGATGATGCAGGGCGCCTTCTTCTTGGCCTCCTCGAACAGGTCGCGCACCCGGGCCGCTCCGGCGCCCACGAACAGCTCGACGAACTCCGAACCGGAGATGATGAAGAAGGGCACACTGGCTTCCCCGGCCACGGCCTTGGAGAGCAGGGTCTTGCCGGTGCCGGGAGGGCCCACCAGCAGCACGCCTTTGGGGATGCGGGCGCCGATGGCGGCATACCGCTCGGGGGTCTTGAGGAAGTCGACGATCTCGTTGAGTTCCGTTTTGGCCTCATCCACGCCGGCCACATCGGCGAAGGTGACGCGCGACTCCTCATCGGGCACGTAGACCTTCGCCTTGGATTTGGTGAAGCTGAGGGCCCCCTGGGCGCCGCCGCCCATCTGACGGCGGGCGAAGAACTGCAGCACCAGGATGAAGATCAGCGGAGGCACCACCCAGCTCAGCAGCGTGGTGAAGAAACTGGGCCGCTTCGGCGGCGCGGCGGCGAACTCCACCCCCTTCTGTTCAAGCCGCTGGGGCAGGTCCATGTCGAAGATCGGCGTGGTCGCCAACACCTTGGGGGTGCCTTCCGGCGCATCGCTGAGCTCGTAGCGGATCTGGTCCTGGGTGATGAAGGCGCGTTTGACGTTGCCGTCGTTCACCTGATCGATGAACAGCGAGTAGGGCACCCGGGGCACCTGCTGGGCGGCGGGGTTCGGCAGGAAGTTGCTGAACAGCAGCAACACGCCGAAACCGATCAGCACCAGGTTGATGATTCCGAACCGCCGGTTCGGGCGGTTGTCGTCCTGGCGGAGGGCCATGGGGGCTGGGGCGGCGTTGGAGACAAACTAGGCCGTGTGATCGACGCTCCGGACCGGCAGGCGGGAGTGAGAACCGAACGTCACCGCCCGGATCAGCCCATGTGCGGCCGCTACTCGCTCACCACCAGCATCGACGCCCTGCTGCCCCGGCTGGGCGGCCGCCTGCCGGGGCACCTGGCCCGCCTGCACGTGCCGCGCCCCCAGATCCGCCCCGGCGAGCCGGTGCTGGCGCTGCGCCAGGAGCATGGGGTCGTGGCCAGCGCCCTGCTGCTCTGGGGCCTGCTGCCGGAATGGGTGAAGGATCCCCTGGCGGCGCCCCGGCCCTTCAACGCCCGCAGCGAGACGGTGATGGAGAAGGCCTCCTTCCGAGGCGCCTGGCGCCACCGCCGCTGCCTCCTGCCCGCCGATGCCTTCGCCGAAACGGGCTGGACGGTTCGCCGCCGGGACGGGCGGCCGTTCTGGCTGGCCGGGTTGTGGGACCGCTGGATCGGTGCCGATGGCAGCGAGGTGGAGACCTGCTGCGTGCTCACCACGGCCCCCAATGCCCTGATCCGGCCCCTGCATCCGCGGATGCCGGTGATCCTTCCCGATGGACTGGAGGAAGCCTGGCTGGCCCCGGCCGACGGAGCGTCCCTGCGGTCGCTCGAACCGCTGCTGCAGGGCTGGGATCCGGCCGGCTGGGAGGCGTTGCCGCCGCCGGAGCGCCCGGCCCAGGGGACTCTCTTCACCTGAACCCTCCCTGGAGAGGCGCCGGGTGGTCACAATGCGGGCGCGTCCGCTGCTGCCCTTGCCCCGTCTCCCCACCCTTTCCTCCGAGGCCCGGCAGCGGCGTCGCCACCGCTTCTACGGCCATCTCCTGCTGGTGATGGTCCTGGTGATGGCGAGCCTGGCCTTGCCCCAGAGGCTCCACGGCGTCGGCGCCGTGGGCTACAACCTGGCGATCCTGCTGCTGGTGGTCGAGCTGGAGGGGGCCACCCGCCATGGGGGACGGGTCCATCCGTGGGACCTGCCCTACCGGCTGCTGGGGCTGGCCACCCTGGTCGCCCAGTGGTTCTGGTATTTCACGCCCCTGGCCAACCGCCAGAGCGGCTGGCCCCTGCTGGTGCTCACCACGGTGTTCGTGGGCTGGAGCGTGCTGCGTCTGGTGGGGTTCCTGGCGGAGGAGCGCGAGGTCAACGGCCGGGTGCTGATGGGGGCGGTGGCCGGGTATCTGCTGCTGGGCCTCACGGCAGGTCTGCTGTTCACCGCCCTCGAGACGATTCAGCCGGGCAGTTTCATCAGCCAGCACGACCCCGATGGACTGCTGAACAGCAGCCAGGCGATGGGACAGGCCAGCCCCCAGGTCTGGCAGCTGGATTTTGCCCGGCTCAACTACTTCGCCTTCGTCAGCCTGAGCACGGTGGGCTTCGGGGACGTGCTGCCGATGACGCCGCTCTCCCAGATGAGCACCGTGGTCTTCAGCGTGATCGGCCCGATCTACATGGCGGTGGTGATGGGCCTGCTGATCGGCCGTTTCACCTTCCAGCAGGAGAGCGAGGAGCAGGAGCCCCCGCCGCGTTGAGCGACCGCGGCGCGGTTCCGCTAACAAGGAGGTCGACCTCGCCTTCCGCCGCCGTGAGCCTCCAGCAGCTCGATGCCTTCCTGAGCTACGCCCGGGGCTCCCAGGCCCTGCGGGAGCAGCTCGCCCAGCCTTTGGATCTGGCCTCGTTCCTGGCCCTGGCCCAGCGGGAGGGCTTCCGCCTCGAGGAGGCCGACGTGCTCGCCGCCCAGCAACGGGAGGAGTCGGGACTCAGCGATGACGACCTGCAGCGGCGTGCCGGCATCGAGGCCCGCCGTCTGCGCAATTTCGTGCACGGCTGAGGCTCCCCCCGCTCAGCGGATCACCCCGCCCTGGGGCAACGGCAGGTTCGGCTGCCGCGATGGGCTCTGGCCCGCCAGCCAGGCGCTCAGCGCCACCAGCAGCCCCAGGGGCAGGGCCCAGCGCCAGACCCCGCCAAGGCGGATCGGCAGGCCGCGTCCCCCCCCCGGCCTGAGCGACGCACTCCGCCCGCCCCGGGCCGCGGCGCCGGCCAGGGGCATGCTGCAGCGTCCGCAGACCATCCGCCCCGCCAGGCTCCGGTCGCGGCGCACGCTCCAGCTTCCGCAGCGGGGACAGGACATCAGCGGATCATCACGGGGCCCAGTCTCCCGGTTCCCGGAACACGGCGAAGGCGGCGATGACCCCGGCGACGAAGCCGCTGGCATGGCCGATCCAGCTCACCCCCGGCGGGGAGGCGAACGGCAGCAGGGCGGGCAGCACCCCGCCGTAGCTCACCAGAGCAAACACCGAGAGGGCCATGGACAGGGGCCTCCGCTCCAGCAGGCCGATCACCAGCAGGTAGCCCAGCAGGGCGAAGACCACGCCGGAGAGCCCATGGCTGGCGGTGGGCCAGAACAGCCAGAGCGGGATGGTGACGGCGTAGCTGCACAGCCAGACCGCCAGGTAGTCGCGCCGCCCCTTGAGGAGCACCAGCCAGGAGAGCGGCAGGAACCAGAGGCTGTTGCCGATCAGGTGACCCAGATCGCCATGGCTGAAGGGAGCCGTGATCACGCCCAGGAAGGAGCCCCCCGGCACCATCGGCAGGTTCCAGCGGCCGCCGAACAGGAGCTGGTCGACCAGCTCCTGCCCCCAGGCGACGCTGAGGATCCCAAGCGGGATCAGGGCCGTGGCGCCAAGGCGGGCCAGGGGGCCCGGGGGGCGGTCGGGGATCCGTTGGGAAGCGGGGGGCGCCATGCTGGCCATTGTCGATGGCGATGGGGCGCGATGGGGGGGTTCGGCCTGGAGCGGGTGTGCGACTACCCACGGCCGCCGGCGCTGGAGAGCGACGACGCCCATCTGCAGATCCGCGCCCTCGGCGAGCTGCTGGCCGAGGGACGCCGCTCGCTGAGGGTGCTGGAGACCTTCCATCCCCCCACCCCTTATCTGCCGCCCGAGGCGGTGCGGCTGGACCTGCTGGAGCCGGCGGCGGGGCGGAGCTTCTGCGAATGGAAGGGCTGGGCCCGGTATTTCGACGTGGTGGTGGGAGAGCGCCGCCTGGAGCGCGCCGTCTGGAGCTATCCGGCGCCGACGGCCGCCTATGGGGCCCTGGCCGGCTGGTTCGCGGTGTATCCGGGGCGGATGGAGGGCTGCTGGCTCGACGGCGAACAGGTCACGCCCCAGCCCGGTGGCTTCTACGGCGGCTGGATCAGTTCACGGGTGCAGGGCCCCTTCAAGGGGGATCCAGCCCATCCCGAACTTATCTGAGCGGCATCCGGCAGCCGATCTGAATGCGGCCCTGATCGAGCAGGCGGCCAAGCTTGAGGGCGGCCGCTTCCTCCTGGCGGTTGAAGTGGCCCTGGTGGGCGGTGACCCACCCGATCTCAGCGGTGGTGATCACTCCGGTGGAGAGGCTTTCCAGGAACAGCTCGCCCATGTCCATGGTCCTGTCGCGGTGGTGCCAGGGAACGCTGCACTGACGCTATGGCTCCCCCGGGCCCGAACCTGGCCCTGCAACGGCTCTTAATGGCCAGCGGCCGACAACGGCTCCAGGGACTGGGCTTCGTGGTCCCAGAGCACGTACTGGAAACAGGAGGAGATGTCCTGCAGCCGCAGCCGCCGGGCCCCGTCCAGCCGGGTGATGTTGCGCTGCTGACAGGCCCGTAGCTGGTAGTTGGGGATCCGTTCGCAGAGGTGGTGGATGTTGTGGCAGCCGATGTCGGCGGTGAACCAGTTCAGCAGCGGCGGCAGCTCCAGCAGGCTGGTGCCCTCGATCGCCCCGCTGAGTTCGCTCCAGTCGTCGGTGCGATGGGCGTAGGAGCCCTCGAAGTTGTGCTGCACGAAGAAGATGCAGATGAACAGGGCCGCCGAGCAGGCCATCACGATGGCGTAGAGGCTCCAGAACAGGCCGACACCGATCAGCTGGCCGAGCACGAGCCAGCTGGCCACCACGCAGAGGTTGTTGAGCAGCAGATCCACGAATTCGGCGCCGGAGTACCAGTGCCGGGATTGGTAGGTGCCCACCACCTCGCGCAGCGGAGTCCTCGGGTTCTGGCGGTAGCGGCCGATTGCATGGCCGAGGAACCCGGTGCTGCCGAGCAGCAGGGCCAGGCGGGGCTTGATCACCAGATAGAAGAAGCCCCCCGGCAGCAGCATCAGGGGATGGCGCAACAGCCGGTAGATGGCCTGATGCCTGGGTGTGAGGGCCCGGTAGGCCTCGAGGGTGATCAGGGCGGAGGGCCCCCGGTAGAGGTCCCAGTTGCCGTTGTGACGGTGATGGAAGGCATGACCCTGGGACCAGGGGTACTGGGGAATGCCATTGATGACGCCCAGGGCGAAGCCCACCAGCCGGTTCACCCGGCGGGAGGTGAACAGCGAGTGATGGCCGCAGTCGTGCATCAGTGAGAAGCAGCGGCCGGAGAACAGCACCGCCGCCAGCAGCAGCGGCGGGGTGAGCCAGAGGGAGTGGCGGGCGGCCACCACCAGCAGCGCCCACAGCAGCAGGTAGGGCACCACGGTGTTGAGGATCTGCCAGGACGCCTTGCCATCGTCCCGGCGGAGGTAGGGCCCCAGGATGAAATCGGAGCGGCTGATCTCCCGCTTCTCAGCCGCATCCCCAGGGGTGGAGGACTCGGAGTCGGGGCGTGTTGCGGGTTGGGGGGAGGGGTCGGGGGACGGGCGCTGGTGGAGAGCGGATGGGCCCAGGGGATCACCCTTCGCGGAGAATCAACCCTAAGGGGATGGGACGTGCCGGCGGCGGATCGGCCCTCCACCGGCGCCCGCCTCCAGGCCAGTTTGACGGCCGGTTCGAGCGCCCGGCTCCCGCCCGTTTCCCCATGCCCCCTGTTGATCGCCGCGACCGCCTGCTCGAAGCCAGTGCCGGCCTTTGGGTCGGCAGCTTCATCCGGCTGGGCCCCGATGGGAAGGAGCGGGAGCGCTTCCCCACCCGCCTGCTGGTGCACGAGCTGGATGGGGAGAGCGAGGCCGCCCTCACCGATGTCCGTACCGGTCGGGAGGCCACGGTGCGCTTCGCCGATCCCCCCGTGGGGATGGAGATCCCCGTGCGGCGGGCCATTGGAGCCTCGGCCCGGACAGGTTGGGACCCTGGCCGGCCCTGATGGAACCTTGCCTGGTGCACGGGGACCGTCGGCGCCGCGCGGTGGTGCGGCACGACGCTGATCGTCTCGTGGCGGCTGTGCTGGAGGCTGGCGCCGGACCTGGAACTGGAGACCGTGGCCCGGAGGGGGCCCGAGCAGCCGCTGGTCAATGGACTGCCCCAGCCCAGCTGAGCCCTCAACGCACCGAGACGCCTTTCCAGAAGGCCACCCGGCCGCGGATCTCCTCGGCGGCGCTCTTTGGCTCGGGATAGAACCAGGCGGCGTTGGCGTTCACCTGGTCGCCGACCACCAGGTCGTAGTAGTGCGCTTCGCCCTTCCAGCCGCAGACGCTGCGGTGCGAGGAGGGACGGAGGTGCTCGAGGTTCAGCGCTTCGGCGGGGAAGTAAGCATTGCCTTCCAGCTTGACGATGTCGTCACTGCTGGCGAGGACAACGTCATTCCAGCGGGCTTCCATGGCGACCACGACGGGGACGCCCATCCTGGAGCCCGGACGTCCCGGTTGGGCGGCCTCCGGGCGGCGGGCAGGATGGCGCCGGCCCTGGCGGCGATCACGCATGCAGGTGGTGGGTATCGATGGCTGCCGCTCCGGTTGGCTGTGCGTGGGCGGGCGCCCGCCGGGCGCCGATCCCCAGGCCGGCCCGGGCGGCCGGGAGCTGCGGGCCTGGATCCTGCCGGAGCTGGGGGACCTAGGCCTCGATCCCTCCGGGCCCGAGCCCCCCGCCGGCCCGATCGTCCAGGTGGCGGTGGACATGCCGATCGGTCTGCCGGAGAGCGGCGCGCGCCCCTGTGACCGCCAGGCCCGCCGCCTGCTGGGCCATCCGCGCGGCACCAGCGTCTTTCCCGCGCCGATCCGGCCCATGCTGGTGGCGACCAGCCACGAAGAAGCCTGCGCGATCGGCCGTCGCCGCGATGGCCGGGCCCTGACCATCCAGGCCTGGAACCTCCTGCCGCGCATCCGGCAGCTCGACGGGCTGCGGCGCGGAGGCCTACCGGCGGGGCTGGTTCGCGAGGCCCATCCCGAGCTGATCTTTCAGCTGTGGGCCGGCCGGCCACTGCGGCACGGCAAGCGCAGCGCCGCCGGCCGCGCCGAGCGTCGGGCCCTGATTGAGGCCGACCGGCCGGGAGCGCTGGCGGCCTGCGCCGCCCAGCTGGCGCCGGGGGGCTGGGCAGCGGATGATCTCCTCGATGCCCTGGCCTGTCTCCATGCCGCCGGCCGCCTCTGGCGCGATGAGGCCCTGGTGCTGGGAGGCGAGCCTGATGGCTGCGGCCTGCCGATGGAGATCTGCGGTTGAGGCCCCACCGCTGCGGAGGAGCCCATCCGATCGGACGCCTGGCCGGTATCCAAGGCGTAACGATCCGCGACCCGTGACCCTTCCCCCGTTCTGCTCCGCGTCGGGCCCGTCATGCCGACACCGATGACCCGCCGGGAGGAGCCGCTGTCGAGGTGCCGCGGTGATCGCGACGATCCGGGCGCAGGCCTCACGCCGATGGAGCAGGCCCAGCCGGTCCACGACGACCTGGCCAGGCTCTATGACGCCACCAGCGCGGCGGTCTACCGCCTGGCGCTGCGGCTCTGCCGTTCGCCCCAGGAGGCGGAAGACCTCACCCATGACGTCTACGTGCGCTACTGGCGGCAGGGTCGCTATGAGCCCACCCGGGGTCCGGTGCTCGCCTATCTGCTGTTGCTGACCCGATCGATGGCGCTCAACCGGCTGAGTCAGCGGCAGTCGCGCTGGCAGAAGATCCAGCAATGGTCCACCCAGCTGCTTCCGAGACCCTTGAGCGGGCCCCAGGAGAGAGCCGAGAGCGACGATCTGTCCACCCGGGTGCGGGCCGCCCTTGACACGATCCCTCCCCGGCAGCGGGAGGTGCTGGAGCTGGCCTACTACGAGGGGCTGAGCCAGTCGGCGATCGCCACCCGGCTGGCGTTGCCCCTCGGCACCGTCAAAACCCACGCACGTCAGGGCCTGATCCGGCTGCGCACCTTGCTGATCGATTTCGGAGCCGCCCCATGAGTCACCCCATCTCTCCCAACGCCCGCAGCCTCCCCGGCCCCCTGGACGATGAGCTGCTCGCCGGTTTCGTGCTCGGGGACCTCGATGATGGGGAACGGGATCGGCTCACGGCCCGGCTGGACGAGTGCCCTGAGCTCCACCAACGGCTGGAGGAGTTCCAGACCACGCTCCATCTGCTCCCTCTGGGCCTCAACGCGGCCGTCCAGCCCCCTCCGCGGCTGCGGCGTCAGCTGCTGCAGCCGTCGCCGCCCGCCTCCCAGCCCGACTCCGGCCGGGCCGGTGGCCGTCGCTGGTGGCTCCCCGTGGCACTGGGCCTGGCGCTGGTGGCCACCGGTGGCGAGCTCTGGCGCACCCGCAGCCAGCTGGCCCGCTTCGAAGCCACGCCCACCCAGACCCCCGGTCCCACCGGTGGTGCGCCCCTGCGGGTCAGCCGCACCCTGCCGCTGCGGAGCCTGGATGCCGCCCACCGCACCAGCGGTGAGGTGCAGGTGAGCGGCACCCAGCCCTACAACATGCTCCGGCTGGAGGGGTTGCCCGCTCCGCCGCCCCGCCATGCGTACCGGCTCTGGGCCCGGGTCAACGGCAAGGAGGTGGGCTGTGTCCACTTCGTGCCCGATGCCAACGGCACGGTGTCGATGCCGATTCCTCCGGAGCCCACCAGCCAGGCCAGCAGCCTCACCGTGAGCCTCGAATCGCTGGAGGCCCGCGGCAGCGGCCCCCACGGCCCCACCGTGCTCTCCAGCACGATCTGAGCGGTGCTCTCCATCCCAATCCGATCGGCTGCCCAGCGGCCCGATCCCCGACCGACATCCCGTTTGTTCCCCGCTCCAGCCTCTCCGTGAGCCTCTCCGTTCCACCCACCCGCACCGCCGTGGCCCCCGCTGCCGAGGCGCCCCGGGCCGCTGCGCAGCAAGCCGGCGCCGCCGGCTTCCCCAGCCTGCGCCGGCTCGACCTGCGCACCCTGCAGGTGAACCTCACCTACCGCTGTAACCAGGCCTGCTCCCACTGCCACGTGGATGCCAGCCCCAGCCGCACCGAGAGCATGGATGCCGCCACCCTGGCCCTGATCCCGCCGGTGCTCGAGGCCCGCAGCCTGGAGTGCCTGGATCTCACCGGTGGGGCGCCGGAGCTGCACCCGGGCTTCCGCGAGCTGGTGCGCGCCGCCCGGCGGCTTGGGGTGACGGTGATCGATCGCTGCAACCTGACGATCCTGCTGGAGCCCGGCCAGGAGGATCTGGCCGCCTTCCTGGCCGCCGAAGGGGTCACGGTGGTGGCCTCGCTGCCCTGCTACCTCAAGGAGAACGTCGAGAAGCAGCGGGGCACCGGCGTGTTCGCCCGCAGTCTGGAGGGCCTGCGCCGGCTCAATGCCCTGGGCTATGGCCGCAGCGGCAGCGGCCTGGAGCTGGATCTCGTCTACAACCCCCAGGGGCCCGTGCTGCCGCCACCCCAGCAGGCCCTGGAGGCCGACTACCGGCGGGTGCTGTTCGACGCCTACGGGATCGTCTTCAACCGGCTCTATGCCCTGGCCAACATGCCGATCCAGCGGTTCTCCGCGGCGCTCGCCGCCGGCGGCCAGCTCGACGCCTATCAGGCCCTGCTGCGCGCCAGCCACCGGCCGGCCAATCTCGACCAGGTGATGTGCCGCCAGCTGATCAGCGTCGACTGGCAGGGCCGCCTCTACGACTGCGACTTCAACCAGCAGCTGGGTCTGCCGGCCGGCGGCCGCCACCTGCGTGATTTGCTCAGCCGTGACCCCGCCGACGATCCGATCCGGGTGGCCGAGCACTGCTTCGGCTGCACGGCCGGCAGCGGCTCGAGCTGTGGCGGAGCGCTGGCGTCATGATCCGGCGTCTTCTGCTGCTGCTGGCCGTCGCCCTGCTGGTGGGCCTGTTCTTTGCCTTCGATCTGCAGCGCTTCCTCAGCCTCGAGGCCCTGCGCTCCGCCCAGGAGTCGCTGCAGGCCTGGCGGGCCGATGCCCCCCTGGCGGCGGCCCTGCTCTACGCGGCCGCCTACGTGGTGGTGACCGGGCTGTCGCTGCCGGGTGCGGCGGTGCTGACCCTGGCGGGCGGCGCCATTTTCGGGCTGGTGCTGGGCACGGTGCTGGTGTCCTTCGCCTCCAGCGCCGGGGCCCTGCTCTCCTTCCTGCTGGCCCGCACCCTGCTGCGGGATCTGGTGCAACGCAACTTCGGCGCCCAGCTGGCGCCGATCGAGGCGGGCGTGCGCCGCGACGGCGTGCTCTATCTGCTCAGCCTGCGGCTGGTGCCGGTGTTCCCCTTCTTTCTGATCAACCTGGTGATGGGCCTCACCCCGATGCGGGCCCTCTCCTATTACCTGACCAGCCAGATCGGCATGCTGCCGGGCACGATCGTGTACGTGAACGCCGGCACCCAGCTGGCGGCCCTGCGCAGCCTCAACGGCATCCTCTCCCCGCCGCTGATCGGGTCGCTGGTGCTGCTGGCCGCCTTCCCCTGGATCGCCCGGCTGCTGATCAGCCGCTGGCAGCGCTGGCGGCTCTACCGCCCCTGGCGGCGGCCGGAGCGCTTCGAGCGCAACCTGATCGTGATCGGTGCCGGGGCTGCCGGCCTGGTCACCGCCTACATCGCCGCCACCGTGAAGGCCCGCGTCACCCTGATCGAAGCCGATCGCATGGGGGGTGACTGCCTCAACACCGGTTGCGTGCCCAGCAAGGCGCTGATCGCCTCCGCCCGCCTGGCCGCCCGCATGCGGCGCGCCGAGCGCTACGGCCTGCCGGCCGCCGATCCCCAGGTGTCCTGGCCGGCGGTGCTGGAGCGGGTGTTCCGCAAGGTGGAGGCTGTGGCCCCCCACGACAGCGTCGAGCGCTACGAGGGCCTGGGGGTGGAGGTGCTCAGCGGCCATGCCCGCCTGCTCGACCCCTGGACCGTGGCGATCACCGCCGCTGACGGCGGCGAGCGGCGGCTCACCGCCCGCGCCATCGTGCTGGCCACCGGCGCCCGGCCAGTGCTGCCCTCGGTGCCCGGCATTGAGGCGGTGGAGGTGCTCACCAGCGAGACCCTCTGGGAGAACCTGCGCCACTGCGAGCTCCCCTTCCCCCGCCTCCTGGTGCTGGGGGGCGGCCCGATCGGCTGCGAGCTGGCCCAGGCCCTGGCCCAGCTCGGGGCGCAGGTCACCCTGCTGCAACGCGGCGACCGCCTGCTGCGCCGGGAGGACGAGGAGGTGGCCGCCCTGATCCGCGGCGCCCTTGAAGCCGATGGCGTGCGGGTGCTCACCAACGCCCGCCTGCAGGCGTTCGAGAACGCCGAGGCCGTCGTCGAGATCGGGGGGGTGAGCGAGCGGATCGGCTTCGACCGCCTGCTCTGCGCCATCGGCCGCCAGGCGCGGCTGGAGGGTTTCGGCCTCGAGGAGCTGGGCATCCCCTGTGGCCGCACGATCGAGACCGATGCCCACCTGCAGACGCTCTACCCCAACATCTACGCCGCCGGCGATGTGGCCGGCCCCTGGCAGTTCACCCACACCGCCGCCCACCAGGCCTGGTACGCCGCCGTCAACGCCCTGTTCGGCGACCTGCGCCGCTTCCAGGTGGATCAGCGGGTGATCCCGCGCACCACCTTCACCGATCCGGAGGTGGCCAGCGTGGGGCTCAGCGAACAGGAGGCGGCCGCGGCGGGACGGGCGGTGGAGATCACCCGTTTCTCTCTCGCCGAGCTCGATCGCGCCATCGTCGAGAGCGCCACCGCCGGCTTCGTCAAGGTGCTCACCCCGCCGGGCAAGGACACGATCCTGGGGGTCACGATCGTGGGCGAGCAGGCCGGCGAGCTGCTGGCGGAATTCGTGCTGGCGATGAAGTGGGGGCTGGGGCTGGGCAAGATCCTCGGCACCATCCACGCCTACCCCACCCTGGCCGAGGCCAACAAGTACGTGGCGGGGGAGTGGAAGCGGGGCCATGCCCCCCAGCGGGTCCTGCAGCTGCTCCGGCGCTTCCACGACTGGCGCCGCGGCTGAGGGCCCCGGCACCGAGCATCCCGATGAGAATCCGAGTCCCACCCGCCCCATTCCCCCCGCCTGACCGATGACCAGCACCTCCGTCCCCAACCCGCTCCAGCAGGGCGTTCAGACCTATTACGGCAGCACCCTGGCCAGCAGCGCCGACCTGCGCACCGACGCCTGCTGCGACGCCTCGGCGGTGCCCGCCGCCCTGCGGCCGCTGCTGGGCCGCATCCATCCGGAGGTGCTCTCGCGCTACTACGGCTGCGGCCTGGTGGTGCCCGAACTCCTGAAGGGGGCCCGGGTGCTCGACCTGGGCTGCGGCAGTGGCCGCGACGTCTACCTGCTGGCCCAGCTGGTGGGACCCACCGGTTCGGTGGTGGGCATCGACATGACCCGCGAGCAGCTGGCCGTGGCCGAGGCGCACCGGGAGCACCACGCCGAGGTCTTCGGCTTCGCCAACGTCTCCTTCCTGGAGGGCACCCTGGAGCACCTGGAGGCGCTGCCCCTGGAGCCGGCCAGCTTCGATCTGGTGGTCTCCAACTGCGTCGTCAACCTCTGCACCGACAAGCTGGCCGTGCTGGCCGGGGTGCGGCGGCTGCTCAGACCCGGCGGCGAGTTCTATTTCGCCGATGTCTACGCCGACCGCCGCGTGCCCGAGGCCCTGCGCGCCGATCCGGTGCTCTACGGCGAATGCCTCAGCGGTGCCCTCTACTGGAACGACTTCCTGCGGCTGGCCCGCGGCGCCGGTTTCCCCGATCCGCGGCTGGTGAGCGACCGGCCGCTGGCGATCACCGATCCGGAGCTGGCCGGCCGCACCGGGCCGCTGCGCTTCTTCTCGGCCACCCATCGCCTCTTCGCCATCGACGGACTCGAAGACGCCTGCGAAGACCACGGCCAGGCGGTGATCTACGGCGGCGGCATCGCCGCCCATCCCCACGTCTTCCCTTTCGACGCCCACCACAGCCTCGAGACGGGCCGGGTGTTTCCGGTCTGCGGCAACACCTTCCGGATGCTGGCCGAGAGCCGGCACGCGCCCCACTTCCAGTTCATCGGCGACTTCAGCCGCCACTTCGGCCTCTTCCCCGGCTGCGGCGGCAGCCTCCCCTTCGCCTCCGCCTCCGGCGCGCCGGCCCCTCTGCCCGCCGCCGCCCCGGCGACCTCCAGCTGCTGCTGAGCGCCAGCCCGGCCGAGTGAGTCAGTCGCCCCGCTCCACCCCTTCCGTCCTTCTGCGCACCACGACCATGGCCAGCACGCCGACGCGGATCCTTGTGGTCTGCACGGGGAATTCCGCCCGTAGCATCATGGCGGAGGCCCTCTTCCACGCCCTCGGCGATGGGGTGGTCACGGCCGCCAGCGCCGGCAGCCGTCCCACCGGCCGGATCCATCCCCTGGCCCTCGAGCAGATCGGCCAGCTGCCGGTGGATCCAGGCCACTACGGCAGCAAGGATCTGGCCACGGCGCTGGCCCTGAGCCCCCATCCCTACGACCTGGTGATCACGGTCTGCGACCACGCCGCCGGCCACTGCGGCGCCGTGCCCGGCGATCCCCGCCGGTTGCACTGGGGCCTGCCCGATCCCGCCGCCCACCTGGACAGCGCCGAGGCCCGGCGGGCCTTCTCAGCGTGCTTCGGCGAGCTGCGCCAGCGCATCACGGCCCTGCTCCCCAGCCTGCAGGCTGGCGGCTGAGACCACGCTGCGCCGGAACCAGCCCTGGGGCGGCACGGGCCGGATCAGCAGGGCCAGGACCGCCAGCAGGGCCAGGGGTTCGAAGGGGGCCTGAAGCCTGGGCCACTCCCCGGCCCCCCGGTAGAGCAGCCCCTGGAGGGCGTCGCGCCGGGAATCGCTGAGGGGCCCCCAGCGGCAGCCGATCCGCAGCTGGCCGCGGTCGAGGCGTTGCAGCTCCGGCCGCACGGGCAGGGCATCTCCCGGGCGTCCGGGCCAGGCCAGGCTCCAGCCATCGCTCTCGCTCAGCAGTCCGTCGCCGGGTTCACACGAATCGAGAGCGCATTCCACACCCAGCTCGCTGATGGCCAGGATCCGTGCCGGCCGTGATCCCCGGGGGGTGCCCAGCTGGAGGGTCAGGCCATCGATGCGGAGCCAGGGAACCGGATCGTCCTGGGGGCGGTCCCAGCAGGTGCGCAGGGCCAGCAGCAGGCTGGTGGTGCCCAGCAGCGACCAGGTAAGACCGAGGGCCTGGTTGGCCGGGGCGAGGCTGGAGGCCGTGGGGCCGATCGCAGCGGAGCTCAACGGCAGGGCACCGCCCGGCCCGACGATCAGCAGGGTGAGGTTGAGCACCTGAAGCCCCAGCAGGCCTAGCAACGGTGCCAGCAGGCGCCACTCGGGGCCGGGGCGCCGTCCCCCGCAGATGATCGCCTTGGGGGTGACCCGGAACCGCTGGGGCCGGCCGGCCAGGGTGCCGACCACGGCACCCACCAGCGGCAGCAGAAAGATCCAGCGGTAGAGCTCCGGCAGCAGGGCGTTGCGGGCCCCGCGGCTGAACCAGCTCACCAGCAGCAGCTGAGCGAGGTAGAAGGGCAGTGCCATGGTCACCAGGCCCGGGCCCCGCACCAGGATCGGGGCCACCCCCAGCAGCCCCAGGGACAGGGGCATCAGCAGCAGCAGCAGCTGCGGCACCACGTTGAACCAATGCAGGATGCCCTCCAGGTAGGCGATCCGCTGCAGGGGGGTGAGCCCGGCGAGGGTGAAGGGATTGGATCCCGTGCGCAGGATCTGCAGAGTGCCGCTGGCCCAGCGGCTGCGCTGGCGTGCCATCGCCCCGATCGTGAACGGCGCCAGCCCGGCGCTCAGCTTCGCGTCGAGGTAGAGGTTGCGGTAGCCCGCCGCGGCCAGCCGGATGCCGGTCGCTAGGTCTTCCGATGGGGTTCCCGTCTCGAAGCCGCCCACCCGTTCCAGTGCCGAGCGGCGCATCACGAAGGAGGTGCCGGCGCAGACCACGGCCCCCACCGCCTGCCGGGTGGGTTCGATCCAGCGGTAGAAACTCTCCTCATCGGGCATGAGCCAGCGCTCCAGCCGCAGGTTGCGCATCACCGGATCGGCGTTCATGTAGGTCTGGGGGGTCTGCACGAACCCCAGCCGCGGATCGGTGAACAGGCCCACGCTGCGGGCCAGGAACGCGGCCCGGGGCACCACATCGGCATCGAAGACCGCCACCAGATCTCCTTCCAGATAGGGCAGCGCATGGTTGAGGTTGCCGGCCTTGGCGTGGGCGTTGTCCTTGCGGCTCAGGTAGCGGCAGCCCAGGCGGCGGCAGAGCCGGCGCAGCTCGTCGCGTCCGCTGTCATCGAGGAGCCAGACCTGGTGGCGCGGATAGTCCATGGCCAGGCAGCCCCGCAGGCAGCGCTCGATCAGACCGGCCGGCTCGCCGCAGCTGGGCACCAGCACGTCCACGGCCGGCACCCTCCAGGGTTCCCAGGCGATCCGCTGCTGCAGGGTGCGCTCGGCGGCGGCGGCCTCCTGGGGCACCGGCGGCTGCCGGGCCCAGGTGAGCCAGAGCTGCAGCAGCCCATTGGCCAGCAGGGTGAGCTCCGCCACCAGCATCAGCAGGCTCAGCGCGGAGCTGGTGGTGCTGGCCAGGTTGAGGGTCGACCCGAGGCGCCAGACCAGGTAGCGGCCCCCCAGCAGGGTGATGACCAGCACGGCGGAGCGCCGGGCCGCCAGGGGCAGGGTCTGCTCCGGCCGACTGCCCAGCCAGCCGGCCCAGAGCGCCACGGCCAGCGCCGGCAGCGGCGCCGTCCAGCCGGGAAGCATGGTGGTCGGGCTCACCAGGGCGGCAACCAGCAGCGGCAGGGCAGCCCAGAGCAGGATCTGGATCGGCCGCCGCTGGGTCAGGCCGTCGGGGAGGCGGAACACACGAACGCTCCAGGGGGAGGGGGCCACTGGATGAAGTACCGGGGAACGGGCTGAATGGATGGACCGGCCACATGACCTGGGGAGACCCTGATCACCCGGACGGCTGTCCCTGGATGTTCAAACTCCAGTCGTAATCTAGGTAGGTGAGCCGGTAGAGCGCGTCGTTCAGGTAGGCACGGTCGGCGGGTGGGCTGTGGCGGCTGATGAACTGCAGCACGGCGCTCTCCTTGGGGTTGCCGCCGAACACCTTCTCGGTTCGATCCGTGCGCTCCCAGTCTTCGGCGAACCACTGGAAGATCTTCGAGATCGCCACGGTGTTGGTGTCGCGATCGATCTTCAGGCCGTGGGGGCCCGAGAGCCAGAGGTCCACCTGGTCATCGAGCTGGGCGTCGAGCTGCTCGCCGCGGTAGGGCTCGCGGCGCAGCGGCGGGCAGCTGTTGGCCGCGCAGACCAGGGCGGCGTGGATGCGCGGCTCGTTGTACTCCTTGCGCAGGATGCCGTGCTCGAGGTGATCAAGGGTCATCGGCTCGCCGGCCACGGTGTGGCGCCTCAGGTTCCACACTCCCCAGATGTCCCGGATGCTGCCCTTGAGCGGGTCGTGCTCGATGATCGCGGCCAGGGTGAGGGCGTTATAGGCGTTGATCAGCAGGGCGATCCGCTCCGCTTCGCTCCAGCTGGCGACGCTGGCGGCGGGAAGGGCGGCGAGCTCGGCCACGTAGGTGTTGAGGTCGGAGGGATCCCGCTGCAGGCCGCGGTAGTCGACCAGGCCCTCGGCATCCACGTAGCGCTCCAGCACCCGGGCCAGGGCGCGGTGGTCGAGCGGCGCCGCGGGCGCACCCGGTGCGGTGGCCGTGGCCCCGCCCGTGGCGCCGCTGCCGAACGGCCCGAGACCCTGCGGCAGCAGAGCGCAGGCGCCCATCAGCGTCAGCGAGCCGATCAGGACCGGGAGGCCCAGCAGTGTGGTTGTGGAGGGGCGGGACATGGGGGATTCAGGGGGGCACGTTGGGGTTCAGAGGGCCAGAGGCCAGGGGGCCTTTCTCAGGCGGTGGTGTCGGGCCGGCGGCCTCGCCGGCCAGGGCACTCAGGGCGGTGCCGAGCAGCAGGGGAGCCCAGAGCAGCAGGCGTTCCGGTTCGGTGAGCTCCCAGATCGGCAGGCGGGACGGGAGCACGAAGTAGAGGAAGGCCGAGCCGCTCACCAGGCGGGCCCCCCAGTGACCGTTCGGCACGGCGAAGGGGATCAGCCAACTGAAGTACCAGGCGTGGATGATCGGGGATGTGAAGAAAAGGCAAAGGAACCACCAGCGGCAGAACTGGGCGACGCTGCCGGCCCGCAGGGTGATCAGCGCCAGCAGCGGCAGCGGGGCCAGCAGAAACAGGGCGTTGGATTGGCGGGTGGCGCCCCAGAGCAAACCCACCAGATGGGGCAGCAGCTCGGCGCTGCGGCCATGGCGCACGAAGGCGGACCCGGTGGGCACCAGTGCGCAGCGGCCCGGTTCGCAGAAGGCCAGGGCCGAGGCCGCCATCGGCAGCAGCGCCAGCGCCGCCACCCCCAAAGCCAGCCCCGGGCGGCGGGCCCGCAGCGACCGCCAGACCAGGAACCCCAGCACGGGCAGGGAGATCCACTTGATGGCGATGCTGAGGCCCAGCAGCAACGCGCCCGCCAGCCAGCGCCGCTCGCCCGGTGCAGCGGGCCCGATCCGGCTGCGATCGCCCGAACCCGGAGCCGCCGCCGCCGGGTCGATCAGCAGCCAGGCCGCCACCAGCGGCAGCAGGAACCAGCTGTCGAAATGCCCGCCCCCCGCGAACACGTAGAGGATGAGCGGGTTCCAGGCGTAGAGCAGGCTCGGCCCGTGGCCGAAGCGCCGCGCCAGCAGGCCGCAGACCCCCAGATCGGCCGCCACGATCGCCAGCTTGACGGCCAGCACACTCGGTCCGCCCAGGGCCAGCAGCCGGAACAGCAGCTGGGTCAGCGGCGGATAGATCGCCGACACGTCCGGATGGTTGATCAGCCCCCACCAGCTGGCGCGGAAGGGAACCAGCACGGCGGCATCGGGGGCCAGCTCGAACGGGTTGAAGCCGAGGGTCTGGATCTGCCCTTCCCAGAGGTAGCGCCAGATGTCGTCGCCGGGCTCCATCGGCAGCAGCAGCAGCCGGCCGGCCAGCGCCACGCCCCAGAACCAGGGCGCCGCCACCACGGTGAGGCGGAAGGAGAGGGCGAAGCCCGCCAGCATCACCGCCGCCGCGAGCCAGAAGCGCGTCAGCACGGCCGGATCCGTCAGCTGCCCGAAGGGGGCCATCGCGGCGGCACCGAGGACCAGCAGGGCGGCGCTGGCTGGCAGGAGCCAGGGCGGGGCAAGGGCCATCTCAGGCCCCCCCGGGCCGCGCCCGCCGCCGCCGTTCCCCGTAGAGGCGCCCGAGTGTGCCGAGGATCGCCGCGCCGGCCCGCAGGCTGCCCACCACGGTGCCGGAGATCTTGGAGCGGCCGCCGCGGCGGGGGTGGTGCGGCACCGGCGGCTCGCAGATGCGCAGACCCGCCTCCACGGCGCGCACCTGCATCTCGATCGTCCAGCCGAAGCCGCGATCGCGCAGCCGCAGGGCCTCCAGGCTGCGGCGGCGCACCAGCCGCAGCGGGCCCAGGTCGTGGTAGCGGTGGCCCCAGCCCAGCCGGATCAGCCGGGTGGCCAGGCGGTTGCCGAAGCGCTGCACCGGTGTGAGCGCCCGGCGGCCCGCCGCCGTGGCCGCCCGGTTGCCCAGAATCAGGTCGTGGCCGGCCAGCAGGGGGCTCCAGCCGGCCACGGAAGCGAGATCGTCGCTGCCGTCGCCGTCGCAGAAGAGGATCCATTCGATCGTCTCCGGCAGCTGCATCAGCCCGCGCCAGCAGGCCCGGCCGTAGCCGGCCTCGGGTTCGCGCACCAGCTCGGCGCCGGCGGCGCTGGCCACGGCGGCGCTGGCGTCGGTGCTGCCGTTGTCGACCACCCGGATGTGCCGCAGGCCGATCGTTTGCAGCTGGCCGATCACCCCGGCGAGGGTGTCCTGCTCGTTGCGCACCGGAATGATCACCTGCACGCTCTCGAAGCCGGCGGGTCGCCGGCTGGCCAGCTCCGGCGGCAGATGGCGGAGGTCAGCGGGCTCGTCGATGTCGGTCACGGCGGGCTGGCTCGCCACCGACCAGCCCAGGGCGGCCAGCCGTTGCAGGGTGGTGGCCAGCACCGCATCGGTGCTCCAGGGCATGGCACGGAACAGGTCGGGATGCGGGCGATTCAGGCCCAGCAGGGCGTAGCCCCCATCGGCTGCGGGCACAATCGCGGCGTCGTGATTTCCCAGCTGGAGCGCTGCCTGCCGCAGCTCGGCCACACCCAGAGCGGGGCAGTCGGTGCCGATCAGAATCACCGGCCCGGGGCGGGCCAGGGCGCGCCCCGCCGCCGCCCCCATCCGCTCACCCAGGTCCCCCTCCCCCTGGTCGCTCCAGGTCAGTGGGCCGGCCAGCGGCAACGTGGCCCAGATCGGCGCCTGCCGCCCCGGTGTGACGCAGAGTTCCACGGGCCCGATCCCGGCCCCCAGGGCCGTGCGGACGGTGCGCAACAGCAGGGCGGTGGCCAGGGCGGCGGCACCTTCGGCCCCCAGGGCGGGAATCAGGCGTGTCTTGGCGAAGCCGGCGATCGGGGCCTTGGCCAGGATCACGATCCGGCAGCCGTCCGATCGAACGCCATCCTGGTCGGGGTCGGGGGTGCTCATCGGTAGAAGCGGGCCAGCGCCGTGCTGGGAACGCCCAGGGCGTAGGCCAGCCGCAGGCCCCACATGGTCAGGATCGTCGGCCAGGTGCCGTGGCGCTGCCAGCGGCGCGCGGAGGTGATCACCCGGGCCCGCAGGCAGACGGGGGCCCCCAGGGCCCGCAGCCGCGCCGAGAGGGCGACATCCTCCATCAGGGGCTGATCGGGAAAGCCGCCGACGCGATCGAAGCAGTCCCGACGGAGGAAGATCGCCTGGTCGCCGGTGGCGATGCCGCTGAGGCGCGAGCGCAGGTTCATCGAGGCGGCCACCAGCCGCAGCATCGTTCCGCCTTCCCGGAACGCCACATCGAAGCGACCCCAGCCGCCGCCCCCCGAGAGGGCATCGCGCATCCCGGCGAGACCCTCGCCGGGCAGGTGGGTGTCGGCGTGGAGAAAGACCAGCAGGGCGCCGCTGGAGTGCTCTGCCCCGACATTCATCTGGCGGGCGCGGCCCCGGGCCGCCTGCAACACGGTGAAACCCTCCCGACGGATGCGCTCGGCGGTGCCGTCGGTGCTGCCCCCATCGACCACGATCAGCTCGGCCCCGTTCTCCTGCAGGTCCCGCCAGTGCGGCAGGGCCGACTCCAGCAGGCCGGCTTCCTGGAGCACGGGGATGATCACGCTGATCGACGCCGTTCCCCTGGTCCCTGGGGTGATCGGCACGGGATCCGGCGGCGGCCCCGGCGGTGGTGGGCTCATCGGTGTGGCCTCCGTCGTCGCGCTGCCCCGATGCTGGCCGCCGCGGAGCCGCCTGGGTGCGGCGGGCGGAAGTCCCATGGGCAGGGCCTGGCGGAATGGACTGCAGGGGATACCGGCGATCGGTCGGATCGGATGGCCCGGACCGGGGTGATGACCCTCACCCTCAACGCGGCTGAGCCGCCTCCAGCTCCCGCAGGCGCCGCTCGAGCCGCTCGATCCGCTCCAGGTAGGTGAGGGCGAGGGCCATGCCGGGGGTGTTGAGGCCAAAGTCGTCGCGCAGGCGGGCGGCGCGGCGGGCCTGGATCACGGTGCGGGAGTAGAAGGCGAGTCGGGTCGTGCCGCCGCAGGTGTCCAGCACGCCCAGTTCGACCAGTTCGATCACCTCCTCGTGGCGCAGGCCCGTGCTCTCGATCAGGTCGTCGAGCTCGACCGCCTCCTCGGCGCCCAGGGGGTGCAGGGTGTCGTCAGACATGGCTCGGTATGTCGCTGAGGTGGGCGCGGGGGTCGAAGGGGGAGCTGGCGGCGAGTTCCTCGTACAACTGCTGCTCCCGTTCGCTGATCACGGTGGGGGTCACGATCTGGAGCACGCAGAAGAGGTCGCCGGCGCCGCCGCCGCGCCGGGGCAGGCCCTTGCCGGCCAGGCGCAGCTTCTGGCCGCCCTTGGCGCCCGGTCGGACCGTCACCTGCAGGCGCCCGTCGAGGGTGGGCACCTCGACCGTGCCGCCGAGCACCGCCTCCCAGGGGGCGAGAGGCAGCGCGAGGTAGAGGTCGTGGCCGGCCACCTCGAAGAGGGGATGGCGCTCGAGGCGGATGTCGAGGTAAAGGTCGCCGGGTTTTCCCCCTCCCAGGCCCGCTGCGCCCTGGCCGGGAACCCGCAGGCGCTCGCCATCGGTGACGCCCTTGGGAACCCGGACCCGGGCGGTGCGGCTGCTGCGCTGCACCTGTCCGTTGGCGTCCAGCTCCGGGACGCTGAACGTGACGGCGATGTCCTTGCCCCTGGCGGCATCGTCGAGGCTGAGGGCGGTGGCGATCTCGTAGTCCTGCCCGCGCATGGAGACGTGCCCGGCACTGCCTGGGCGCTGCCGGGCACTGCGGTAGGCGATCTGCTCGAGGAGATCGGCCAGGTCGATCTCCTCGCCGGGGGCGCCCTGCCAGAAACGGCTGTCCCATTCCGCGCTGGGCTGGACGTCCTCGCCGGCCCGGTGGCGTCCCAGCTGGTCGTAGGCCTCCCGCTTCCCGGGATCGGAGAGGGTCTGATAGGCCTCACTGATCGTCTTGAAGCGCTCTTCGGCGTTCTCCTCCTTGGAGACATCCGGGTGGTACCGCCGGGCCAGACGCCGGTAGGCCTTGCGGATCTGTTCATCGGAAGCGCCACGCTCGAGCTCGAGCGTGGCGTAGTAGTCGTCGTATTTCACCGGGTTTTCAGGACCCGTGCGGGAGGGCCGTCGGCTCAAGCCCCATCCTTGCTCGGTGGCGGCCGGTTGGGAAGGTCGACCACCGCGACCCATGCGGTGGTTGGCGGGGTGGGGTGATCCCCACCGGGAGGGCCCTTCCCGGTACCAGGCTGGATTCATAGGCTGATTTCACCTGAGATCCAATGCCCCTGTTACATGGATGGTCCGAATCCGATTCCCGAAGCCATCAGCCACCGGCAGTTCACAGCGCTGCTGCAGTCAGCCGTGCCCGAGCAGGCCGCCCCGAAGGTGGATGCCGACGGTGATCAGAAGCGTGAACTCGATGCGTTGCTGCATCGCTATGGCTCCATCAGCCAACGGCTCCTCCAGGCGCTTCAGCAGGGGGACAGCACCCTGGCACTGGGCCGTAGCCCCCGCCAGCTGATGGTGATCGGAGCCCTGCAGGTGCATGTCCAGATGGCGCTTCAGGCCCTGGCGGCGAGTCAGGGCTGATCGACCAGCGGGGGCGAGAGTCGGCCCCGACCTACCAGGGCAGCACGGCTCCGTTGGCATGCCAGAAGGTGCCGGAATTCTCCAGGTTGAGCGCATCGATCCGGGCCAGCAGCCCCTGGACGGATTGTTCCGCTGAGATCCCCTGGGCGGTGAACCCGGTCATTGCCGTGCTCACCAGGCCGGGGTGAAGAAGGCCCACGGCGATGCCACGGGGTCTGAGGTCGATCGCCAGGGATTTCCCGGCCATACAGAGGGCCACTTTCGACAGTCGGTAGCCATAGGAGCCGCCCGAGCTGTTGTCCTCGATCGAACCCATGCGGCTGGTCATCAGGATGACCTTGGAGCCGCGGTGGAGCTGGCTCAGCAGGGCACGGGTGAGGGTCAGGGGGGCGAGGGCATTCACCTCGAACTGCCGGCGGATGCTCTCCGGATCGAGATCACTGAGCGAGTTGCGCTCGAGAATGCCGGCGTTGTGGATCAGGACATCAATGGGCAGGCCATCCAGCCGCTGGAGAAGGGCTGCAATCGCCGGCTCACGGGTGAGATCCACCCCCGATTCGATCCGCACACCCAGAGCTTCGAGTTCGGGAGACGGGTTTCGGCAGACCGCGAGCACCGCATCCCCACGGGAGTGGAGTTGCCTGCAGTATTCATAGCCGATGCCACGATTGGCACCCGTGATCAGAGCGGTTGCCATGGGGGCAGTTTCCTCATGGGGATGGATGACTGCGGAGATCGTCCATGATCAGCGATGGACTGCCGCGAGCGAGTGGGGCGACGATCGCTGGCCTGGTTGCTCTCTGGACCCGTCGAGGAGGAGTGGATTCAGCTAGAAGAAATCCGTGGAGATCGGGCGGTTGTGACTCCGAGCGGAGTGTTTCGTTGGCGCAGTTTAGCCCGATCGATCTCCTTAGCCCCTCAACGCCTCCGCCGCCGCGATCAGCTGCTCCGCCGTGGCGGCGTAGATGCGGTCGGCTTCCGCCGGGCTGCGGCCGATGCAGGTCATGCCGAGCTTGCCGTACTGGGAGAGGCAGCCCAGCAGATGGAAGACGCTGCCCCGCAGTTCGGCCGGGTCGTAGTGGAGTCCGGCGGCGGCCACGATGTCGATCAGGTCGATCGGCAGCAGACCCCGCAGGAGCGGATTGCAGAGGTTGTCGGTGGCCGTGTAGGCGAGCGGCTGCCCGGTGGGGGAGCGGAACAGGCCGCTGCCGGGATCGATCCGGCCGTTGGTGGCGTAGCGAAGGGCCATGTAGGGATGGGTGGTGCCGCCCTTGCGCAGGTTCACTTCGATCGCCTGCAGGTCCCAGTGATCGCCGAAACGGCGGGCAATGAAATCCACGGCGTAGCGGTCGAGGGCCCCTTCCCGGGCCAGGGCCTCCCCCACCGCCCGGCCGTGGCGCATCAGCTCGGCCCGGTAGGTCGCCTCGGCGGGGAAGCGGCAGCCCAGGTAGGTCTGGCCGCTGATGCCCCCCAGGATCTGCTCGTGGGTGGAGAGCACCTCCACCCGCCCGCCGGGGTGGATCGTGCCCTGCACGCTCGGGGAGTGGAGGGCGTCGCCGCCCTCGAGCCAGGCCTCCACCAGGGCGCCCTGTTCGCCCAGCAACTCGCGCCAGCGCGTCGCCGGCATCGGCAACTCCTCCAGGGCCCGTCGCAGGCGGCGCCGCCGGCCGGTCCCGCTGGTGTCGGCCAGCTCCAGTGGCAGCAGATCGAGCCGGGCGTTGCCCTCGCCGCTGAATCCTTCGTTCAGCTTCACCACCAGCCGCTCCAGCCCGGGGTGGGTCTCCCAGAGGCTGGCGGCGGCCTCGGCCAGGCCGTCGAGGTCGTGCACCAGGGGGCTGGCGGGGGGCAGCGGCACGCCGCAGCGCTCGAACAGCTCGCGGCTGCCGGCCTTGCTGCCCCAGTGGCTCAGGGCGGGATCGGTGCCCAGCAGCGGCACCTGCAGGCGTTCGGAGAGCTGTTTCTCGAGCGGGGTGACGTTGAAGCAGGTCATCACGCTGCGACCGGGTCGCAGCCGTTCCCCGATGCGCTCCAGCAGGGCCGGCCGCTCCAGCAGCTTCTCGGTGAGGGAGCGGGGGGAGGCGTCATCGGTGTCGAACAGGTGCAGGCGCCGGCGGGCGTGGGAGGCGGGCACCCCGGGAAGCAGTTCCAGCACCGCATCGACCACCAGTTCGGGCAGCAGCTTGCTGGTCACGTAGACGGCCCGCACGCCGGGATGGCGCAGGCGGATCAGGGAGAACAGCTGGCGCTCCTCGTAGTGGTGGGCACCGGTGACCAGATCCATCTGGCCCTGGTCCATGCTCAGGGAGGGCACCACCAGCAGATCGCAGGCCCCGTCTCCGGCCTCGGACGCATCGGGTCCGCCGGGCTCGTATTCCCCCCAATCGGCCCGCAGGCGGGCCTGCAGTTCCCGGAAGGAGAGCCCCATGGCTCAGGCGTGCAGCAGGGTGCGGGTCGGGAAGGGCATCGCGGCGCCGTGGGCCTCCACCACCCGGCCGATCTCCAGCAACAGCCGCTGCTGCATGTCCCAGGTGGCAAAGATATCGCTGCTGGCGCAGAAGCAGAGCAGGCGCAGATCCAGGCTCGACGCCCCATAGCCCACGAAATGGACCACATGGGGTTTGGCCGGATCCAGTTCGGGGTCGGCTTTGAGCACCGTCTGCAGGTCGCTGATGATCTCCTCGATCGCGCCTCGATCGGTGTAACGGAGTTGGAACTCGATCCAGACGCGGCGGTTGTCGATTCCGCCGCTGTTGATCACCGGCTTGATGATGAAGATGCCGTTGGGCATGAAGATCGGCTGCCGTTCCAGATCGCGCAGCTGGGTGTAGAACCAGCCGATGTGCTCCACCGAGCCGATCAGCGATTCAGAGGGGATCTGGATCAGGTCCCCCACCACGAAGGGACGGTTGATATAGATGCTGATGCCGCTCAGCACGTTCTCCACGATCGTGCGGGCTCCGAAGCCCACGGCCGCCGCCCCGAAACCGCCGGCCGTGGCCAGCACCGTGGCTGGCGTGCCCAGCAACCGCAGCACCTCGAGCAGCACGATCGCCACGACCAGGGTGGAGACCAACTTGTCGGCCACATCGACCAGGAACAGCCGGTCGCGGGCCGCAAGCGTGGGGAAGAGCTGGTTGGAGTAGACGTCCGCCTTGGTGAGCAGTTCTCCCTTGCAGCGCAGCAGGGTCCAGATCACCCCGGCGGCCACCACCAGATCGCGCACCTCGCCGGCTCCCTGCAGCAGGGGCAGGGAGCCGGCCCCCAGCAGATCGGCGAGCCACCAGCCCAGCCCGGCCAGCAGCACGGTGACCGAGAGGCTCAGCCGGCTGCGCTGGATCAGGGCCCGCGCCAGAGAGCCTGGGGGGAGTCTCCGTGCGATCAGCTGGAGCGCGATCCAGACGAGCGCCGCCAGGAGGGCACTCAGGAGCGGGATGTGCAGATTGAAGGGAAGCAAATTCAACAGGCAACTCCAGGTTCAGGGGCCCTCGGGTCCGGGGCCATGGGCACTGGGTCCATCGAGAACCCAGAGCAGATCCTGCCCCAGACGTCCCAGTTGCCGCTGCATCCAGGGCTGCGCCTCCTCGAGCCGCTCCAGGCCCAGATCCCCCAGGGGGGTGCGGGCCGCCTCGCCGCCCAGCAGCTTCGGCGCCACCACCGCGGCCAGCCGCTGCACGCAGCCCTGGCGCAGGGCGGCCGCCGCCAGGGCGGGTCCGCATTCCCACAGCACCTGGTTACAGCCACGCGCGGCCAGGACGGTGGCCAGGGCGGCCGGCTCGCAGACCGCCAGCTCCAGCCGCTCCACGCCGAGGGCCTCCAGCCGCCGGCACGCCGGGGCGGGGGCCTCCGGGCCATGGGCCACCAGGGTGCGGGCCCCGCCCGGCTCCCAGAGCCGGGCGCCGGCGGGCAGGTCGAGGCTGCGGCTGAGCACCACCCGCAGCGGTTCCGGCTGGCGCCGGCCCCGGCTGGTGAGCCGGGGGTTGTCGGCGCGCACGGTGCCGCCGCCCACGATCACCGCATCACAGCGGGCCCGCAGCCGGTGCACCCAGTCGCGGGCCGCCGGTCCGCTGATCCACTGGCTTTCGCCGTTGGCGAGGGCCGTGCGGCCGTCCAGGCTCATGGCCCATTTGAGAACACCCAGGGGCCGGCCGCTGGCGAGGCGATGGCGGAAGGGGGCGTTCAGTGCCAGGGCCTGTGCCTGACGCACGCCATCAATCACCTCAATCCCCGCCGCCCGCAGCTGGGCGAGGCCCCGCCCGGCCACCCGTGGGTCGGGATCGGCCATCGCCACCACCACCCGGGCCGGAGCGGCGGCGATCACGGCCTCGCTGCAGGGGGGCGTGCGGCCGTGGTGGCAGCAGGGCTCCAGCGTCACCAGCAGGGTGCCGCCCCGGGCCCGCTCCCCCGCCTGCGCCAGGGCGCCCACTTCCGCGTGGGGCTCGCCGGCGGCGGCGTGGAAGCCTTCCCCCACCAGCGCCCCGCTGGGATCCAGCACCACGGCACCCACGAGGGGATTGGGACTGGTGCGGCCGCTGCCCAGGGCGGCCAGCGCCAGGGCCCGCTCCATCCAGCGGTCCCAGCTCACGCCTGGGCCAGGCTGCGCCATTCCGCCACCAGGAACGGCGGCACGGGCAGTTCGAGGAAGGCGCCCTTGAGGCTCAGCCGCAGGGGGCGGTTCTGGCCGAGATCAGCCAGCAGGGGGGCCAGGTCGAACTCCGCGGCGGCGCCACGGCCGTCCGTGGCCAGTTTGGGATTGGCCAGGGTGACGTCCGCCAGGGACCAGTGGAAGGCCCCGGAGCCCACCTCCAGGGCTGTGGGGTGATCGAGCCGCAGCTTGCCCGGATAGCCCACGACCCGCAGGATCAGCGGAGCGCCGGGGGGGCCGTCCCGGTAGGCCACCAGCTGCCAGCTCTGGTCGTCGAGATCGCGGAGGCTCTCGAGGCTGCGCACCACTGGGGTGGCGGCCTCGCCCGGATGGGTATGCAGCTGGGCCCGGGCGGCCTCCGGAGCCGCCAGGAGCAGGGCCATGGCCAGCAGCGCCACCAGCAGCCGGATCACGGCTCCCTCGCGGCGCCGGGGATTGGCTGCCAGCCGGTGTGGGTGGCCCAGAGGGCCCAGATCGCCATCGCCCGGAGGTAATGGCAGGCCCGGAAGGTGCCCGCCGCCGTGATCGCCTCGGGGGTGCGGAACTGCAGGCCGCCCTCGTACACCTGCTGCACCACCGCGCCGCTGATCGCCAGGGCGGTGCCCGTCTCCCCCATCAGCCGGTAGTAGGCGGCCAGGCCGAAGTTGATGCCGGTCCACACCTCGAGCGGATGGGTGCCGCCCGGATCGAGCGGGCTGCCGTCGCGGCGCAGACCGTTGGCCACCCCGAGCCGGCCGCCCTCGAAGCGCTCGAAGCAGGCCTCACGGATCGCCTGCAGGGCCGACCGGGCCCGCTCCTCGCTCACCACCGGCGGCAGCCCCAGCAGGCGGGCATAGAAATCCCCGCAAAGCTGGTCCGCCATCACCACCGGCGTGCCGCTCTCGGCATCGATCCGGTAGTACTCACCGTTCCAGAGCAGGGCCTCGAAGTTCAGCCGTGACGGCTCCAGCCAGCTGCCGAATTCGCGCTGCTCGGCCCCGGTGTCGAGGCCGAGCTCGAGCTGCAACCGCTGGGCCATGGCCAGGGCCGCCTCCAGCGCCGCGATCCAGAGGGCACCGCAGTAGGCGCTCACCCCCCGCAGGGGCCAGTCATCAAAGGTCTGGTCAGGGGCGCCCCCGTTGTCGGGCAGGCCGTCGTCGTTGGCATCAAAGCGCTTCAGGTGGCGCAGGGCTTCCACCACCGCCGGCCAGCACTCGGCCAGGAAACGCAGGTCTTCGCCGCCGGGGGCCAGCCTGAAGGTGCGCCAGACCTGCAGCACGAAGTCGGAGGCCAGGTCCTTCCAGAGGTTGCAGTCCTGATAGGCGGTGTAATTGGAGGCCTCGAAGGGGCGTTCGTTCGGGGCGCCGAGGTCGTGGGGGGTGGCGCCGGCCACCTTGCGGGGCGCCTCCACCCGGCCCTTGCCCTGGGTGAAGTACCAGCCGATCGGCCGGAGGGTGGCATCGGCGGCCGGGATCGCCCGGGCGAAGCTGCGCAGCACCGCCTTGTCGAGCTCGGGCCAGAGCTGCAGCAGGGCGAAGGAGCCGTACAGGCGCACATCGAGGCTTTCATACCAGGCGTAATCCAGGCACTCGAGCACCCCGAAGCGGCCCACCGGATCGCCGGGGCCGGCGGCGGTCCAGAGGGTGCCGCCGCTGGCGAGGTCGTAGAGCTCGTTGAGCAGGGCCATGCGCAGGGCCTCGGGCAGGTCGGTGCGCTCCAGCACCGGCTGCTGCCAGGTGTCGATCTGCTGGCGCCAGCCGCGCCAGTCGGCCAGGGCCTCCGTGGCGATCGCCACGGCGTTGTCGCCGCCGCCGCCAAAGGCATCGGTGTAGCGGCGCAGGGCCCGCTGACCCGTGGCGAAGGCCGTGACCGGCAGGTCCCAGCTGATCACGACCGGCAGCTCGATCTCGGCCCCCGGCTCGAGCCGGAAGCGCAGGGCCAGGGCGGCGCTGGCCTGTTCGCCGCCGGTGCTGCGGCGGTCGTTGTCGCTGGCGGGGATCGAACCATCGCGGGCGAAGGGCTCCCAGAGTTCGGCGCCGCTGCCGCTCGGATCCCAGCGGCTGCAGCGCAGCACCTCCACGCCAGGGAGATCGGCGGGCACCGCCAGGCACCACTGGCCCTCCCCCTCGGCCAGGGGCTCACTGCGACGGCCCTCCAGCAGCACCCCCTTGAGGGCGGCGGTGTCGACGCAGCGGTTCCGCTGGCCCTCGCCGCGGCCGATCGCCGGCAGGTAGGTGTGCTCGGGGCTGCCGTCGTCACGGAAGTGGACGCTGGCGGAGGGATCGGTGTTGGTGAACCAGCCCAGGGTGTTGCGCCAGCTCAGCAGCAGGGAAAGATCCAGAGGGGTGTTGGTGGGGTTGGCCAGGCGCCAGCGGAAGACGGCCACCGGATAGCTCGTGCGCCGGTAATCGCCGGGCAGGATGGGGCTGAACGCCTCGCAGCACACCCGGGCCCGGAAGCTGGTGCCGTAGTCGAACCAGCTGAGCGGATAGCGGGCGGCGTAGGTCCCGCTGGCCGTTTCCCCCGCGCGAGCCGGCTCGGCGGATCGTGCCGTCCCATCGGGCCCGCTGAGCCACTCCCAGGCGTCCAGGGGAAACGTCGACCCCGGCCTGGAGGCGTCGGTCTCGGGCCGCACCGCCAGGGCCCGGGCCCTGGCCCGGGTGCCGTCGCTCTCGAACAGCGCGAACTGGCAGTCGGGCAGGACGCCGAACCAGTGCTCGCCCCCGTCGAGGTGCCAGAGGTTGACCGTCCCGTCGGGGGCGCGGCCGAAGCAGCCCGCCCCGAACCCCCCCAGCGGCGCGCCGTGATTCGGGCCGTCATCGAGGTTGCTGGCATAGCGCACGGTGTAGGGCCGCTCCCAGCCCTGGCCGATCGGGCGCTTCCAGCTGGCCGGGGGCGCCTGCCAGCGTTGGCCGGTTCCCTTGCCGCCCAGCAGCGAGGCCAGGGTGGACAGGCCGAAGGGAGCCATGGTGCGCCGCGGGATCGGCGCCAGCTTGTCAGAGCTCACCGGAGATGTCCTGATCGATCAGGGCGTCGAGGGTGATCGCCGAGCGCACCACCGCCTGGTAGTGCTGCACCACCCGCTGGTTGCGCTCCAGCCAGAGGCCGGCCTCGCCGCCGCCGCCGGGGGCGTCGCCGCCGAGCAGGTCGATCTCCCCCTGACGGGAGAGGAGCGCCAGCACCAGCTCATGGATGCGCTGGCGGCGGGAGAGGCGATCGGGCTCGGCCATGGACGCGTCAACTCGCGGGCATCATGGCGAGCGTGCACCGGCGGCCGGCCGGCTGGAGGGTCCCTGTCTGGAACCGCTGCAATCCCCACTGCCGAGCGGCCCCCTGGAGGTGATCGGCACCGACGCCGGCGGCGTTTCCTCCCTGCCGCCGGCCGCGCTGTCCCTGCTGCGCTCGGCCCGGGTCATCGCCGCGCCCCAGCGCCTGCTGGACGGGGTGGCGACGCTGCTGGCGGACCCTCCCCGGCCTCCCCGGCTGGTCCCCACCGACCGCCCCGAGGCCGTGATCGCTCCGCTGCGCCAGGCCCTCGCTGACGGCCAGGCGGCGGTGCTGCTGGCCAGCGGGGATCCGCTCTGGTTCGGCATCGGCCGGCTGCTGCTCCAGCACTTTCCGGCCGAGCGCCTGCGCTTTCACCCGGCCCCCTCCAGCCTGCAGCTCGCCTTCGCCCGGCTGGGCCGGCCCTGGCAGGACGCCGGCTGGATCAGCCTGCACGGTCGTGAGCCCGAGCCCCTGGCCCGCCGCCTGCAGGAGCGTCCCGCCGCCCTGGCCGTGCTCACCGACCCGGGCCGGGGCGGCGCCGAGGTGGTGCGGCGGATCCTGGTGGCCTCGGGGCTGGAGGCGGCCTACGCCGTCTGGCTGTTCGAGCGGCTGGGCCATCCGGCTGAGCGGGTGCGGCGGCTGGCTCCCGCCGATGCCCTGCCGGCGGATCTCGATCCGCTTCATCTGGTGGTGCTGATCGCCGAGCCGCCGCCCCCCCCGGTCCCGGCTCAGCTCCCCCTGTTCGGTCTCGAGGATGGCCTCTGGCTGCAGCATGCCGACCGGCCCGGCCTGATGACCAAGCGGGAGGTGCGGATCCAGCTGCTGGCTGATCTGGAGCTGCCGGAGACCGGGGTGCTCTGGGATGTGGGAGCCGGGGTGGGATCGGTCGGTCTGGAGGCCCTGCGGCTCCGGCCCCGGTTGCGGCTCTGGGCCCTGGAGCGGCGCGGCGGCGGCGGTGCCCTGATCGCCGCCAACGCGGAGCGCCTGGGGGTGCTCCCGGAGGGAGTGCTGGAGGGGGAGGCGCCGCTGGCCCTCGCCGAACTGCCGGATCCCGACCGGGTGCTGATCGGCGGCGGCGGGCGCCAGCGGGCGGCGATCCTGGCGGAGGTGCTGCGGCGGCTGCGGCCCGGCGGCGTGGTGGTCTCTCCCCTGGCCAGCCTTGAGGCGCTGGCGGAGCTGGGGCCGCTGCTGGCCGGGGCCGGCCTGGCAGTACAGGTCAGCCAGCACCAGGCCTGGCGGGGCGCCCCCCTGGCCGACGGCACCCGGCTGGCGCCGCTCAACCCCGTGCTGGTGCTGAAGGGCCGACGCGTCGGCTGACCGGCTCAGGGCCGGTTCGTCGTCGAGCGGATGCGGACCGGCTGGCCGGGGAGGAGCCCCAGACGGGCGGCCTCCCCAGCCTGCAGTTCCACCACCCCATCGGCGGGTTCCGTCGGGCCGTAGCTGGGGCAAGGCAGCCGCGGGCAGGGGGTGGCGTCGGCCTCGATGGCCAGGATGCGGCCATCCCGGATGAAGACCATGTCCAGGGGGCTGGGGGTGCGGTGCATCCAGAAGCTCAGCCGCCGGGCGGGCTCGACGGGGAACCACATCCCCCGCAGGGGGCCCAGGGGAGGCCGCAGCATCAGGCCGAGGGCCTGCTGGCGTGGCGTGCGGGCCACCTCCAACTCGATGCAGACCGGCTGATCGGCCCCCTCGGCCGGGGGCTCCAGGCACCATTGGGCCTCCAGGGGCAGCTGCTGGGGGGCTTCGGCGGCGGCAGCCGGCAGGGCGGCTCCCAGCAGCAGGGAGCCGAGCAGGACCCAGCGGTTCATGGCCCTGGGCCCGGCGGCTTCGGGCGGGGTGCCCGCTCGCAGAGGCAGTAGCCGTGGCCCCGCACGGTGTGAATCAGGCGGCGCTCGCCTCCCTCCTCCAGCTTCTGGCGCAGGTAGCGCACATACACCTCCACCACGTTGCTGGCCACCCCCTCCTGATCCCGCCAGACCTCCTCCAGCAGCCGCTCCCGGCTCAGCACCACCCCCTCCTGCCGCAGCAGGGCCAGCAGCAGCTGATATTCCCGGCCGGTGAGACTGAGCAGGCGCCGGCCCCGCCGTGCCACCCGGGTGCCGGGGTCCAGGCGCAGATCGGCCACCTGCAGGGGCGGCGTCAGGGATGGGCTGTCGCCGCGGCGCAACTGCAGGTGGAGCCGCAGGCGCAGCAGCAGATCGCTGGCGCCGGCCGAGGACAGCCAGAAATCATCGGCGCCGGCGCTGAGGCAGTGGGAGCGGCCCTCCACGCTGTCGGAAACGATGTCGAGCAGCAGGGGCACATCCTCCAGCACCAGCCGCAGGGCCGGCAGGCAGTTGCTGCCGTCGGCTCCGGAGATCAGCACCGCGGCCGGCGGATCGGGCAGTGCCCCGACCGGCGCGGTGCGGTATCCGGACGCTTCCAGCCGCGGAGCCAGCGCCTCCGCTTCCGGCCCCACCAGCAGAATCAGCGGTGCGTTCATCGCCGCTGCCGAGGGCGGCCGGCCGAGTCCTCCCCGCCGGCCCCGACACCGTCCGACTCGAGGCTGCCGGGCTTGGCGACGTGGGGCAGGCCCCAGCCCAGCTTGTTGCGCAGCACCTGGAAGAACTCGTGATCCTGCAGCCGCACGAAGCGGGCGGAATGGTCGCTGCGACGGATCAGCACCCGGTCCTCCGGCCACACGTAGCAGCCGGCGCTGCCATCGACGACCATCATCAGCCGCTCCGGCGTGGCCGGGAAGATCGTCACCGGCTCCTGGTCACTGAACACCAGGGCCCGCGAGGCCAGCGAATGGGGGGCGATCGGGGTCAGCTGCAGCACCGGGCAGTCGGGCGTGATCACCGGTCCCCCGGCACTGAGGGCATAGGCGGTGGAGCCGGTGGGGGTGGAGAGGATCACCCCGTCGGCGGAGATGTCCACCGGCGCGTGACGGCCGATGGCGATCTCGAAGTGACACATGCTGGTGAGCGGCTCCCGGTGCAGGGCCATCTCGTTGAGGCAGAGCACCTCCCAGCGCCGCTGCTCGCTGCGCATCACGCTCACCACCAGCATGGTGCGCTCCTCCACGGTCCACTGGCCGGCGAGCAGCTGTTCGATCGCCCCATCGAGTTCGTTGAGATAGGTCTCGGCCAGGAAGCCCAGATGGCCGGTGTTGATCGTCAGGATCGGCACGCCGATCGGGGCGGTCTGGCGGGCCGCGGAGAGCACGGTGCCGTCGCCCCCGAGCACCATGGCCAGCTCCAGGCCGCCCTGGAAGGTCTCCGGAACGCAGGCGTTGTAGCCGAGCGTGCGCAGGTGCTGGTCGGGGTTGGCGAAACCCACCATGCCGCCGGAGCTGCTGACCCGTGCCACGCCGTGGCCGGCCGCCTCGAAGCGGGCCTGGATCCGGTCGGCGGTGCGCACGGCCAGATCCTTGCCGTCATTGACGATCAGTCCGACGCGGGGCACCGATCGCGGGCGAGGGCCTGCTGAGTTTATGGGCCCCCCCCGGCCCTGCCGGTGCTCAGAACTGTTCGAGGAAGCGCAGGTCGCTGGTGAACAGGCGGCGGATGTCGTCGATGCCGTGGCGCACCATGCAGAAGCGCTCCACCCCCAGACCCGCGGCGAAGCCGCTCCAGCGCTCCGGATCCAGGCCCAGCCCCTCCAGCACGGCCGGATCGACCATGCCGCAGCCCATCACCTCCAGCCAGCGGCCCCGCCACTGCACGTCCACCTCGGCTGAGGGTTCGGTGAAGGGGAAGTAGCTGGCCCGGAAGCGCACGGGCAGATCGCCGAAGAACTGCCCCAGAAAGGCGGTCACAGTGCCGCGCAGATGGCTGAAGTCGAGCCCTTCGTCGATGGCCAGCACCTCCACCTGGTGGAAGACCGGCGAGTGGGTGGCATCGACGGCATCGCGGCGGTAGACCCGGCCGGGGGCGACGATCCGCACCGGGGGCGGGTTGGCCTCCAGATGGCGGATCTGCACCGGGGAGGTGTGGGTGCGCAGCAGCAGGGCGTCGGAGAGGTAGAAGGTGTCCTGCATGTCCCGGGCCGGATGGTGGGGCGGGATGTTCAGGGCCGTGAAGTTGTAATGGTCGGTCTCCACCTCGGGGCCTTCCTCCACCCGGTAGCCCAGGCCGGAGAAGATGTCGACGATCTCCTCGATCGTGCTGATCAGGGGATGGCGGTGCCCGGCCGGCACGAAGCGGCTGGGGGCCGTGACGTCGAGGGTCTCGCCGCGCAGCTTCTCGGCCAGGGCCGTGGCCCGGATCCCCTCCAGACGGTCCGCCAGCAGGTCCTGCAGCTGACCTTTGAGCCGATTGGCCCGCTGCCCCACCAGCGGCCGTTCCTCGGCCGAGAGGCTTCCCATGGCTCCCAGCACGCCCGAGAGACGCCCCTTCTTGCCGAGCAGGCCCACCCGCAGGGCCTCCAGGTCGGCGGCGCTGGCGGCGGCGCCGATCTCGGCGGCCGCGTCGGCCTCCAGGGCGTCCAGCCGTTCGCTGAGCTGCTCGAGGCTGATCGTGGCGCTCACGGGTCGGCGGCGGTGACGATCGACTGTACGGAGCAGGACCGCGGAACCGGCCCGGGGGGCATCCGTTCAGGCCGGGTGGCCAGCCCGCCTAGCCTGCCGGCAGCGTCCCCTCGCGCCGATCCGGTTCTCGAGCGATGTCCTCCCTGCGGATCCTGATCAGCAACGACGACGGGGTCTTCGCGGAAGGGATCCAGGCCCTGGCGGCCGAGGCCGCCCGCCGGGGCCACCAGGTCACGGTGGTCTGCCCTGACCAGGAGCGCTCCGCCACCGGCCATGGCCTGACCATGCAGACTCCCCTGCGGGCCGAGCGGGCCGACGCCCTGTTCGCGGCCGGCGTAACGGCCTGGGCCTGCAGCGGCACCCCCTCCGACTGCGTCAAGCTGGCCCTCGGCCGGCTGCTGGAGGGCCCGCCCGATCTGGTGCTCTCGGGCATCAACCACGGCCCGAACCTGGGCACCGACGTGTTCTATTCCGGCACGGTGGCGGCGGCGATGGAAGCCACCCTGGAGGGCCTCCACGCCCTGGCGGTGAGCAGCGCCTGCTTCAACTGGCGGGAATTCGCCCCGGCGGCCGGCCTGGCCCTCGATGTGGCGGAACGGTCCCTGGCCGGGGGCTGGCCGGAGGGGCTGCTGCTCAACCTCAACGTGCCGGCCCGCCCCGCCGACCAGATCGGTGCCCTGCGGTGGTGCCGTCCGGCGGTGCGGCGTTACCTGGATCAGTTCGACCAGCGCACCGACCCCCGCGGCCGCACCTACTATTGGCTGGCCGGCGAGGTGCTCCACGACCTGGAATCGGCCACCGCCGGCCCCCGCGACTGGCCCACCGATGTGGCCCAGGTCCACGCCGGCGGTGCCGCCCTCACCCCGCTCCAGCCCGAGCTGTTCTGGCGGGGCAGCCTGGGTGAATTGCCGGCGCTGGCGCCAGAACTGGTTCAGCCGGGGCGGTAGACCCGCTGCAGCAGCCAGAGGCTGAGCCAGAGGCCGATCACATGGGCGAACAGCACCTGGGTGTTGCTCAGCACCGAGAGCATCTCGATCGAGGTGATCGGCAGGCCCACCAGTCCGCCGCGGGTGCCGGCCGGTCCGGAGAGCTGGGCGCCGAAGAATCCCGGCACCTGCATCGAGGCCTGCACGAACAGGCTGCCGGCCAGGGCCTGGTAGCCCAGCGAGGCGAAGCTGAGCCCGAGGACGTCGGCGAGCACGCCCCGCTTGATCAGCCGGCTCGTTTCGCCGCGGCTGGGCCGGGCCGGGCTGGCCAGGGCCCGGCCGCAGCGCACCACCAGCCAGCTCTGCCAGAGGCCCCAGAGCAGGACAAAAAAGGACAGGGTCGTCAGCGACAGGCCCGGGCCCAGCCCCAGGGCCCGGGAGGAATCGGCCGCCAGCCGGCCGCCGATGTTGTTGAAGATCAGCACCCCCACCACCACGATGCCCAGGGCCATCTGGATCCAGAACCGGGCCCAGCCGAGGCGGCGCAGGGCGGCGGACATCCGCTGCAGATCGAGACGGTCGGCCATCGGAGGGGGGGACCGGGGTGGAAACGACCCAAACTTGCCACGGCCCGGCTCCCGGGACGCCCCGGTGGACAGCGGCGTGGGGCTCCCATGGAAGGATGGACGTCCCGCCGGGCGCCGTCCGAGTCCTTGATTCCCCTGCGATCCCCCCAGGACGCCCAGCGCCCCACGGCCATCGCCCTCGGCAGCTTCGACGGTCTGCATCAGGGACATCGCCGGGTGATCGCCGCCGTCGCCACTCCCCCCGACTCGGACCCCGACCCCCACGCCGCCGCGGAACCGGTGCCCACCGTGGTGAGCTTCTGGCCCCACCCGCGGGAGCTGCTCTACGGCGAACCGCGGCTGCGGCTCGACCTGCCGGCCGAGAAACTCGCCCTGCTGGGGCCCTACGGCATCCGCCAGCTGGTGCTGGTGCCCTTCACCCTGGAGCTGGCCGCCCTCAGCCCGGAGGCCTTTGTCGAGCAGGTGCTGGTGGGCCAGCTGCAGGCGCGGCAGGTGGCCGTGGGGGAGAACTTCCGCTTCGGCCAGGGTCGCCGGGGCGACACCGCCTGCCTGCAGGCCTGCGGCGCCCGCCATGGCCTGCGGGTGGATGTGCTGCCCATGCTCTGGGACGGCCCGGAGCGGGTGAGCAGCAGCCGCGTGCGCCGCGCCCTGGCCGCCGGCGCCATCGAGGAGGCGACGCGCCTGCTCGAGCGTCCCTACCGGTTCAGCGGGCGGGTGGTGCGCGGCCGCGGCCTGGGGCGTGACCTGGGCTGGCCCACCGCCAACCTGCAGGTGGATGGCCGCAAGTTTCTGCCCCTGGAGGGGGTCTATGCCGCCCGGGTTCGCCTGACGGGTGCGGAGCCCGGATCGCCCAATCCGCTGGAGAGCGGACCGATGGCGGCGGTGATGAACCTGGGACCCCAGCCCACCGTGGATCCGCTGGCCCCCTCGGCGGTGGAGGTGCATCTGCTCGATCGCCAGATCGAACTGGAGGGCCGGGTGCTGGAGGTGGAGCCGGTGGCCCTGCTGCGGCGCCAGTGCCGCTTCGACGGCCTCGAGGCCCTGGGCGCCCAGATCGGCGCCGATGCCGATCAGGCCCGGCAGCTGCTGGCCGCTCAGCTGGTGGGGTAGGCGTGGGTGAGCCCCCAGCTGATGAAGGCCGCGATCCCCCCCAGCAGCAGAATCCCTGAAATCAGCACCAGCATCGGGCTGTCCCCTCCCCCCGGCCCACCGCCTCCAGGTCCGCCGCCGCCGAAGGCCATTCCGTTTGCCCGGAGTCGGGCTCACCCTACGCAGTTCCAGCCCGTTCGCCCGCTCCCATGGACGCTCCGCCCGTGATCCCCGACACCGAGCCCGCCGTGCGGCGGTTGCTCGATGCCAACCTCGACCGGGCCCGGGAAGGGTTGCGGGTCCTGGAGGACTGGTGCCGCTTCGGCCTGGCCCGCCAGGATCTGGTGGCGCGGCTGCGGGACCGGCGCCAGCGCCTCGGCCAGCACCATCACGACGCCTATAAGGCCGCCCGCGACACCGCCGGTGATGGGGGCACCGGCGTGGGCCATCCCGCCCAGGCGGAGCGGCGGGAGCCGGCCCGCGTCGTGGCCGCCAACGCCGCCCGGGTGCAGGAGGCGCTGCGGGTGCTGGAGGAATTCGGCCGCAGCGGTGATCCCGGCCTGGCCGGCGAGGCCGCCGCCTGCCGCTACGCCCTCTACGACCTGGAGGTGGCGATCCTGCGGGCCACCGCTGCGGCGGGGAGCGGCGGCGACGCCCGTCGGGAGCGGCTGGGGCGGTGCCGGCTCTATCTGATCACCAGCCCATCCCCCCGGCTGGAGGCCACCGTGGCGGCGGCCCTCTCCGCCGGGGTGCGGCTGGTGCAGTACCGCAGCAAGGAGGCCGAGGATGGCCGCCGCTATGCCGAGGCCCTGGCCCTGCGCCACCTCTGCGCCCGCCACGACGCCCTCTTTCTCGTCAACGACCGGGTGGATCTGGCCCTGGCGGTGGATGCCGACGGGGTCCATCTGGGTCAGGGGGATCTGCCCGTGGCCGTGGCCCGCCGGCTGCTGGGTCCCGATCGTCTGATCGGCCGCAGCACCCATCACCCCGACCAGCTGCGCCAGGCCGTGGCCGACGGCTGCGATTACGTCGGCGTCGGCCCGGTCAGCGCCACGCCCACCAAGCCCGGCCGGGAGCCGGTGGGCCTGGAGGTGGTCCGCCAGGCGGGGGCGATCAGCCCGATCCCCTTCTTCGCCATCGGGGGGATCGATGCGGCCAGCCTGCCGGCGGTGCTGGCGGCCGGCGCCCGGGGTGTGGCGGTGGTGCGGGCGATCACCGAGGCCGGGGATCCGGCCGCGGCCAGCCGGGTGCTGCTCGACGCCCTGGGCGAGTGGCCGTGATGGAGCCGTTCCAGCCGGCGCCGTTCCACACCGTGCGGCTCAACGGCGAGGCCCGCGACTGCCCGGCCGGCCTCAGCCTGCTGGAGGGATTGCGGCACTTCGGCTACGAGCCGCGCCTGGTGGTGGTGGAGGTCAACGGAGCGATCCTGGGCCGTCAGGCCTGGGCGGAGCGGCCCCTGGCGGAGGGCGACGTGCTGGAGGTGGTCACCATCGTGGGAGGGGGTTCCTAGATTCGGTCCACTTGCTCCGGGTGACTCGGTGTCCCCTTCCTTCTCCCCTCGCACCCTGGCCCGCTGGCGTCGCCTCTCCCTGCGGGTGCTGCTGCCGCTGCTGTGCGGCGCCATCGTGCTGCTCTCCGTTCCCAACACGGCCTGGGCGGCCCGCGGCGGCCGGATCGGCGGCGGCAGTTTCCGCTCGGCTCCCTCGATGCCCCGCAGCATCGGTGGCGGTGGGGGCGGCTATCGCGGCGGCGGCGGGTTCGGCGGTGGCATGGGCTTCCCCTTCCTGATTCCGATCTTCGGCTTCGGCGGCGGCGGGCTGTTCGGGTTCCTGATCCTGATGACCATCGCCGGGGTGCTGGTCAATGCCCTGCGCGGCGGGGGCGGCGGACCTGCCCTGCCGGCGGGCCGTGGTGGGGGCTCCTATGCCCAGCGTCCCGACGGCCCGGTCACGATCGCCCAGCTCCAGGTGGGGCTGCTGGCCTCCGCCCGCGATCTGCAGAGCGATCTGCGCCGCCTGGCCGCCAGCGCCGACACCTCCAACAACACCGGGCTGCAGCGGGTGCTGCAGGAAACCAGCCTGGCCCTGCTGCGCCACCCCGATCTCTGGGTCTACGCCAATGGGGAACTGGGCCAGGTGCCCTTCCCCAGCGCCGAGTCCACCTTCAACCGGCTGTCGATGACCGAGCGCAGCAAGCTGCGCAGCGAAGTGACCGCCAACGTGGGCGGCCAGCGCTTCCAGGACAGCAGCGCGCCGGTGGGTGATTCCGATGCCACCAGCGATTTCATCGCCGTCACCCTGCTGGTGGCCAGCCGCGGGCGCATTCCGATGAAGACGGTCAACACGGCCGAGGAGCTGCGTGAGGCCCTGCGCCTGATCGCCTCGGTGTCCTCCAGCGAGCTGCTGGCCCTGGAGGTGATCTGGCAGCCCGAGGGGGAAGGGGAGGTGCTCAGCACCGAGGAGCTGCTCACGGCCTATCCCCAGCTGCAGCACCTCTGAGCCCGGAGCGCAGAATGCGCAGCGCGGCCATGGCCGCGCCGTAACCGTTGTCGATGTTGACCACGCTCAGACCCGGAGCGCAACTGGCCAGCATCCCGTGCAGGGCCGCCACCCCACCGGCGCTCACCCCGTAGCCCACCGAGACCGGCACCCCGATCACCGGCTGGCCCAGCAGGCCGGCCAGCACGGTGGGGAGCGCCCCCTCCATGCCGGCGCAGGCGATCAGCACCGAGGCATCCAGCAGCCGCGGCAGTTCCTCCAGCAGCCGGTGCAGCCCCGCCACGCCCACATCCACCACCAGTTCCGCGCTCACCCGGTGGCAGGCCAGGGCCAGCTCGGCCTCCCGGGCCACCCGCAGATCGCTGGTGCCGCCGCAGAGCACCGCCACCCGGCCCAGCGCCGGATCGGCTTCGGGCAGGCCGGTGGCCGTGAGGCAGGCGGCTTCGGGGTGGTAGCGCAGGGGAGCGGCCGGCTCGCCCCCGTTCCCCAGCTGGGAGGCTACCGCCGCCGCTTTCTCGGGGGAGACCCGGGTCACCAGGGCCAGTTCACCGGCCCGGTGGAACCGCCCCACGATGGTGGCGATCTGCTCGGCGCTCTTGTGCTCGCCCCACACCGCCTCCACCATTCCGAGCCGCTCCCGCCGGCCCAGATCGAGGCGGGCGAGGGGATCGCCGGCGGAACCGATCCCGCCGGCACCGGCGCCGCCACCGCTCACAGAACCTCGAGCTCCTCGCTCGAGAGCAGCGGGAAGGGATTGCCGTCCGCGGTGCCGGTGAGCTGACGGGCGGCGGCTTCGAAGCGCTTCTGCATCGGCTCGAGGTCGACGTCCGTGATGGCGTGCCACTGGCGGCGGCTGGCCCAGCGGATCAGCAGCACGCCCTGCTGACGCTGGGGATCCCAGAGCTCCTGGCGGCCCTCGAAACCGGGCTGGCGCCGCAGCCAGGGCTCCCAGCTCTGGCGCTCCGCCCGCAGCCAGGCCTGCTGCTGCCCGGCCGGCACGGCCAGCCGCAGCACCTCCAGCACGGGGCCGCCGCTGGCTTCGGCGGCCGCCGCCGCTCCCGGTTGCAACAGGACCATCAGCAGGACGGCCAGAAGGGCGAGCCTAGGCAGGGTGCCCGGGCCCCGGTGTGGGCGGCTCGTCATGGGGTGGGGCCCCGCTGCAGCAGGGCAACGGCATGGCAGGCGATCCCTTCTTCGCGGCCGGTGGGGCCGAGGCGTTCGTTGGTGGTGGCCTTGACCCCCACCCGCTCGGCGTCCACCCCCAGGCGCGCGGCCAGGGCCGCGCGCATCGCCCCGATGTGGGGTTTGAGCTTGGGGCGCTCCGCCACCACCACCGCATCCACGTTCACCACCGCCCAGCCCCGCTGCCGCACCAGCTCCATCACCCGCTCCAGCAGCCCCAGGCTGTCGGCGCCGCTCCAGCGGGGGTCCTCGGGGGGGAAATGCTGACCGATGTCCCCCAGGCTGAGGGCCCCGAGCAGGGCGTCCATCAGGGCATGGACCAGCACATCGGCATCGCTGTGGCCGTCGAGCCCCAGCCCGCCCGGATGGTCGAGGGCCACGCCGCCCAGGATCAGCGGCCGCCCGCTCACCAACCGGTGGATGTCGTAGCCGTTGCCGATGCGCAGCTCCATGGGCGGGGGTGTGGCGGGGGGAGAGGGGCGGCTGGAGTGGGGCTCCGCGCTCCAGTCTCCCTGCTGCGCCTGCCAGAGCGCGTGGAGGTCGGGGCGGCGCTCGCGGGTGCGGCGCTCCTGCTGCTCGGCCCGCCAGCGTTCGATGGCGCCGTGGTCGCCGCTGCGCAGCACCGCCGGCACCTCCAGGCCGCGGAAGACGGCGGGGCGGGTGTAGTGGGGATGTTCCAGCAGCAGGGCACTGTGGCTCTCCTGTTCCAGGCAGGCGGCCGTCCCCACCGTGCCCGGCAGGAGGCGCACCACGCCGTTGATCACGGTCATGGCCGGCAGCTCACCGCCGGTGAGCACGAAATCGCCGATCGAGACCTCCTCGTCGGCCAGGGGGCGGATCCGCTCGTCGAAACCCTCGTAGTGGCCGCACAGGAGCACCAGCTGGCGGTAGCCGGAGGCCCAGCGCTGCAGATCGGCCTGGCGCAGCGGCCGCCCCTGGGGGCTCATCAGCAGCACCCGCCGCGGCGCCAGCACCGGAACCGCCTCCAGGGCGGCGAAGACCGGCTCGGGCTTGAGCACCATGCCGGCGCCACCGCCGTAGGGCACGTCGTCGACCTTGCGGTAGCGGTCGGTGGCGTGGTCGCGGGGATTGTGGGCGTGCAGGCTGGCGATGCCCGCCGTGAAGGCCCGGCCGATCACCCCGAGGGTGCGCAGGGGCTCGAAGGCCTCCGGGGCCAGGCTCACCACATCGAGGCGCATCACTCAGCCCGCGCCATCCGCCGGCCGGCTGACCCGTCGGATCTCGGAGCAGAAGCTGGCCTGGCCGGGCTGCCCGTCGGCGCCCTGCACCACGCAGCTGCGCAGCCTCAGGTTGGGCTTGGTGAACCAGATCCGCTCCCGCTGCACGCTGGCCTCGCGCTGCACCACCAGCTCCAGGCTGCCGTCGGGCCAGAGCTCCCAGTGGCCGAGGGGCCCGTTGGCGTCGTGCAGGACGCCGTCGGCGCCGAAGCCGAGCCGCTGCGGTGCTCCCTGGGGGGGGGTGACCTCCAGTTCTCCGAGGCTGGCGCTGCCGCCGGCGGAGACCAGGGTCACCTCGAGATCGCCCCGGTCGCTGTCGTGCCAGGCGTCATCGGCTTCGGGAGTGGCCTCGGTCTCCGCCGCAGGGGTGATGGCGAAGCGGCTGCGCAGGGCCATCCAGCGCCCGGCGCAGAGGGCCAGGAAGGCGGGCAGATCCTCGGGGGGAAAGGCGGGGCTGCTGCCGGTCACGGCGGGGTTCAGGCGATGCCCTCCATCCTGCAGCAGGCGGCCCCGGGGCCCGTGGGCATGCCGTTCACTCGCCGCGGTAGCCCAGCTCGGCCAGCCGCGCCGCACTGCGGCGCCAGTTCGGCACCACCTTGACGAACAGCTCCAGGTAGACGGGCCCGTCGAACACCTTCTGCATCTGGGCCCGCGCGCCCGTGCCGATCTCCCTGAGCATGCGGCCCCCCTTGCCGATCAGGATCCCCTTCTGGCTGGAGCGCTCCACCAGCACCGTGGCCAGCACGGCGATGCGGGGGCCGTCCTCGACGATCCGCTCGATCTGGACCGCCACCGAGTGGGGCACCTCCTCGCGGGTGTGGGTGAGGACCTGCTCCCGGATCAGCTCCGCCAGCAGCACCTGCTCGGGCTGATCACTCACCGCATCGGGCGGATAGAGATGGGGGCCCGGTGGCAGCCGCGCCGCGAGGGCCTCCACCAGGGCGTCGCAGCCCGCGCCGGTGCTGGCGCTGCAGGAGAGCAGGGGCCAGTCGCTGCGGCGCTGGCCGGGATCGGCCGGGTCGGCCCGCTGATCGGAGAGCGCCAGCAGCTCCCGGTAGCTGGTCTCCAGGGCCGCCGCGCGCAGCGAATCCACCCGATCGCTCTTGTTGAGCGCCACCAGCACCGGCGCGCGGCTGTGGCGCAGCAGCTCCACGATGAAGCCGTCGCCGCGGCCGGCCGGTTCGCTGCCATCCACCAGCAGCAGCACCACGTCCACCTCCCCGATGGCGCCCCGGGCGCTCTGCACCAGTCGCTCCCCCAGCAGGTGGTGGGGTTTGTGGATGCCGGGCGTGTCGAGCAGCACCAGCTGGGCGGTGGGGGTGGTGAGGATGGCCCGCAGCCGGTTGCGGGTGGTCTGGGCGATGGGGGAGGTGATCGCCACCTTCTCGCCCACCAGTTGGTTGAGCAGGGTGGACTTGCCCACGTTCGGGCGGCCGATCAGGGCCACGAACCCGGAGCGGAAGCCGGGCGGCGATCCCCCTCCCAGCGGAGCGGAGGCGGCGCCGCTGGCGTCGCTGGGGTCGGGGATCTCCACGGGGCCGGGCTGGTCCATAGCCTCAACACTGCCAGTTCCACCGCCTGCGATGGCCTCCTCCCCCCCGGTATCCCCCAGTTTTCCCCAGGCGATGGAGATCAGCACGAGCTGGCTCGCCCTCTGGGAGAGCGGCGAGCTCAGCGATGAGGTGCTGGCTGACCGAGTGGGGGAGCTGGTGGCCAGCCGCGACGGGGCCCGGGGGTTCTTCGTGGTGGCCCTGGCGGGGGAGAGCCCCCTGCTGGACCGGTTGCCCGAGGTGCTCGTGCTCCAACTGCGCCTGGCCGGGGACGGGGTGGTGGACCTGACGGCCCGCAACCTGGCCATGAGCACGGCGATGGCGCTGCAGCACGGCCGGGGCGGCGATGCCGCGCAGCAGGCCCGCTCGGAGCGGGTGCGCCGGCGCTGCACCGAGCTGCTGCGCCTGCTCGAGCCCGGCCAGGTCAAGGGCCGGCTGGAGACGCTGCTGGCCGCCACCGCGGGGAACGGCGAGGACGTGGCCTTCCTGGAGCGCTGGGGCTACGACGCCGAGCAGCGCTCAGCCATCGCCGCGGCGGTGCTGGCGGTGGCCGAGGCCACCGGGGCGTGACGGGAGCAACGCCAAGGCGGAGATGGGCGAGGGTCAACTCTCGGAGGAATGGAACCAGGAACGTGAAGCCAACATTTCCAGCCTGGCCGGCGCCAGCGTCGAAGGACCGACTCTGATGGGGGGCACCGGTCAGCGGCCCATTCAGGTCGAGTCTCAGACAAGTCGGCGTTTCCGACAGGCAAGGCGTTGGGGTGCTGGCGAAGGAGATAGTTGAAACGGCGTTCAACGGTTGCTGTTTGAGTCCCTTAATGGGCCCCTCAATAGGTCCATTCAACGTCGGTGTCTGAGAATGGTTCAACAGTTGCCTTGGCCGGCTCAGGGGCCCCCAGGGTGACGGCTGCCGCGACACTGCCGGCCTTCAGGACCTGAAGCGGCCTGGGCCAGTGGGCGGGGATGCCTGGTATCAGAACCCGTGACATGACGCCTACGGGTCACGGGGCCGCGGCCATCGGGGTGGAGGGGAGCTGGGGCCAGGGCCGAGGCCCTGGTTCCTCGACCTCTCCCGGCCCCATCCCCTGCCCTTCCGGTGAGGGGACATACCCAGCCACCATCGCCTGGAGCAGCCGGGTCACGCCTGCGGGATCACGGTTGGCCAGGGCCCGTTCCATCTGGTGCATCAAGTGCTGGAGCTGGCCGGGATCGAGGCTGCCCTCGCGGGCCTGGCGGATCAGCGGGTGGCGGGTTGGGGCGTCGTCCGGGCTGATCAGCAGCTCCTCGTAGAGCTTCTCCCCCGGGCGCAGCCCGCTGAACTGGATGGAGATATCCCCCGGGGACTCGGGGGTGTCGCGCACCCGCAGGCCGGAGAGCTGAATCATCTGGTGGGCCAGATCAAGGATGCGCACCGGTTCGCCCATGTCGAGCAGGAACACTTCGCCGCCCTGGGCCATCCCCGCCGCCTGCAGCACCAGCTGGGCTGCTTCGGGGATCGTCATGAAGTAGCGGGTCATCTCCGGGTGGGTCACGGTGAGCGGCCCGCCGCCGGCGATCTGCGCGCGGAACCGGGGGATCACCGAACCCGATGAACCCAGCACGTTGCCGAAACGCACCATCGTGCAGATCGGGCCTTCGCCGACGCGGGAGATCTCGAGGGCCGCCGCCTGCACCAGCAGCTCGCAGGCCCGTTTGCTGGCCCCCATCGCGTTGGTGGGGCGCACGGCCTTGTCAGTGGAGATCAGGATGAAGCGCTCGATGCCGGCCCCGAGGGCCGCCGCCAGCACGGAGCGGGTGCCCAGCAGGTTGTTGGCCACCCCGGCGCAGACGTTGAGCTCCACCAGCGGGACATGCTTGTAGGCGGCGGCGTGAAACACCACCGCCACCCCCTCCTGCACCATCAGGTCCTGCAGGACCCGCTGATCGCCCACGTCGGCCAGCACGGGCCGCAGGGAGGGCAGGCTTCCCTGGGCTTGCGCCAGCTGGATCAACTCCTGTTCGATGGAGTAGAGCGCCAGTTCATGGCGCTCCAGCAGCACGAGCCGGCTGGGCTGGAGCCCCATGATCTGGCGGCAGAGCTCACCGCCGATCGATCCTCCCGCCCCGGTCACCAGCACCGATCGTCCGCTCACCGCGGCGCCGAGCAGACCGGCATCGGCCTCGCTGGGTTCCCGGCCCAGCAGGTCTTCGATCGCCACCGGCCGCAGCTCCGAGATCTGGCATTCGCCGCTGGCGAGCTGCCCGAGCGAGGGCACCACCAGCACCTTCAGGCCGAGGAAGGAGAACCGGTCCACCAGGAGCCGACGGCGCCGGCGGGAGGCCTCGGGAATGGCCAGCAGCACCTGGCTGATGCCGTGGCGATCGATCAGCTCCTCAAGGTTGTGGGGGCCATGGATCGGCAGGGTCTGCAGCCGTCGTCCCCAGCAGGAGGGCTCCTCGTCGACGGCGGCCACCAGCCGGAAGCGGGGGTCGTGGCGAAGCTCTTCGAGCAGGCGCAGGGCGGGTTCGCCCACGCCGTAGATCACGGTGGGAAGGCCCTCCGACTGCCGGAACCCCTTCAGCCGCAGGCGGAGCAGATCCCGCAGCAGGATGCGACTGGCGATGGCGCTGCCGGAGAACAGCATCCAGAACAGGATCCAGAAGGAGCGCGGGGGCTGGGGACCGCCCTGGAGTGTGCTGATCAGCAGCAGCAGCAGCACGAACAGGCCCGAGCGGGGCAGCAGGCCGTAGAGGGAGAGGCTGCCGGAATAGCGGGTGAGACTGCGGTACCAGCCACTGGAGGCCAGCACCGTGAGGCCGCAGACCACGGCCCAGGGCAGCAGGGGGAGATGGGGATCGAAAAAGCGGAACGTGTCCCCCTGAACCCGCAGGGCGAAGGCCCCCACGAAGGAGACGGCGATCAGCAGCGCATCGACCAGCAGCAGCAGGCTGCGGCGGATCAGAAAGGCCCGGTTCCGGTCCCTGGCCTCGCCCGGCAACCAGAACGGCGAGGCTTCGCTCGTCGGGGTCGACTGGCTCACTGCTTTAGGGCCGCAGCGGGAGAACGGGAGGTTCGAGGCGGATGGGTTCAGCCCGCCCGGCCGGTGGCCCGGAGCGGCCCATCCAGAGGCAGCCATGGGGCAGCAACGGCCTGAGGCCGGCCAGCCATCGGAGCCGATCCAGCCCCCGGGGAAGCCGCTCCGGCAGGCCGTGCTGAAAATCGGAGGATGTCCGCACCACGGTGTAGGGCTGCGGCTGCCCGGGTCCGGCCGGCAGGAAGCAGGCCCCACGGCCCCCATCGCCGAGCACCGCTTGCGTGAAGGAGTCCAGGGGGAGATGCACGCCGGTGCCGCTGGAGGCGAGGGTGATCCATTTTAGGGAGAACCGCTGGCCTGTCGAGGAGCGGTAATCGGAGGCCTCCCGCACCGTCACCCCCTCCGGCAGCGGGGAGAGGTTCGCTCGTGGCGGCACCCGCCGGTAACCCACACCGCCCAGGTGGAGCTCGGCGGGAAACAGGAAGGGGTTGGCGGGGCCGGGAGGCCGGAACCAGCTCTCCAGGCTGAGCAGCACCGACCAGCCGGCCAGCAGCAGCAGCGCGACCGTGCGGAACAGGGGCATCTCAGGCCCCCCGCTGATGGCGCCAGGTGCACTCGATCACCGCGAGCATCAGCAGGCAGGTGAGCCCCATGGCCACCAGCGAGAAGAGCTGGGAGCCCGCCCCCTGATGCCAGAAGTGAAAACTGCTGAGCTGCTCCATCCAGCCGGGGCCGCTTTCGAGATCCATGAACCCCAGCAGGGCCACCCGCAGGGCATTGATGGTGAAGGCGATCAGCAGGGCCACCCCCGCCAGGGCCAGCAGCGTGGGCCAGGCCAGCAGCGGAATCAGCAGGGCGATCACCACCAGCGCGGCCAGATTGAGGCTCATGCTGTTCACGCCCGTGCAGCTCAGGTCCACCACCAGTTCCTTGCCCGGCATCAGGATCGATGTCCCCATGGCGTTGGCGGGCTGACCCATCAGCCAGAGCAGGAAGGCCGAGCCATGGGCGGTCACCCAGGCCAGGGCCTGGGTGGGCAGGAAGCGGTTGATCAGCACCTGGGCCGGCAGCAGCAGGCCGATCACCGCCAGCTGGCGGGCCAGGGGGCGGCCCGGCCCCACGCCGGCCACCAGGGCGAGCCCCAGCAATCCCGCCAGGGGGACCAGGTGGAGCAGGGGGTCATAGAGACGGGCCGCAACGCTGAGCACCAGCAGGCACCAGACCAGCAGCCCCAGCCCGGCCAGCAGCTGGCCGCGGCTGGGGCTGCCCAGGCCCCGCTGCTGCCGCCAGTCCCAGAGCAGCACCCCGCCTCCCACCCAGGAGAGGGCCGCCATGATCGCGAACGCCGACACTCCGGCCCGGATCAGCAGGGTGAGCTGGGTGCTGACCATCCCGGCCAGCAGGGCCAGCCAGGCCTCAGCTGCCAGGAGCATCGGAATCCTCGTTGGCGGCTTCGGACCGCCGGCTCCGGCGCACCCGTTCCTCCAGGTCGGGATCGGAGCGGGGCCAGAGCAGGCCGGTGAGCAGAAAGAAGCCTCCGTAGGCGAGGGAGGCGAGCCCCAGCCGCGCCGCCTGGTTGGTGAGCCGGCCGGTGAGGTCCGCGCGGCTGCGCAGGTACTGCGCCTGCAGATCGGCCTCGGCGCGCTCCATCAGGGCCAGCGCCGACTCCCGTTGCGCGCCCAGGGGGCGATCGGCGCTGCCCAGGGCGGCGGTGGGGTCCTTCAGCAGGGGGCGGAAGGCGGGCTGCTCGGCCAGCACCGCCCGCAGCCGGGGCACATCGGGGGCGGCCCTCAGGCGGCTCCGGAAGGTGTTCACCAGATTCAGGTTGCCCTGGCGCTGCTGGTCGAGCTGGGCGATGCCGGCGTCCGTCACCTGAACGCTCAGGGCCACGATGGCCCCGGCGATCAGCAGGTAGCCCAGGGCCACCAGGGCGAGCAGGGGACGCAGCCCCAGGGCGAGGCGGCACTCCCACAGGGCCGGCAGGGCCCCATCGGCAAACCCCTGGTAGAGGAACACCAGGGCCACCACCGGCAGGGTGGAGCGCTCCACCAGCTCCCGCAGGCCGTTCAGCAGAAGCTCGCTCTGGCCGAAGGGAAGCGGCAGGAAGGCCGGCAGCGCGCTGAGCACGAACACCAGCAGCAAGGTGTAGGCGGTGATCCGGAGGAAGCTCCGCCCGCGGCGGGCGCCGAAGCCCACTGTGCCGACGCCCTTGGTCATGGCCCGAGCCTACCGACCGCGGATCCGATCACAACCAACCCCTCGGCGAGCCAATACCATGCGGGCTTCCCCACCTGGATCATCCTTCCGGCGCCATGGCGAGCAGCAGCGGCAGCCCAGCTTCCTCGGGTGGCGGGACGGAGCCGATTCCCTACGACCAGGGCCTGCCCAGACCCGGAACCCAGAGCGAGGGTGACGGCTTCAGCATCGCCGCCCTGGTGAAGATCATCCGGCGGCGGCGGCGGCCGTTCGTGATCACGGTGATGGCGATCACCCTGGCGATGGGGGCCCACACGCTCTACCGGCGGATCACCTCTCCCCTCTACGAGGGATCGTTTCTGCTGCTGATTTCCGATCCGATCAACGACCGTCCGGCCAGCAGCGGCTCGGGCAGCGGCGAGGGCAGCACCGCGATCGAATCCCTGGCCCGCAATGATTTCACCAACGACGTACCCACCCTGATCCGGGTGCTCGAGAGCGCGACCGTGCTGGAGCCGGTCTTTGTGGAGCTCACCAAGCAGGGGGTGACGCCGGTGCCCCGCATCGAGGTGAGCCTGGTGCCCGTGAGCGCCGACAAGGCCACCACCATGCTGGCCGGCGGCGTGCTGGCGGTGCGGGGCTTCGGCCCCGATCCCGGCAGTGTTCAACAAGGGCTGCGGCTCACCGGCGAGGCCTACCTCCGCTGGGCGCTCTCCCAGCGGCAGGAGCGCCTGAACGAGGGTCTCAAATTCCTCGACCGTCAGGCCCCGTTGCTGCAGGCCAAGAGCGATGCGCTGCAGGCGGATCTGGAGCAGTTCCGCAAGGACAACAGCCTGGTGGCACCCAACGAGCAGGCCCAGGCGCTGCGATCGAAACTTGATCTGCTCGAGACCCAGCTGAGGGAGCAGCGGGCCGAAGCCACCCGGCTCAAGCAGGTGCGCGCCGATGTGGCCAGCGGCAAGCTCGCCGCGCGGGATTTCAGTGTGGGCTCCAACCGGGGAACCGGAACCTTCGGCCGGGATGGCCTGGCGGCGAACCTGCCCGACCAGTCGCTGCTCGATGAGCTCACCCGGCTGGAGGAGCAGATCGCCCAGGCGCAGTCGTTCTATCAGCCCGATGCGGCTCCCCTGCGCAGCCTGATCGCCGCCCGCGACCAGCTCCGGCCGGAGCTGCAGCGCAAGGAGCTCGAGGCGATGGACGCGGCCCTGCTCCAGAACGCCAATGCCGCCGCCACCACCCGCCGCCAGATCAACGAGCTGGAACGCTCCTTCCAGCTCCAGCCCGCCCTGCTGCGCAGCTACGACGCCATCCAGCAGAAGCTGGACATCGCCGACGCCAATCTGGCCAACTACCTGCGCACCCGGGAGTTGTTCCAGCTGGAGATCGCCCAGCGCAGCACCCCCTGGAAGGTGATCTCCCCGGCCCAGGTGAACCCCACTCCGGTGGAGCCGAGGGTGGGCCGGGGCCTGCTGCAGGGGCTGCTGCTGGGCCTGGTGGCCGGTGCCGCCGTGGCCGTGCTGCGCGATCGGCTGGATCACGTCTTCCACAGCCCGATCGAGGTGCGCGATGAGCTCAGCGATCCCCTGCTGGGTCACATGCCCTACGTGGCCTTCTTCGAGGGATTGCGGCGCAGCAAGCGGTTCCAGCTCGATGAGCTCGATGGGCTTCGAGGCGGCAGCGACGGTTACCAGCGCTTCTACTACCAGGAGGCGATGCGGAACCTGTTCACCAGCCTGCGCTTCCTCAAGACCGACCGGCCGCTGCGCTCGATCGCGATCACCAGCTCCATTCCCGCCGAGGGCAAGAGCCTGCTGATCACCCTGCTGGCCAAGACGCTCTCGGAGCTGGGCCAGCGGGTGCTGGTGGTGGATGCGGACATGCGGCAACCCCAGCTCCACCACCGCCTCGGCCTCGACAACCTGCAGGGGCTCAGCAACCTGCTCACCGAAGACGGCCTGAGCTGGAGGGAGCTGGTCCATCCCGTGGAGGGCTATCCCAACTGGAGCGTGCTCACGGCGGGCCGGCGCCCGCCGGATCCGCCACGGCTGCTCAGCTCCGCCCGCATGGGCGAGCTGGTGAAGGACCTGGCCGGCTGCGGCCAGTTCGACATCGTGCTCTACGACACCCCGCCGGCCCTGGGCCTGGCCGACGCGATCCTGGTGGCCGAGCAGCTGGAGGGGATCATCCTGCTGGTGAGCCTCAACAAGGTGGACCGTTCCCTGCCAGCCGAGACCGCCAACCGGATCCGGGCTGCCGGGGCGCCCTTGCTGGGGGTGGTCACCAATGCCCACCGGCCCAAGGGCGAGAAGAGCGGCGCCTACGGCTACGACAACGGCTACAGCCGCTGGAGCTACTCGGGCTACGGCTACGGCGCCTATGACCCCGGCACCACCTATGCCCACTATGAGGTGGCCAGCCGCGACGGCGGTTCCGAGGATTCAGTTCCCGGCAACGCCGTCAGCCACAGTCGTGGCCCGGGCCTGGTGCCGAGCGCCAAACGGCTCAAGAGCCTGCAGGCCCGGATCGGCCGCTGGCTGGATGGTTGAGCGTCGCGCCCCGGGGACGGCGTTGCCCAGGCACTGGGCTTGCTACTTTATGGGGGACTGAGGGGCCTCCCGGCTTGATGATCACCAGCCCCCGAAGGTCCTAACGGCCGTGCTCCCCTTAATCGCTTCGCCCGCCTTGCGGCGGTGCAACCCTCTGGTTCGCCTGGCCGTTGGTGGGGCCGTGGCCGTCTCCGCCTCCCTGGCCCTGCCGGATCCGGCCCAGGCCGTCAGCTATGTCAACGGCTTTCAGGGCCCCTTCGCACCGGCGAACTGGACGCAGGATCTGAATGGCGGCACGATCAACACCGGTGGAGCACCTGGCTCAATCTCCTTGACGAGTGCCAACAACGGCGTGCCGGCCAATACAGACTTTTCCACTACAATCACCGCTACGGGAGAAATCTCGTTCAACTGGTCCTACATCTCATCGGATAACGTTCCAAATAGCAATAATGACGGCCCATTCTTCGATCCGTTTGGTTATACGTTAGATGGGGATTTCACGCAGCTATCCCCCAATGTTCAAGGAAATTTTTGTAGGGGCACGCCTGCTTCGCCCGCTTGCACGGGCAGTGTCACCATCAATGTGACTGAGGGCCAAGTGTTCGGATTCAGTCAGCGGACTACTGATGGCCAGTTCGGCCCCGCCACGACCACCATCACCAACTTCCGGGCCCCCGTGCCCGGCCCCCTCTCCGCCCTGGCGGTGCTGCCCCTGGCCGGCATGGCCGCCTACCGGCGGCGATTCCAGGGGCGCTTCAAGCTGGACTGACGGCCGCTTCGACTCCGGTGTCCTGGACGACACCGGGGCCGGCGCCGGTTGCCCCTTGCCTCCGGGCTGATTATCCTTTCGGCGTCTTCTGATGCCGCCGCCCTGAGATCCAGGCCACCGGGCTCCAGCACCGTGCACGGTGCCTCCACTTCACCCTCTCTGGGGATTCGCCAGGCTCTGAAGGTGAAGGGTCTTGGATTGGCTTGTGCCGCGGCGATGCTGGCGGTGGCGGCCGGGGCTCCGCCTGCCGCCCAGGCCGTCACCTTCGTCGACGGATTCCAGGGCCCGTTCGCTCCGGCGAACTGGACGCAGGATCTGAACGGCGGCACGATCAACACCAGCAATGCCCCAGACCGGGTCATCCTGACGGGAGCCGACGATGATGTTCCGGCCTCGACGGACTTCACCATCACCTCCAGCGCATCGGGAACCGTTTCGTTCGACTGGCGCTTCAGGTCCTTTGATGTCGATCCAGATGGAGGACCCGATGGCCCTGCATTTGATCCATTCGGTTATACGGTGAACGGCACCTTCTTCCAGCTCTCCGATGATGCGGGTCCGCTGATTCAGACCGGCACGGTGTCCTTTGAGGTGAATGCTGGCGATGAGTTCGGCTTCAGTCAGCAGACCGTGGACGGGCAATTCGGATTCGCCCGTACCCGAATCACCAACTTCCGGGCCCCCGTGCCCGGTCCCCTCTCCGCCCTGGCGGTGCTGCCCCTGGCCGGCATGGCCGCCTACCGGCGCCGGTTCCATGGCTGGATCCGGCTGGATTGAGCCTCAGGCGTCATCGGCAGCCCCGGCCCCCAGGGCGATCGCCAGCCCCCAGAGGGGCAGCAGCGCCAGGGCCAGGCCGAGAGAGATCTGCAGCCGCCCGGCGGCCACCAGCGCCGCCAGGGGCGTGAGCCAGAGCAGGTTGATCGCCAGCACCGCCAGACTCACGGGCCGGTGGCTGCCCCAGCGGCGGGCCGCCCGCTGGTAGGCGTGGCTGCGGTGCGCCTGCCAGGGCCGCTGCCGCTGCCCGAGGCGCCGCAGCAGCGTCCAGGTGGCATCCACCAGGAACACCCCCGCCAGGATCAGCCAGCTCCAGCCCAGCCGGGGCGACAGATGGGTGGCCTGCAGGGTCAGCAGAGCCAGCGTGAAGCCCAGAAAGCCGCTGCCGGCATCCCCCATGAACAGCCGGGCCGGCGGCCAGTTCCAGAGCAGGAATCCCGCCACAGCCGCCGCCAGCAGCAGGGGCAGCACGGCCGGCAGGGTGGGCCCGGCCACCCCGCTGCCGGTGGCGATCAGCAGCCCCGCCCCCACCCCCGCCACACTGATCGCCTCCAGGCTGGCGATCGCATCAAGGCCGTCCATGAAGTTGAACAGGTTCACCATCCAGGCCAGGTACCCGAACGCCAGCACCTGAACCAGCCCCCCTGGCCCCAGGGCCGCCCCGCCGATCCAGCCCAGCCCCCACAGGGCGGCGCCGAGGTGGGCCAGGAGGCGCCACTGGGGGGCGAGATGGCGGTGATCATCCAGCCAGCCCACCAGGGCCACCAGCGCTCCGCCCCCCAGCAGGCCCCAGCCCAGCCTGGGTTCCACCACTCCGGTGAGCATCAGTGGCGGCAGCGTCGCCAGCCCCACGATCACGAACGCCAGTCCTCCGCCCCGGGGGGTGGGGGTGGCATGGGAGCTGCGGGCATTGGGCCGATCCAGCAGGTCCTGGTTCAGGGCATAGCGGCGCAGCCGGCCGCTCAGCCCCCAGGAGAGCAGGGCGGCGGCGGCCAGCGCCAGGGTGAGGGGCAGGGGGCCGATCAAGGCTCGGCCCCCGGGGCTCCTTCTGGGGCGGAGCAGGGCCGGAACGGGCGCGGCGGTCGCCCCAGCACCTCCCCGGCCGGGGTGAAGCCGGCCAGATCGGCGCTGATCCGCAGCACCGCTTCGAAGTGCTTCGGGGAGAGCAGCAGCAGGGGGGCCGCCAGGGCCTGGAACAGGCGGGTGGGAATGGGCAGCAGTCGGCAACGGCGGGCCGCCGGGTCACCGGCCTGCAGGCGGCGCAGCATCTCCAGGTAGGGGAGCGTCTCATCGCCCCCCAGCGGCAGCAGCCCGCCACCGGGCTCGCCCCCGGCCCCCCCGGCCAGCAGCCGGCGGGCCTGATCGAGCGCCACCGCGGCCAGCTCGGTGGCCGCGATCGGCTGGCGCAGTCCGCTGGGATCGGGCAGGGGCAGCAGGGGCAGCCGGCGCAGCAGCGAGCGCAGGCGCTCCAGGTTGCGGTCGCGGGCCTGGCCCAGGCGGCCATGGATCAGGGTGGGGGCCAGGATCCGGCAGGGCACGGCCCGCTGGCGGCAGCGCTCCAGCAGCAGCTCCTGGGCTGTCCGCAGCCGCGCCACCAGCTCCCGGTCGAAGCGATTGGCGGCGAAGCGCTTGGTGATCACGCTCGAGGAGGAGCAGGCCACCACGGCCCGCAGCCGCTCGATCACCGCCGGCTGCTGGTGGGCGAGGGCATCGAGGAAGGGCGCCAGCTGCCAGAGGTGGGCGAAGCCGATCCAGACCTGGGGACCGGGCGGGAGGGCAGCGGCGGCCTGCTCCAGGGCCGCCGCGCCCAGGTCAGTGAGATCGCAGCGGTGCCAGCTGGCGCCGGGAGGAGCCGGCAGCGGGTGGCGGGAGAGCAGCCGCAGGGCCATCCCTGCGGGCCGCTGCCCGATCAGGGCCTGGCCGCAGAGGCTGGAGCCGCCGAACAGCACCAGGGCCGGGGCGGGCGCGGCGGGGGGGACGGACGGGCTGGCGGTGCTCACCGAACGGGCATCGGAGGATGGGGCCATCGCCGGATCAGCCCAGCAGACTCAGTCCCCGCTGGAGATAGCGCAGCAGGAACGGTAACCACCACAGGGCGCCGAAGGCCCGACGGTAGGCCCAGCGCACCTCCCGGAGCCGGCGCCGGTGCTGCAGTCCGCTGATCCCCCCCTCCCCCATCTGCACCAGCTCCAGGGGGCTCCGCCGCACCCGCAGCTGGGGCGCCCGGGAGAGCTGCAGGAAGTAGTCGAGGTCGGCGGCGAGCCGGAAGCCCGGATCGAACCGGGCCAGCACCGCCCGGGCACCCGGGCCGATCAGGCTGGCCTGGTGGGGTGGGCTGGAGCCCAGGAGCAGCGAGAGGCGATAGCTCCCCAGCCAGCGGAAGGCGGTGGGGCGGCCGGGCCTGGGCTCCTGCAGGCTGCCGGGCTCCAGGCGCCGATAGCGGCCGCGGCAGACCAGCAGATCGCCGTCGGGGCCCTCGCGGAGGGCGGCGGCCGCCTGCTCGAGCACCGTGGGGGCCGTGGCCCAGTCGTCGCTGCCCCAGAACAGCAGCCAGTCGGCCGGAGCGGCGGCGGCGAGGCCCTGGTTCATCGCCCCGAAGATGCCGGCGGCGGCGGGATTCTGGGGCCGCCAGCGGAAGCGTCCGTCGCCGTTGCAGAGGTCCTCGAGGTAGGCGCGGTGGTCTGGCCCACTCGGTCCGTCGATGAACAGCACCCGCCAGTGGGGCCAGCTCTGCTGCCGCAGTGAGGTCACCAGCCGGGGCAGCAGATCCGAGGAATCGAGGGTGGGGACGATCAGCAGGATCGGCGGGGCCCCTTCCGGCTCGCCGCTCAACGCCATCCCACCACCGCCGCTGGATTGCCGGCCACGATCGCGCCGGGCGCGATCGAACCGGAGGCCACGGCGCCGATCGACACCACTGCGGAGGCCCCCACCCGGGTGCCCGGGGCCAGCACCGTGTGGGCGCAGATCCAGGCATCGGAGCCGATCCGGATCGGGCCCAGCCGCAGGGCGAAGCCGGGGGAGCGGTAGTTGTGGTTGCCGGTGCAGAGATAGGCCCCCTGGGAGAGGCAGACCCGATCGCCGAGCACCACCGGGGCCGGGTTGTCGATCCAGGCGGCCTCCCCCAGCCAGCAGTGGTCGCCCACCACCAGCCGCCAGGGATATTTCACCCGGAAGCGGGGCCGGCAGGTTCCGCCGGCACCCAGCCGCGCCCCGAACAGGGACAGCAGGCTGCGGCGCCAGCGATCGCCGGGCAGGGCGCTGGCCACCAGGGGCTGGGCCAGGCAGGCCCAGAGGGCCTGGACCGGCCGCGGGACCCCCGGACTCCACTCCGCCGGCAGGCGGTAGGCGGCGAGATCCTGCCTCGGGCGGCTCCTACCCATTCGAGTGCTTCAGCAGGGTTTTGAGCACGGCGCCCTTGGCGGCGTGGAAGAGCCGGGGGGCCCGGGCCTCGGCCAGCCGCAGCAGCCGCTGGCGCCGGCGGGCCTGGTCCTTGGGCCGGTGGATCAGGGCCTGGCCGAGGTCATCGCAGCGCAGGTGCCGCTTCTGGAACTGCAGCACCAGGAAATCGTGCCGGGCGGGGATGGCGTGGAAGGTGATCGAGGAGCGGCTGCCGGTGTTCTCCGATGCGCTCTGCAGCGAGCCGTGGATGGTGCGGGAGTTCCAGATCAGCAGGTCTCCGGCCCGCAGGCAGGGGGCCGCCACCCTGAGCTGATGGGTCCGGATCGCCTGCACCACCAGATCGATGTAGTCCTGATGGTGATCGACCACATTGATGCTGGAATCCTGCTGGGCGATCGGGATCCGGTGGGAGCCGGGGCAGACGAAGAACCGGCCGGCTCCGGCCTGAATGTCCTCCAGGGCGATCCAGCCGGCGCACATGGCGCCGGAGTGCTCGGAATCGAGGTAGTAGGTGTCCTGATGCTCCCAGGTGGCGGCATTCCCCTCGAAATACATCGATTGCACGATCTTCGGTTTATCCCCCAGGAGTGCGGCCACGCCGGACATGATGGCGCTGTTGTTGAAGATCAGTTGCTCGGCATCGCCCCGCAACTGCGGAAAGCAGCCCGGATCGAGGCTCTGCAGGTTCAGCACCGGATTGAGCACCCAACCTTCCGGTGTGAAGGTGTTCACTTCCAGCCTGGCGGTGGTCTGCCGGTAGATCTTGCCGCCGAAGGGTTTCACCTCCTGGTCCCAATCCGCGCGAAGCCGATCGCACTCCGCCGGGTTCAGCGCGCTGCTGAGGATCACATAGCCCTGCTCGTGGTAGGCCTCCAGAGCTGCCTGATCGATCGTGCTGAAACGCCTGGAAGGATCTTCTTCGAGCGTTTCCGGCACGGTGACGGGGAGATGGTTGCGCGTGAAGGCGGCTAACATCGATTGGGGCGGGGTGTGAAGGATGGCCAGGCTGCCGCGATGCCGGATTCGGTCCTGCAGATCAGCGGGGTGCCGATCCGGTGGGGGCGGAATCGGCAGGCCTCCGGATTCAGATCAAGGCGCGAATCAACGCATTGAGCGGATGCTCCAGCGGCAGGAAGGTGCGCACGAGCACCAGCGGCAGGGGGGGGAACACCTGCAGCACCAGATCCGTACCGAAATACAGCACCGGTGTGGCCAGCATCGCCAGGGTGATCCCGCTGGCCAGCCGGGATGCCGGCTCGGGTGAGAGCCGGTAGAGATGAATCTGGGCCAGGATCATCGCCGGAAAGGCAAAGGACACCGATCGCCAGACATCGCCGTTGAACAGAGTCAACACCAGGATGGCGCCCGTCAGCCCCGCTGCCAGGAGCACCACCGCGGTTCCGGATGGAAGCCTTCCGCCCCCCCGGCCCCCCCGCGCCCGCCTGGCGGCGGCTGAGGCCGCCAGCGCCGCCGCCAGCAGCGGCGCGATCCACACCCACTTGAAGCTGGCCCACACGTTGGCCAGCCACACCCCCCAGCCATCGAGGGGCTGGATGCCCCCCAGGGCGACCCCCACGGTCCCGTAGTGGTCCGGCCGGCTGAACCCCGTTCCGATCCAGCCCCCCTGCAGCGCGGCGCGGCCGAGCAGCCAGAGCCCGATCCCGAGGGCCAGCCCCACCGCCGTGCCCCGGGCCCGGCGCCAGGGCAGGGCCCCGGAGGCGACGGGCAGGGCGGCCAGCAGGGGCAGGTAGGCCAGGGAGAGCAGGGCCCGTTCATCGTTCAACAGGGCGATCGGTGCCGCCAGCGCCAGTGCGGGAACGGCCGCCCCCGGCAGGGCCGCCAGCAGCACGAACAGGTGGGAGACGCTGTCGGGGGCCATCCAGAAGGAGGTGCCCTCCACGATGAACAGCGTCATGGCCAGGGCCAGGCAGCACTGGAAGGCATAGCCCGCGGAGCCCACGGCCAGCCGGAGGATCCGGGCGGTGAGAACGAGGCAGAGGGCCGAGGCCGCCACGGCCGGAACCGCCACGGCCAGGCCCCGCAGGCCCACCAGGTGGTTGAAGGTGGGCACGACGATGCGGTGGTAGAGGATCGGTTCCTGCAGATCCCGGCGGAGCGGATCGAGGGCCTGGGCCATCACGTCCACCAGTCGGCCGCTGAGGTCGGGGTCCCGGTAGAGCCACAGCGGGGGAGCCGCCAGGACGAGCGACACCAGGACGGAGGCCAGGCCGATCCGCAGATCGATCTGCCAGCCGGGCAGGGAGTCCGGCAGCCAGCGCCGCCGCCAGCCGTGCAGCCGGGCCTCCAGCCGACCCAGAGCGCGGCCCAGACCCGTCATGGCTTCGGCTCCAGCGTGGCCCCCAGCTCCGGCGGCAGGGCGTCGATCAGCCGGGCTGAGCCCTCCCGGCTGAGGTGATCCCCGTCGCGGTAGAGCTGGCGGTCATCGACCACGGTGCTGCAGGAGGACTGGCTGGCGGGGCAGAGCACCGGGAGCGGATCCAGCACCAGCAGATTCGGCCGGCGGCGGGCCAGCGCGCCCAGCTCCTCGCGGAGATCCCGGCTGGCGCTGATCAGCCGGCTGCGCTCCACCGTTCCCAGGCAGGCGGGGGAGGGCCGGGGCCGGAACCATTCCCGGCTGCAGGCCGCCAGGGGCACGGGAACATCGAGATCGAATTCCGGCGTCGGCAGCACCACCACCACCGTGGCCCCCTTCCGCTCCATGGTCTCCACCAGATCTGCCAGGGCCTCCATCCAGTCCGCCCGCGCCTCGGGCGGCGTCAGGGGTCCGCCCTCCGGGTTGAGCAGGGTGAGGCGATGGGCGCGATCCCCCTGGCGGAGCGGAGTTTCCCCGAAGTAGTAGGCCAGCCGGCTGGAGAGCACCACCACATCCCCCGGGCGGACCTGGTTCAGCAGGGCCTGGGCCAGGCTCTGCTGCAGCCGCATCAGGCTCTGGTCGGCGCCGGCATCCCGGTGGCCCTGCCCCTTCGGGGCCTCCCGCAGGAAACTCACCGGTGGCGTGGGCATCCAGGCCAGCCCCACCTTCTGCACCCCCACTCCGAAGCGGCGATGCAGCTCCCCCGCCAGGCCGGCCAGATGGCTGCTGTGGCTGTCGCCCAGGAAGAACCAGGTGGGCCGCCCGGCGTCCCTCGCCTCCAGGGCGCAGCGGCCGGCGGCGAGGGCGCGGACGGCCGCCGCGCCCTCGCTGCCATCGAAATGGCAGGTGCGGTAGTCGAATCCGCCGGCCCGGCTGGCGGTGGGGCCCAGGTAGGCCCACGCCCCCAGGGGGCGCATCACCCCCAGCAGCAGCGCCCCTCCCGCCAGCATCGCCCCCACCCCCCGGCCAATCGTTCCCCGGCGGCTGGCGCTCCAGCGGGCCTGGCGGAAGGGTCGCTCGATGGCGTGATACGACAGCAGCGCCAGGGCGATGATCAGGGCCAGCAGCCCGGGCAGGGTGGCCAGCGACAGGCCCACGGTCCAGCGGGCGATCGACAGCACGCTCCAGTGCCAGAGGAAGAGGGAGTAGGAGAGCAGGCCCAGCCCCACCGCCCAGGGGTGCGCGAAGGCACGCTGCAACCGCTGCCCCGGACGGATCAGGCCGATCCAGGCCACGGTGGCGGCCACCGCCAGGGGGGTGGCGGCGACCCGCCAGGCTTCGGGCAGGGCCAGGGCGGCCAGCAGGGCCAGGCTGGCACCGAAGGCGGCCGGCCCGGCGGCCGCTGGCGGCGGCGCGAGCCGCCGCAGGGGGTGACTGCCGCACCAGAGCAGGGCGCCGGCGGCCAGTTCCCACAGCCGCGGGGGGAGCAGAAAGTAGGCCGCGGCGGGATCACTGCGGTTCCAGAGCACGAACACCACCAGGGAGGGCACGGCCAGGGCGATCAACCCCAGCACCAGCCGCCGCGAGCCCTGCCGGGGCTGGCGGCCGAAGCCGCACCACCAGACCAGCAGCGGAAAGAACAGGTAGAACTGCGTCTCCACCCCCAGGGCCCAGGTGTGCAGGAAGGGGTTGTAGGTGGCCGCGCTGGCGAAGTAATCGGTGCTCTGGCGGTAGAGATAGAGATTGGAGACGCCCAGCAGGCTGGTCAGCGCCGTGCGCCAGTAGCGGTCGCTGTCATCGCCGCCGCCGGGAATCACCAGCATCATCGCCACGCTGGTGATCAGCACGCAGACGAGCAGGGCCGGCAGCAGTCGCTTGACCCTGCGGGCATAGAACCCGGCCAGCAGATCCCCCAGATCCGCGGCCCCGTGATGGGCGAGGGAGCCGGTGATCACGTAGCCCGAGATCACGAAGAACACATCCACGCCCAGGTAGCCGCTGGGCAGCCAGCGCTGATCAATGTGGTTGACGAGGATCGCCAGGATCGCCAGGGCCCGCAGCCCGTCGATCTCCGGCCGGTAGGCCGCCGGTGCTGTCATCGGGTCGGGGGCTCCAGGAAGGCCGGCGCCTCGCCCCCGCCCAGCAGCCAGCCGTAGAGGGCTTCCGTCTGCCGGGCGATGCGGGGCCAGCTGAAGCGCTCGGCCACCAGGGCCCGCCCGCCAGTCCCCATGGCCAGTCGTTCCGCGTCCCCGAGATGGAACAGCAGCTGCAACTGGCGCTGCAGCAGTTCCTCCCGGGGCTCCACCGCCAGGGCCGCCCCGGCGGCGACGGCCTCCGGCAGGTGGCAGGCGGGGCTCAGCAGGGCCGGCAACGACCAGCTCATCGCCTCGAGGGCCGCCATCGGCAGGCCTTCGCTGAAGGAGGGCAGCACGAAGGCCGTGGCGTTTGACAGGCAGGCGGCCTTCTCCGGGCCGTAGCAGGGGCCATGCACGGAGCAGCGGGCCAGCCCCTGGCGCGCCACCTGGCGGGCGAGCGCCCCCCCATCCCCGTGGCCCACCAGGGCCAGCCACCAGCCCCGGCGCTCGGCTTCGGCGGCCAGGGAGGACCAGGCCGCCAGCAGCGGCGTGGTGCCCTTCTTCGGGTGGAAGCGGCCCAGGAAGAGCAGCACCCGATCTCCCGGCGGCACCCGATCGGCCCAGGGGGGAGGGGGCAGGGGAGCGCACCGATCGGGCAGCGCCACCCCGTTCGGGATCAGGGCGATCGGGGCGGTGAGGCCGCTGGCGGCGATCGCGTCGGCTTCGGAGCGGCAGAGGGCGTGGAGCACGCCGGCGGCGCCCAGGGCCCGCCGCTCCCAGAGGGCTCCCACCAGGCGTTTCTTCCAGCGGCTCTGGGCCAGGGCCCAGGGATCGAGCATGCCGTGGGGGGCCAGCACCAGCGGCAGCCCCTCGGCGGCCAGGGCCGGGGCGAGGCGGGTGGGACTGCGCCAGAGCCCGTGCAGATGGAGGAGGGCGGGCCGCCGGTCCCGCACCTCCCGGGCCAGGCGGCGGTCGCGGCACCAGGCCGGCCAACGGTCGGCGGTGAGCCAGTCGGCCGCGCCACCGGCGGCGCGCTGGGCGGCGATCAGATCGGCCACCGCCGCCGCCACGCCCCCATCGCGGGCCGGGGAGGCCGCGTGGGACAGATGGAGCGCCAGTCCGCCGTGTTCGCTCATGGCCAGCACCGCTGAAGCCACTGGCTCAGCCGCACCTCCAGCAGGCGCCAGCTCCACCAGGCGGCCACCAGACTCGCGGCCACGGTGAGGGCGATCGCCAGGCCGTTGAGCAGGGCGAAGGGAACGGCTGCGGCCCCGGGCGCCGCCGCCAGCAGCGCCGTCAGCCCCTTCATCACCGCTGGCACCGTGATCACCTGCACCAGATAGAGGGAATAGGAGATCTTGCCGAGCCAGAGGGGGCCGGGATGGCCGAACAGGCCGGGTCGCCGCCGCTCGAGCGCCACCCCCGCCAGCAGCAGCAGCGAGGCGGCGGCGGCGGCGGGGCCGAACCCCCGGGCGTAGCCGTGGGGGTTGAGGGCGAGCAGCAGCAGACCCAGGCCATAGCCCCCCAGGGCGATCGCCCAGAGCCGCGGGCGGCGTGGCCCGCCCCCCAGGATCGCGGGGAGGGCGAAAGCGGTGACACCGGCCAGGAAGCAGGCCAGGTAGGTGAGGGGCTGGCGGGTGGCCGCCAGCGGCAGCACCAGGGGCAGCAGGGCCAGCAGGGGGAAGGCCAGCAGGGAGAGGCGGAGCGGAAGCCGGCCCAGCCCCGGGGCGAAGGGCGCGGCCAGCAGGTAGAAGCTCACTTCCCAGAACAGGGTCCAGGCCACGTAGAGATAGGACCCGTCGATGCGGCCCCAGCCGAACAGCAGGGAGTCGACCGTCTTCGCCGGCGACAGCGTGGCGGTCTGGGCCATCCCCGCCGGCAGGATCCACAGCAGGGCGATGAACAGCAGGGTGAGGGCCAGATAGGTGGGGTAGATCCGCCAGAAGCGGCGGGCCAGGAAGCGCCCCACCGGTTGGGGCCGGGCCCGCAGGGTGCGGGCGATCACCTCGCCGCTGAGGGCGAAGAACACCGGCACCCCCATCCAGCCGGCCGCGAACCAGAGCGCGGGGGTGGAGTCTGGGGCCGCGAGGGGGCGCAGGTAGGCGTGGGAGCCGATCTCGGCGTGGTAGAGCACCACCGCCAGGGCGGCGAGGCCCCGGATCCAGTCGAGCGAGCGGAGCCGGCCCCCGCCCGGCCCCAGCCCGGGCTCCGGGCTCATGGCGGCGATGGCGATGGCGATGGCGTGGGCCGGGGCCGGGGCCGGGGCCGGGCCCAGCGGCCGTAGACCAGGAACAGGGGCAGCAGGGTGAAGGCGCTGAGGTAGGCGATCTGGGCCAGATAGCCCCGGCTCACCACCACGTAGAGGAAGCAGGCGCAGAGCAGGTAGATCACCTGGGCGAAGGGTTCGCGGCAGCGCAGCAGAAACCAGTTCCAGAGGCAGCGCAGCAGCCAGCCGAACAGCAGGCTGAGGGCCACCAGCGAGGGCCAGCCCGCCACCAGGTAGTACTCGCCGTAGTTCATCACGGCCGCCCCCACCGAGAAGGCGGGGTCACCGAACACCGGCTGGATCGAGTTGCGCAGGTAGGCGATCGTGTCCTTCTCGGGCAGGAAGGTGCGGGGAATCGGGATCTGCAGCACGGAGATGAACGGGGCCGGCCCCACGAAGGGGGCCCGCTCCGGCACCCGCTGGATCACCCCCCCCGTGGTGAAGAAGACCGATCGACCCTCCACCAGGCCCGATTCGATCAGCTCCTCCAGGCTGCTGCTCCGCACCGCCTCCACGTCGATGCCGCGGCCGTAGTCGCGGCCGATGCCGAGGGCACCGGCCACCACCAGGATGGCGGCGGCGCCGAAGGCGAGCAGCACCCGGATCCGCGGCCGCCGGCCCCGCACCAGGTACCAGAGCAGCACCATGGGGAGCACGAGCACCACCAGCCGCCAGCGAAAGCCCATGGTGGTGAACAGGCCAGCGGTGGCCAGCCCCCAGCCCAGCACCTGGACGCCGTGGCGGCGGCTGATCACCCAGCTGGTGAACAGCAGCAGCACCCCCGGGATCAGCAGATTCACCCCATAGCCGATGTAACTGGCGAAGGCGCCCAGCTCCACGCCGGTGCCCCCATCCACCACCGCATCGCGCACCGTGAGCGGGTTGAGCTGGGCCAGCAGGGCGGTGCCGGCGCTCAGGGCGTAGAGCCCCATGGCCAGCAGGCAGAAGGTGCGCCCGAGGCGATGGAGCCGCTCGGGCTCCGCCTGCCGCAGGAAGCGGCGATCGAAGCGGGGGGTCGGGAATTCATGGAAACCCACCAGCACGCACAGATAAAAGGCCAGGGCGCCCCCCCAGCCGTAGACCATGGCGCCGCGGAGGTTCTGGCCCCGCTCCACCCATTCCCCCAGGGCCAGGGCCCGCAGGGGGCTGAGCAGGCAGTAGTAGGTGAGGATGGCGGCCAGGAACACGGTGGGCCGGTAGAGCTGCAGCCAGGAGCGGCTGCCGTAGGCCCGGGCGATCTCGGTGGCGAAGGCGGCGATCAGGCCGCCCACCAGCAGCAGTTCGGTGCCGCCGAGCTCGGAGGAATCGAACAGGGCGCTGGCGCTCATGGCCGCCTGTCGCGGGTGCCGCTGGCCAGGGCCGTGGCGATGGCCTCAGCCAGGCAGGCCTGGCCGGCGGCGGTGAAGGGATGGATGCGGTCCACGAGGAGATCGTCGTAGCCGTGATCGGCCCGGCGGCTGCAGCGGCGGAAGATCGGGCCGGCCTGAACGGCGGGGATGCGCTCCTGGCGGAGCAGGGCGGCGATGGCTCCGTGCTCCGCCAGGGGCAGGCCGCTCACCAGCTCCCGCCGTTCCCAGTACTGCACCACGCTCACCCGGGCGCCGCTGGAGCGCGCCAGCATGAGGAAGCGGCGCAGATCGGCCAGGCCCCGGCGCAGGGCCTCCGGCGAGGCGGGATCGGGGCCCGGCGGCGCGGCCCGGCTGGGGGAGACGGTTGACACAGAGCCCCGGGGGAGCTGGGAGGCGATCCGGGGCCAAAGGTATCGCCCCAGCAGCTCCTGGAGTGCGGATCCCGGCGGGACCGTGGGGTGGTCGGCGTCGAGGGGCGCGAAGCTGGGGTTGTCCCGGGCGTCGTGGCTGGAGATCACCAGCACCACATCGGTGGCGCCGAGGAAGCCGTAGGTGCGGGCCCAGGCCAGCCAGTTCCCCGGCCCCCAGCTGCCGCCGCTCACGTTGCCGATCTCGATCGGGCCGCTGCGGCCGGCGGTCGTGGCCCCCTGCAGCAGGGGGTGGAGGGTTTCGGTGGCGATCACGGCCTGATCGAGCTGGGAGCCCCCGAACACCACCGAATCGCCGAACACCAGGATGCGGCGTGTTCCGGGTGCCGGGCGGGCCGCCAGGGGCTCTGAGCGCATGCCGTAGGTGTTGATCGAGATCCGGTTGTGGAAGCGCCGCAGCTCCTGGTTGGCCTGGAACAGGTATTCGATCGTGGGGTGGCGTCTCACCAGTGGCGGGGTGCCCAGCCCCAGCCCCCAGCGGGCGATCGCCTCCGCCGCCAGCACCGTGCCGCCGGCCGCCAGCAGCCCCAGCCCCAGGGCGCGCAAGGCCCCCGGCGGCCTCATCGCCGTGCCAGCACCGCCGCCACCAGCCGGGCGCTGGCGGAGGGGCGGCGGTGGGCGGCGGCGTGCGCCACCGCCGCCGCCAGGCCGGTGGCGAAGGCGGGGGGATCCCAGGGCCCCAGGTGCTGCCGGGCGGCGGCACCGATCGCCCGGCGGGTGGCGGGCGGGGTGTGCTCCAGGCGCCAGAGCGCCTCCGCCAGGGCGCCCGGATCGTGGGGATCGAAGCGCCAGCCGGTGACCCCATGGAGCACCAGATCCACGGCGCAGCCGCAGGCGCTGCTCACGAGCACCGGCAGGCCGGCGGCCATGGCCTCATTCACCACCAGCCCCCACTGATCCGAGCGGCTGGCCAGCACGAAGCCGGAGGCCTGGCCATAGGCCTGGGCCAGCGCCTCGAGCTGGAGGAAGGGATCGAGCCGCACGCGGGCGGGATCGGGCAGGGCGGCGATGGCGGAGCGGATCCGGGGCTCCAGCGGGCCCGCTCCGATCAGGCGCAACCCCCAGCGGCCGCCGCGCCGCTGGTAGGCGGCGTAGGCCTCGAGCAGCCCCGCGTGGTTCTTCTTGGCCACGAACCGGCTCACACACAGCAGATGGGGCGGAAGCGGGGCGGTCTGCCCCGCCCCGGCGGCCGCAAAGACCGCGTTGTCCACCACGTCCCAGGGCTGGTGGATGGCCGCGGCCGGCACGCCGAGCCGCTCCAGGTAGGCCCTGCTTTCGCGGCCGGCCACCAGGGCGGCGCCGCACTGGCGCAGCAGCAGGCGTTTGCTGAACTCCAGGGGCCCGTGCCGCCGATGATCCCGCCAGCGGCTGTCGGAGACCAGCACCAGGGGCAGCCGGCGGCGGGCGGCCTGGCGGAGCAGGCGGAGGTTGGCGCGATCGGCCCAGCCGACGCTGACCAGGGCAGCGGGCCGGAGGGCGTCGATCAGGGCGTCCAGCTGGCGATCGAGGCTGTCCAGGGGCGGATCCTGCTCCGCCGAGGCGGCTCCCTCCAGCCGCCGCCGCCCGTAGCGCGCCCCCTCGGCGCTGAATTCCCAGGGATATTCCTGGCTGTGGGGGCGGGTCTCCAGCACCACCAGGGGCATCCGCCCGGCGGCGGCCTGGAAGCGGGCGTGGTGGTAGGGACCGATGCGGCGCAGGGCCAGCAGCACCGGACCCGTCGGGGTGGCTGCCGGCTTGGATGAGGGCGTCACGGCAGCGCCAGGGCCGCCAGCAGGCGCTCCCCGTAGCGGGTCCAGCTGAACTCCCGGGCCCGCTCGCGGGCGGCGGCCCCCAGCCGCTGTCGCAGCGGCCGGTCGAGCAGCACCTCCTCGATCCGCTCGGCCAGGGCCCCGGCAGCGCGGATCGGCACCAGGAACCCCTCGCGGCCCTCCCGCACCACCGAGCCGCAGTGGGGGGTGGTGATCACGGGCACGCCGCAGGCCATCGCCTCCAGATGCACCAGGGCGAAGCTGTCGGCGAGGGTGGGCAGCACGAACAGGTCGGCGCGGCGGAACTCCTGCCGCACCTGGCTGCGGGGCACCTGGCCCAGGTAGGTGGGGCCCTGGAACAGGGGGTGGCTCAGCTCCACCTGGACCGGCCCCACCACCCGGAACTCGCAGGCCACCCCCCGCTCCCGGAGCCGCCGGCAGGCCGCCGCCAGCACGTGGCTGCCCTTGCGCAGACCCACCTGGCCCACGAACAGCACCCGGCCCGGCTGGGGGTCGGGCTGGAGATCGAACCAGTCTTCCGGAAGTCCGTAGGGCACCAGGGCCAGCTTGCTGGGGTCGCAGCCCAGGGCCACGCAACTCTCCCAGCAGTAGGCGGAGGGCACCAGCACCCGGTCGCTGAGGGCCCACTTGCGCCGGTCGCGCGCCAGGCCCTCCTCCACCTCCTGTTCCCGGGCGCCCCCGGGTTCGATCCCCGGATGGCGGCGGCGCTCCTCCAGCAGGATGCGGCCCACATCGGCGCCGATGATCAGCTCGTGCACCGTCCGCAGGCCCTGGTCCCTGGCGCGGCGAACGGTGTCGAGGTCGTTGTTGATGAAGTTCGTGTAGAGGGCGTCGGCCCCCCCGAAGCGCTCCCGGCAGGCCCGCTCCAGGAGCAGGGTGTCGCCGCGCTCGCCCCGGGCCCAGCTGAGGCTGGCCAGGGGCTGGTCGCGCACCAGGCGGCGGGGCAGCTCCGGCGGCAGGCGGCGCCCGAACAGACGGCGCAGGGGCCGGGGCTGCCGGGAGCGGGGCCAGAGCGCCTCCAGCAGGCGGATCGGCCGGTGGCTGGCGTGCAGGTCGGTGTAGAAGGCCGCCAGGGCCCCCTGCCGTGCCAGCAGGGCCGGCACGGCGTAGTGCATCCGGGCACCGGCCTGCAGCACGGCATAGCGGGGGATCACGGCAGCACCCGGGGGCCGGCCCCCGCCGCGGCGTAATGCCGCAGATAGGCCGCCGTGACCGCCGGCGCCCCGAACCGGGCCGCGAACGACTCGCGCACCGCCCGGCGATCGAGGTCCCCCAGGCGGCCGATGGCGGCCACCATCTCCGCTTCGGTCTCCACGATGAAGCCGCTGACGCCGGGCTCGACCACCTCCGGCACGGCGCCGCGGCGGAAGGCGATCACCGGCGTGCCGCAGGCCATCGCCTCCAGCAGGACGATGCCGAAGGGTTCGTCCCATTCGATCGGGAACAGCAGGGCCCGAGCGCCGCTCAGCAGGCGCTGCTTGGCGGTGTCGTCCACGGGGCCGAGGAAGCGGATCAGGGGGTGGCTGCGGTAACGGGCGATCCGTTCGGCGTCGTAGGCACGGGAGGCGGCATCGAAGGGGCCGCCGGCCACCAGCAGCGGCAGGCCCGCGGCGATGGCCACGGCGATGGCGGTGTGGAGCCCCTTGCAGGGATCGAAGCGGCCCAGGAACACCAGCGGCGCCGGGGCGGGGGAGCCGGCCGGGGCGGCCCCCTCCCGGTAGCGATCGAGGGGCAGGGCGTTGGGCACCACCGACACCAGCGAGCGCTGGCTGGGAAAGCGCTGCCGCATCCAGGCGGAGGGCACCGTGAAGGAGAGGCGGCCGGGGACGAGGCGCTCCAACAGGGCGATGGTGCGCCGGGAGAGGGGGCAGGCGTAGGTCTGCACCAGACGGGGGCGGCGCTGCAGCAGCCAGGGCAGCAGGGCCAGGCTGCGCCCGAAACTGTGCACGAGGTCGAGATCCGCACAGCGCGGCAGCCGGGCCACCAGCCGGGCCAGCTCGGGCGGGCCGGGCCAGATCCCGGCCGGGCCGTAGGGGAAGGTGCGGGCGCCGGCGATCGCCGAGCCCTCGGCGGCGAACAGGGTCACCCGGTGCCCCTGCCGCAGCAGCTCGGCGGCATGGATCGCCACCACCCGCTCCACCCCCCCATAGGTGGCCGGTGGAGTGGGCTGGCTGAGCGGAGCGATCAGGCCGATGTGCATCAACGCTCCAGGCAGGCGGAGAAGCGTTCGGTGTCCAGGTGGTGCTGGGCGGCAAACAGCACGTCGGCCTGGGGGATCCAGGCCTCGGGGGGGGTGCCCCGGGCGCTGGAGCGCCCACCGGTGTAGGTGATCGGCTGGATGGCCACCGCCAGGAAGCCCCACTGGCGCAGCTGCTCGATGCAGGCGCCGATCAGGGGGGCACCGACGTTGTAGGGAACCAGGGAGCATTCGAGCTGGATCAGGGCACAGCGCTCCAGCAGGGCGCCGGCACCGCGCAGCACCTGCAGTTCGGCGCCCTGGGTGTCGACCTTGAGCAGATCCGGCGGCGGCAGCCCCTCCCGTTCCACCAGGGCCTCGAGCCGTTCGGCCTGGAGTTGGCGCGGCTCCACCCCGTCGTAGAAGCGGGTGGCCTCCCGGAAGCAGGAATCTCCGGTGCTGCCGGTGGAGTGGAACGGCACCACGGCGCTGCGGTCGGAGAGCAGGGCCTGATGGAAGGAGAGACGCCCTCCCGTGGCCAGGGGGGCGGCGTAGGGGAGGGGGTCGAACAGGCAGTAACGGGCCCTGGGCAGCACGGCTTGCAGCTCCCGGGTCCAGCCGCCGCGGTGGCAGCCCACGTCGTAGACGGTGTGGAGCTGGAGGCCGTTGGCCAGCAGGCGGCGCAGGCAGGCCTCGATCGTGGTCTGATCGAAGAGCACCCGCAGGCTGGGATTGGCGGTGAGCAGGCGAGCGGCGGCAAAGGTGGCGGCCCGCAACCGAGGGGGGATGGTCATCGCCGGCTGCCAAGGCCAACCAGTCGCTGGGCTACGAGGGTGATCGCGGCGTCGTGGATGGCCAGAATGTTGTCGTCCAGGCGGCGAGGCTCGTGACCCCGCCCATCCTTCTCGTAGAGAACGAGTCGTGTCGTGTCTGGATCGAACAGAGCCAGATGGTAACGACAGCCTCGGAACAGGTTCAACAGGTCCTCCTGGTCCATGGGGTCGCCAAGGCATTCGAACGACCAGACCCAGGGGGGACACTCCTTCAGCAATGAGGACGCCCCCTCAAGCACCAACCGTTCAGCGCCCTCAACGTCGAGCTTGACGTACGCCATCGGCCGCGGCCAGGCAAAGGAATCCAGCCGGCGAGTCGGGACGCGTAGCTGTCCCCCGCTTCCAGGCCCCCCGGGTGGGGTCAGTGAAGCGGTGGCATCGCCATCGCTGAGATCCAGCAGATCCTCTCCGTTCTCGTTGGCCAGAGCCATGGCATGGACATGCACGGCTTCAAAGGAATTGAGCGAGAGATTGTGACGTAACTTGCGAACATTCTCTGGGAGACACTCGAAGCCATGCACGGTCTCCGGACCGGCAATGCTGGCCATGAGCAGGGTATAGACCCCCACGTTCGCACCGATATCCACACAGAGATCTCCTGGGCGGAGGTAACGGAGCAGAAAACTCGTGGAGGGCCAATCCGGCTGGGCGTAGTAGAGACAAACCTGGCTCAACTGGGAGTTGGGGTGCAGCTGAATGAGTAGGGAATCATCCGGCCCCCATCGGATCACACGGCCGTCTGGAGGAAGAAGATTCAGCTGTTTTCGGATCTGATAGCGGAGCCAGAGCTGGCTGTGGTGCAGTTTGAGCCGCAGGGTGGAATGGGGCGGATGGCTCCAGATTCTGCGGAGGCCGTAGGGAATCAGCGAGGGCATGAACGAAGGGCCAGCGGGTCTTGCTCCCACTCCTCCAAGTCTCCGACGACAAGCTGGTTGCGATGGATGCCGCCAGGGAGGCTGTGCGCTGATGCTGGTCAGTGGCGTGCGGAGGAGCGCCAGATTGGGTGCCGCATCTGGGCCAGTTCCCTCAGGACCTGTGAGGCGTTGTCAAGTCATGGGAACCGGCTTACGATACCTGCACCTGCACCAGGGATGGAGCGGTGAATTGTTCCCACTATCGTCCAGGCACCGTGCCCATACGTTCAAACACCATGGCCAGCAATCCCCTGTTCACTCCGATCGAGGAGCTCGCTCAAGAGACGATTCGTGCGGGAGTCAAATTAGAGTCAGTTGATCTCTTCTATTCGACAAGCAGATTCGGCTCGCCTGCGACTTACCAAGCGAATCTGGTGTTTAGCCAAGGATCCCTTGACGCCAATGTGACTTTGGGTGTGGCCGCCGGAGGGCCCAACGGTCGCAAACCAGCCAATCTTTTCAGCGCTCGGTATACAGTGGTCAATTCAGAAGGTGAAACAGTTGCCTTCCGTAGTGAAACGTTTCAACTCTGAATGGTTTGGCCAGCAAGTTTGGTAAGGGTGGCGTAGACATCGCCGCAAGTTCTGGCGTTACAGCCAGGCAAGCGCGTCTACATCGCCAAGCGCCAGTCTGACGTTATCCCCCTGCCCAACACCTTCAGGGAGGCTGACCATGGGAGATGAACTCGGGTCCAGTTCCTTCAGCAGAACTCCGATGATCCTGAACCGAGTGTGATCAAGCCGGGGGTGAACGTGCGTGGCATCGCGTTGCAACAGTCACGAGATGGCGCCTTCGCATGGCCTGAGGGTGATGAATCCCTTCACCCCAGAATCTCCGCCAGCCGCTCCACCGCCGCATCCCAGGTGAAGTCGCGCCAACGGGGTGCCAGGGCCGAGCGCCAGGCCCGATAGCCCTCGTAGGGGGAGAGCCGGGCCACGATCCAGTTCGCCACCTCGCTCGGGCTGGGATGGGCGGAAAACAACCGGCCGCAGCCGCCATCGGGAAGGGTGGAAGCCATGCCCCCCACGGCATGGGCAATCACCGGCACCCCCAGGCGCAGGCATTCGAGGTTGGAGCGGGGCGCGGCTTCGGCGCGGGAGAAGAGGGTGCCGAAATGCCAACTGCGCAGCTCCGCCACGAACCGCTCCGGCTCGGCGCGTTTGTCGAGGAAGCCGAGGGGCTGCAGCCGGGGATGGGCGGGCAGGGTGGCGGGATCGGGTCCGATCGCCCGAACCTCCACCGGCAGTCCGGCGGCGGCGAGGGCCTCGGCCAGCTTCAGCAGGAAGGGGCCTCCTTTCCGGTGCCAGTCCTTGCCGAGGAAGCCGAGCCGCAGCGGCTGGTGAGCCGAGGGGGGTGGAGGCGGCGCGGCTGGGGGCAACCCGATGAGCCAGGCCTCATCGAGATTCGCGCCCCCCGGCAGCACGTGCACCTTGGCCGGATCGATGCCGTAGGCGTCGATCACCGAATCGGCGGCCCACTGGGCCATGCACACCACCGCGCCGGCCCGTTCGTAGTGGCGGCGCTCCCGCTCGAGGATCTGGCGCTGGAGGCGCTCGCCGATCCGCTCCCCGGCGCCGTAGGCCTCGAACACCTGGCGCGTGGTGGCGTCGATGTAGAAGTCGACCCGCCCGGGCTCCGGCCAGGGGGCGGCGGGCAGCAGCGGGAAGAGGCTGAGCAGGGCCAGGGGTGCGGTGCCCAGATTCGCCTGGGCCATCAGGGCCCGGGCAAAGCCCCGGCTGTACTGGAACCCACCGGGGCGGCCGGAGCGGATCAGCTGGGCCAGGTTCCAGAGCCGCCGGCGGCCCCGCAGGCGCTCGGGCCGCAGGGGCAGCCCACCCTGGAGCAGGCCCGAGGCCGTGCCCGCCCGCAGCAGGCTCCAGGGGGTGGTGCTCCAGGTGTGCGGGCTGGTGGCGTCGCCGCAACAGAGCAGAAGGCGGCGCATCGGGCTCACTGGGGCTCCCGCAGCAGGGCATCCCAGCGCCGGGCGCAGGAGCGGATGTCGTAGCGCGGGGCCGTGTCCAGCGACCGGCGGGTGAGCCGGCGCCGCCTCTCGGGATCGGTGATCAGGGCGGCGAGCCGCTGCCGCCAGGCCGCTGCGTCACCCGCGGGCACGAGCTCTCCGGCGGCGCCGTCGCGCAGCACTTCGCGGCAGGCGGGCACGTCGGCGGCGACGATCGGCAGGCCCGCCGCCATCGCCTCGATCAGGGCGATCCCGAAGCCCTCCGCGGCCGTGGTGGAGAAGGCGAACAGATCGGCGCATCCCAGCAGCTCGGGGATCTCCCCGCAAGCGCCGGGCAGCACCAGTTGGGGATCGAGGCCCAGCTGGGCGGCCAGGGCCTCCAGGCGCGGCCGCTCGCTCCCCTCCCCCACCAGTTGCAGCTCCCAGCCGCGGCGCTCGGGCCCCAGGGCCGCGAAGGCCCGCAGCAGGGTGGCCTGCTCCTTGATCGGATCCAGCCGGGCCACCATCAGCAGGCGCCGGGGGTCGCCGGGGGGGCGCCTGGAGCGGGCCGCGGCCGCCCGGTGGGCGATGGCGACGGTGTCGCAGCCGTTCGGGATCAGCGGGCCCAGGCGCAGGCCGCTGGGAGGCTGGAGCAGGGAGGTGGCGATCGCGGCGGAGCAGGGCACCGGGGTGACCCCGAGCGCCGCGAACAGGCGCAGCAGCCAGAGCCAGGTGCGGCGGCGGCGGGGATCGGGCGGGGTGGGATTGCCCAGGTGCACGGCCAGCCGCCGCACGCCCGCCAGCCGAGCCCCGAGCGCGAGCCAGAGCATGGGCCGCTGGCAGGGATAGATCAGCAGGGCGGCGGGCCGCAGCCTGCGGCAGAGCCGCAGGCTGCGCCAGGCCAGCCGGGGGCCGTCGGCGGCGGGCCACTCGGTGAGGCGGAGCCGGCCCTGCCCCACCAGCGCTTCAAAGGCCGGCCGGAGCTCCTGGTGGCGTCGATCGGTGTTGAGCAGGTGGAGGTGGTGCTCCGGGGGGGCATGGCTGAGCAGCTGGAGGGCGAGCTGCTCGATCCCGCCGGCATGGAAGCCGCTGAGCACATGGAGCACGATCATCTGGTGGGGAGCAGGCCCAGCTCGCGGCCGTAGGCCCGGGCCATGGCCCCGATGCCGAAGCAGGCCCGGGCGTGCTCCCGGGCCGCGGCGGCCCGCGCGAGGGCGGCGGGGCGATCGCCGAGCACGATGGCGATCCCATCGGCGAGGGCGGCCGGGTCGCCGGGGGCCACCAGCAGGCCGCAGCGGCCGTCCTGCAGCACCTCGCGGCAGGCGCCCACGTCGGTGGCCACGATCGGCACACCGGCGGCCATGGCTTCGGCCAGGGCGATGCCGAAGCCTTCATCGGGTTTGGCGGCGAACACGAACAGATCCAGCTGACTGAGCAGATCGGGGATGTCGCGGCGCATGCCGAGCAGCTGCACCCAGCTGCCGAGGCCGAGGCTGTGGATCAGAGCCTCCAGCCGCGGGCGCTCGTGGCCCTCGCCCACCAGCCAGAGCTCCAGGGGAATCCCCCGCTGGCGCAGCAGGGCCGTGGCGCGGATCAGGCTGGCCTGATCCTTGTGGGCCTCCAGCCGCGCCACCATGCCGGCGCGAGGGGAGGCGTCCCCGGCCGGGGCCAGGGGCGAGGGGAGGGGCCGAGCGAGGAATGCCTCCAGGTCGCAGGCGTTGGGGATGGTGACCGTTTCTCCGGGACGCAGCTGGAAATCCCTGAGCGTGGCCTGGCGGATGTAGGTGGAGCAGCAGAGCAGGCGATGGGTCACCGGCCGCCCCAGCTGCACCAGCGCCTTGAAGCGGAGGAAGGCGCGCCCTGTCCAGGTGGGCGGCAGGTTGCCCACATGGGCGCAGACGCGCCGCACCCCGGCCAGGCGCGCCCCCCAGGCGATCGGGGCGTGCCAGCCCAGGGGGAAGCTGAGCACGGCGCCCGGGCGGGTGCGGCGACAGAGGCGAAAGGTCTGCCAGAGCAGGCGGGGGTAGCGCCGCAACCCCTCTCCGAGCTGGACCACCATTGGGGTGAGCCCGAGAGCGCGGGCCTCAGCGAGCAGATCATCCGGCTCGGCGGACAGCAGGAGGAGTTCCAGGCGGTGGCCCTGTCGCTGCCAGTGGCGGCAGAGCTGCAGGGCGAGGATGGGGGTGCCTTCGGCGCAGAGGGAGGCGAGCACGATCAGCAGACTCCCGGATGAGCGCTCACGTCTCACTGGCCGTGCCCGCCCGGAGGGCTCAGCGGGAGGCTGCACTGGCACGCAGGGCGAGCGGACCAAAGCACTGACACTCTCTTGGGACAAAGATGTAGTCACAGGTGTGGGGTGATCGAGACCAGACCTGATTCTTGGGAAACTCGGAAACAGCTTGAATCTCGATGAGCGAAACTCGGGTGATTGGGTCCAGAACACAGAGATAGAGATTGTAATTCAACTGATCAAGCAGGGCTTCGAGTTCCCGCTTTTGGGCATCATTCGCTGGAATCTCTGAGTCCCGATGGGCATGAAGAACCTCACAGAGAATCACGGGTCGCTTGGCTTGAATCGTGGCCATGGCTCCCCGCAAGACATCCAGTTCGGAGCCTTCCACATCGATCTTCAGGATGAATCCCGATGGCAGGTCGGGGGTGGCGACTTCGTCGAGTGGATAGGTGGCAATCCAGAAGCCACCCACGGATGCATAGGTGTCGGGCCTGATCTCGGGGGCAACCGTAGCGCCGGCATCCAGTTCGGAGGATCGAAAGAGCTTCAGGGGCCTGGATGCATCACTACAGGCCCAGGGGAACAGGGTGGCGTTGAACCCATTGCAGCTGGCAACTTTCTGAAGCAGGCCAAAGGCTTCCGGGTTGGGCTCAAAGCCATAATAGACAGTCTCACGGTTCCATGAACAGACTTCAATCATGGTCTGGCCACAGTTGGCGCCAATATCAACGAAGCAGGAGATGTCTGCAATTCCGCTGAGCATGCTGAGCAGGGTTGCTTTGTATCCCTCCTCCATCAATAGAACGGACTCCAGCTTGCCTTCATGCATTGGAACCGTGATGGACTGTGTTCCGATTCTGCAGTTTGCCTGATAATTGAAATAGGGCGCCAACCCGAATCGGCGCAGGAGAATGACTGGAAGAATCCGAAGTTTCCGGATCCGGCTCGCCAGCAGCAAATGATCGTTCAAAAGGAACTCCAAGGTCAATTCAATCAGCGTTGCAGGCCTTCGAGAACACTCAGGCACTGCTGGGCCACAACCGGTGCATCGAATCGCCGCTGAACATCTCTGCGGCAGGTTGCACGGTCAAGCTGGGGAAGCGACCTCACAGCCGCCACCATCTCATCTTCCGTGTGGCAGAGGAATCCGGTGACCCCATCACGGATGACCTCCGGAGTGGATGCCCGATGACTGGCGATCACGGGGGTGCCGCTGGCGAGGGCTTCCAGCATCACGAGCCCGAAAGGCTCCGGCCAGCGGATGGGAAAGAGGAGGGCAGAGGCGTTGCGGAGCACGGGGAGCTTCTGATGGTCATCGACTGCTCCGATCCAGCGGATGCGATCGCCATCGAGGTGGGGCCGAACCTGATCACGGAAGAAGTCCGCTCCGCCGGGCTCCGCGGAGATCGCCCCGGCGATGATCAGCTGCCGGCCGCTTCGCTGGGCCACCGAGATGGCGGTATCGACTCCCTTTTCCGGGGTCAGACGTCCAAGAAAGAGCAGGTGCCCCCCCTCGCCGTCCCCTTGCCGGTAGAAGGAGCAGTCGATCGGGTTGGGAATCACATGGTTCGGGACCCGAAAGTAGGCCTGGGAACGCTGGAATTCACTGATCAGCAGGCAGGCGAATCGCCGATGGCGACGTGTCTCGATGCGATCGACCTGCCGCTGACTGATGGGATTGTGGAACGCGTGCAGAAGGGGAATTCGCAGGGTCAGCAGGGAGGCGAGATAGTCGTCCCGCCCATGGCTGAAGACCACGTCGCATCCCTGGCTTCCGATCACACTCAGAAGCTGGAAGCCGAGCTTGCGCCAGGCCCGGCTGAGCAAGGCGCGGCTTGGGGGGCGATGGGTCAGCAGCCGCCCTCCGTAAGACCGAGATCGGGGGGCGGCGAGCAGATGGACGGTGTGCCCGCAGCGGGAGAACTCGCGGCAATACAGATCGATGACACGTTCAGCCCCTCCATACCCCACAGGGGGGACGGGAAGATGGGGATCGGCGATGACGAGAATGTTCAACGCCGCCCCATGGCGTGCCTCTGGGAATGCCTGGCCAGCACGGAAGCATAGAAATCGAGATGGGCCTGGATGAATACCGATTTGGAAAATCGACGTTCGCTCTCCTGCCGGCAGTCCGAACGGTTGAGCTGATGGACGGAGCGGATCGCCTCAGCAAAGGCATGCATCGATGCGCACACATAGCCCGTTTTTCCGTGCTCCACGATCTCGGGGATCGATCCCAGGTTGGAGCCGATCACCGGTGTGCCGGCAGCCAGGGCTTCCGCCATCACGATGCCGAAGGGTTCGCGCCATCGGTTCGGAACGAGCAGGGCCAAGGCATGGCCCAGAAACTGGCTTTTCTCGCCATCCTCGATCGGCCCGACGAACTCGATCCCATCACTGCCAAGGTAGGGAGCCACCTGTTCCCGGAAGAACTGATCGGCGCCTTCCTCGTCGTGGGGGATGACTCCAGCGATTTTGAGTGGGATGCCGGTGGCGAGGGAGAGGCGAATGGCCAGATCGATGCCTTTGTCATAGGTGAGGCGTCCAAGAAAGGCCAGGTAGGCCCCGGAAGGATGATCAATGGGATGGATCCGGCTCACATCGGTGGCATTGGCGATCACCGTGGAGCGAGCCGATGGCAGCGACTCAACATCGGCGATCTGATCCTTGCTGATGCCAATGTAATACCCCCGATCGGGGTTGACTTGCTCAATTCTTTTCCAGTCGTCCACTCCGGCCGTATTCTGCTGAGTGAAGATGACTGGAATGGGCAGGGAGTGGAGCAATCCATGATACTCAGGCCAGACCCGAAAAGAATGGATCAGGTCGGCACGATCCAATGCCGAACGGATGGCCGTGGTTTGAAAAACGATCCTTCGGTAGAGCCGGCTGTGCAGGGTTGGCTTCTGATGCTGATAGGCATAGGTCTGACCCGAATAGGTTGTGGAGCCAGCTCCAGCGATCAGATCAACTTCGATGCCACAGTCGCTGAGCCCTGAGCAGAGGAGATGAACGATCCGCTCGATGCCGCCATAGTGAAGCGGTGGGATCGCCGAGGGGCCAGCAATGATCACGATCTTTCGGATCATCGGCATGGAAACCCCCCGGGCCACTCGAAATCAGCTTCCCTTGGTTGCTTCCAGGTAGAGCGAGAGGGGATGACGCTCCGCCTCCCCATCCTGGCAGCCTCGCGAATCGAACGCATACTGGCTCCAACTCGAAAGGCCAGAACTCTGGTAGGTCTTCTCCTGAATCGCCGTGAATCCAGCCTCGCTCAAGGCGATGGAGAGCTGCACAGGATCCCACATCCATTTATGGGCATAGCCATTGGTTCGTGGATCCCGATTCGCAAACAGCCGATCCCGAAGAAAGGCGGCTTTGCGTGGCAGGGCCAGGAAGCTCCTGAGCTTGCGCCCCAGAGAGATCGGTCGGCTCCGCTGAATGCTGTCGGACTGGGGTTGGTGGAATCCTGAGAGGGCCAGCACATCATCGTCGTCGTAGTAGCCTTGCCGGATCAGGGGCATCTTGATGCCGTCGTTGGTTTCTTTGGTGAGATCATCGAGAATCAGGGCGGTGATGAACTCGAGCTTTCGTCTGTTCGAGTGGGTTGTGTTATCTCGGCAGCTCTCCAGGCGATTCAGGTATTCCCTGCAGAGCAGCTCAAAGCATGGCACCACGATACGACAACTCCCACCAATCTCCAGAAGGCGATGAAATTCAGACAGCAATTGGATGGCTTGCCGCAGGCTGAGATGCTCCAGTGTGTGGGAGCAGTAGATGAACTGAAAAGAGTTGCCGGGAAGCTTCAGGGGCCGTGTGAGATCAACCTGTTCCACCTCACCAGGGATCGGGCGCATATCGAAGTTGCGCCAATCCCGATGGTAGACACTCCCACAGCCAAAATTCGCCAGTCTGCAGAACGTCATGGAGTGGTGTCAGGCCAGGCCATTGCCGCGGCACCGTTGTGCTGAATCATGGAGTAGGAATCGATCAGGTCGTCGGCCACGTGCCCATAGGTTCTCAACGGTCTGCTGTGGCGTTGTGTCCAGGCCCGGCTATCCGGCACGGAGAGAAAGAATCGGCGCCATCCCTCCAGGCTGGGATCCACCAGGTGGCAGCCTTCCTGACCCAGGCAGATCTCCCGGATGCCACCCAGATCCGATCCCGCCACGGACAGGCCAGCCGAAAAGGCCTCCAGGATCACCAGCGGGCCGGTTTCGAGCCAGAGGGATGGAACAAGCAGGCAATCAAAATTGTTCATTACGTTCACCACATCGCCTGGATCGATCGGGTCGTGAAGGGTGATCGCTTTCTGGCCCGCGATCAGGTGTTGCAGGGTCCGGGAGTAAGAGGAATCCTTTGAGCTGCCATAGATATCCAGGGAATACGGGTGGCTGGGTGGAAGGGAACTCAACGCTTCCAGGACCAGATGCAACCCCTTCACCGGCTCGATTCTGCCGACGAACACGAATCGGATCGTGTTCACCGTGCTGGCGGGAGCGCGGCTGCTACCGCCCGGCTCCCCTTCAGCCCCAGGGCCGCCATGGGGGATCACGATGATTCTCTCTTCGGGCTGTCCGTTGCTGATCAGCATTTCCATCATCCATCGATTGAAGACATGGAGATAGGAATTCGGCAACGCTGAATAGCCCCTCAACCTGCTTGTGTGCCAGAGCGTGGCCAGCCGGCTCGTGCTGAGGTTGCTGAGGGTGCTGCCCGTGGTCGCCGTCGCTTCCGGGAGCGACCATCTGCTGAACAGGACGGCCAGGGAATCGGGCACCCCTGATCTGGCCAGCCGGCATCGGGTGCATCGGGTCACGTCCACCACACCATCACAGACCTGGTTGGCCTGATTGATCAGGGTGGTGTTGGGGCAGAGGAAGCTGGGGGTATGCAGCGACGTGAGGCAGCCAATTCCGGCCCTGGCGGCCGACTGGATCTGGGGGATTCCGCAGAGAACAGAATCACCATGGAGATGAACGATCTCGGCTGAAACCTCCCTCAGAATGGATGGAAAGGATCGATCCTCAACACCGAGGCAGGACAGCCTCTCCCGCCTGGTCAGGGCTGAACGGAAGGTGGCCGTGGTCGTTTGGTAGATCACCCCATCCAGCTCAGTGCTCCGTGCAGCGTTGGAGTAGTACAGAACATGGACCCGGTGGCCCCTGTTCACCTGCCTTCGGGCGATCTCATGGAGAAAACGCTCCGTTCCTCCTATCTGTTCGAGAATGGAAGATTCATAGAGATGGAGAATGTTCAAGGGTCTACACGTGGCCGTGGGCAATGGCTTCGGCTACGGAGCTGGCGATGAAGCGTTGGCTCCAGGGGTCATACACACTGGCCCTGAGATCACTCAGCCCGAAGGCACCGGCAGAGGCCAGTTGCCATCCCAGGCCTTCCACCAGGTGGCGCAGGCGAGTGGAGCTCATGCGCCGCAACGCCCGTTGAAGCCTGGTGCGCGGCAGTGCGGAAGCGATCACATCCGCTCGGGCCGCTTCTTCGGCCCGTCGATCATCCATGGCCGTGCGCTGGGAGGAATGCCACCGCATGGCGGAGAACAGGGCCGTGGTGAGCAGCGGCGGCTCTACGGCCCAGAGCAGCCGATGCAGCACTGTGTCAAACAGGTTAGTGAGGTCTGCTGGCACGGATGGGGCCACGGCTCTGAACAGGTCGAGCCGCATGAACGTGGCATCCTGCGGCAGGAAGGGTTCCGCGAAGATCAAGGTGTTGGGATTGCGCAGCCAGGGGCAACTGCTGCCCACGGGCCGCCCGTGTTGATCGAGATCCAGGCGGCCGCCACTGATCCAGTGTGCCGTGGGATTCGCCGCGATCAGCTCAGCCAGCAGCCAGAGGGAGCCGGGCAACAGCAGGTCGTCGGAGTTGAGCCAGTTGAACCAACGGCCGCTGCAGCGCGAGGCACCGTTGAGAATCGCCTGCCAGGGCCCTCCATCCGGCTTGCTGCACCAGAAGGTGAGCTGAGGCTCATGGCGGCGGATGATCTCCACGGATCCATCGGTGCTGCCGCCATCGAGGATCAGATACTCGAGGTTTGGGTAGTCTTGAGAGAGAACGGATTGAATCGTGCGTTCTAGATAGGCGGCTTGGTTGTATGAGGGTGTGACGATAGATAGCCGAGGAAAATTTGCCGTTAGAGTCATGGGAAGGCTAGACACAGTTGAAAGTACAGGCTTTTCCTGAACGCGTGTCTACTTGCTGGGCCGTCTGTAACCTTTGCCGTGGTAGAATGGACAGAAGTGCAAGTATTGCCGGGGCTTGAGATATCTGGCCACTTATGACTTCTGGCTTTCCAATGGATAGAAATAACAGAGACCATTGTTTGCAAAATCCCGGCTAGACGAGCAATGGTCAAGCCGTATGCTTGTGCTGACCGGTTGGCATTGTCACTAATTGGAGGGTTTGCCGGTTAGCTGATCCCCAGTAAAATTCACAGTGTCTGCCGGAGAGGATCGATTTTGAGGGCTCTTCAGAAGCCTGCCTCCGAGGAGTCTTAATCGAGTTGCCGAGATGTCTTTGACGATTTAAGTAGCGGGAGTTCTGCTTTGTGACTCGCTAACTGCCCATCGAAGAAAGAGACAAACGATTCAGTTTTCCGACAGAGATCGAGAAGCCCGCTGAGCGCAAGTGCAGGAGATTATCTTCTCGACTTTGCCTCATTATTGCAACAGCTTAACGCATTTTTCCATTGGCGTCATCCAGCCGGTGTGCTCTCTGAAATCCGTTGCCTTACGTATTTAGCTGTGGCGCGCTCACTGCATACCCGCTCCCACCAGTCAAGTGATGCTCGCTGGAGGTATTCGAGAAGGGCAGGTTGCATGAGCAGGTCGTGGATCCGGCGCAGACCGGTTCCCCATTCGGGAATTTCGATGATAGGTGACCCCTGGTAGAACGATGTCGCAGGAAGCGGCTCTGACACTGAGGTGGTCTGGCTTTTCTGGACAGGGCCCATCGTTAACCTCTGAGGCGGGG
>NZ_JBSJOZ010000032.1:0-3466 GCF_056633155.1 Cryptocyanus atlanticus LEGE 06306
CTGGACTTCATCGCCTCGAACTTGATCAAACCAGCATCGTGATGATTAGATCTAGTAGATACCTCTAGATATTTTCTAGAACAATTAAAGGGATAGATTCCAGTGGCTACAAACTACTGTTACGGATCAAGAGGTAAGCAACTTCAGTATATACTGTGCCGTTCGTTCAGAAGCTCATTGGCGTCATTGTCTGCCGTGGTAAACCTCCCATGCGCAGACATATCCGGTCAATAGATGAGCGAGATGACAATGAGGCAATCGAAGCGAAGATAGGAATGCCTAGAAAGAGATATCAGCCTAAACACTACCATCTCTAGGCCGGTCAGAGACAAGCCATGAACGTATGAATGAAGCAAACGCGTGTGAATAGCGACTTTCGCAATGCGTAGACTGATCTGTCTTGCGCGACCTTAATATTATAGTGGATGCATTGTACTTCAGAGGTGTCACCTATGAATATATCAGGTTGTCAAAGGAGGCGGAAGAGCTGCTGATTACACAGCACTCTTGAGCTGCCTAAGCAGGAGTTCCGCAAGACTATGGTTACACAGAATTACCCTGCTCGCCGGAGGTAATACCAAAGAAAAGATCATAAAGTGGTCCGAAAATTCTTACAGAAGTGTAGTATATCCAAGCGAGAACAATCCAATGGTCCTTCCGTTTCAGAAGTTCAAAGAAAAGATGATCGCGATTGCGACGCCCATTACTTCCCCACAGCTCGAGCTGTGGCTTATTAGGCGCCCGAAATAGACTAGGCATGGATGTATCATATTTACAATAGCCAAGAACATCATGAACTACACTAGCTAAATGCGTCACACGTTCATGAGTGATCGGTATATCCCTATCCTGATCTGGTCCAGTGAATGGTCGTTCACTTCCAATTATTATTCCATCTGGAGTCCCAACCCAAAACAGGTCGATACAGTGTAGCTTTGGCGAACAGCCGTCCCATCTATACCCCCTAGCAACAATGATTGTTCGTGGTTTCTGAAATGTGACAACCTTGCGGCCTTGAGTGTCAAGAAGACTTATCCCATCGCCCACTTCGCGATCAAACTGTTCGCACTCACTGGGTGTGAATATGCCATCGAAGCTGCAGGCTAGATCTTGCTCAAGCTGATAAAGAAGCTTCTTAATCTTGGTCGCCATAATAATCGTGGCTTTAGGTTTCATTCACAAATGTAGGCGTGACGGCGTAGGGCGCATCTCTTGCGCAATGTTTAGAATATTTTGTTACCGTAGGCGGATCTTTAGACAAATAAGAGTAAGCTAAAGACTATGGTCAGGCTGGTACCCAGAATCTAATTGGATAAGCAAGGATGCAGAAAATACAATTAGTTACTCATACCTGAAAGATGCCTGTCGTCTTTCGAAACGTTGTGTTTCACCTGCAAGTGCTTATTTTAGGTGCAAGCGCATGTTAGACGATGAACCGCACACTTCCTACTAAGTGTCTGGTTCAGCGGCCGCCGAAGCAATCAAACGGTAACAGACGAAGCGCTCGCCTTAGACAAGCGTGTCCCCATCGCGGCGAAACCCGAGCCGCCGCATGCCGGCTACCCGAGCTCGACTCGGCGGCAGCAGTGCCATGACGGAGTGTAAGCCCGAGTTCTCCAAACGCGTAGTCCTTGAATCTCCGGAAGAGTTCTCTTCCGGCACTCAATTAATGCGAATGCAAGACCATTCCGACGTCTGCATCATCTCTTTCAGGCTGAAGACCACCCCATCCAAGGAATGCATCGTCTAGGACGAATGCCCAAGGACCGTAGCCGGCATCCTCCCACATTCGCTCCTTGGGGGCCACGAGGTTCGCACACTTCGACTCCCCGAATCGACCTCGCGCGAGCGGCAGGTGCCGACGCACTAGGGGGTCGTTCATCAACTCGATGATGTCTTTTGGATCGACTTCACTTAGTCGCTTGAACGCGATCGCGTCGTAGTAATTGAGAGCCATGAGATCAGTTTTCCGTCCAACCATTTCAGTTGCTTCGCCGTATAACGTCGCGTATCACCCGCCCGAAGGAGCTTTAGCGCCTGAGGGTTGAATGTATCCCCCTTATTTAGCGGGCTTAAAAATAGTGACTGTGAACCCCTCACCAGCAAACCTGCGCAAACAAACCACAGAGCCCATTGTCCCAAAATAAATATTCCTTCGGCCGGCGATGCAATGCCAATGATTGGATGAGCCAAGCAGCAGCCCATAAGGTAAGAAAACAGCAGTAATTATCGGAATTTCATTGCGCGCTGAAAATACGCCCGTAATTCCGAGAACACAAATAAGCAGAGATTTTGCAAGCAAATCAACTGTAACAAATTGGAATGCGCAAAGTGACTGAACCCAGTTTCGTTCGATCTACACAGCCTTATTATATTCTTCAACCGGCAACTGGCGAGGGCGCGTGCTCAGTGCTTCGCGTGTGCCAACAAAGGTGTACGCTACGAATGCGAGATATACTAGCGACGCGGCGATTGTAATTGGATAGTTAGTCATTTTTTTCTGTCAAACGCTGCCCCAGAGTGGCAGGCAAGGATTGAATGGTCACAGCAGTAAATTTGTGAGTGTCAGTGCACTCGAGAGTCTTGATAAGCCGCATTCTCGCATCCTTGCAAAAAGGATGCAACTACTGTCTGAACAAACGGGTCCTTCGCATCTGTGGATGCCTCACGGTCGTGACGGTGAAGCAGGGCCAACGCAACCTTGCGTTCCTGGTACTGCTTTCGCAGATTCCTATCAGCGCGCAAGGTATCTCTAAAGGCTAGGCGTTCGCTCCACATGCGACTACCCAGAGGCACTAAGTGCATATGATGAGTCCGATGCTCAGCCGTTGGCATGCTAAACCAGTGCATTAGTTCTGCTTTGTACGGATAGTATACATATCCAATTAGTGAGGCATTATCAATTGCAGCCCTTGACTCGGCCAGCGACTTTAACGGAGCCATGATGTCAATTACTGGCTTGGCAGCAAGACGTGGAACGGCCGTACTGCCAATGTGTTCAGGCATACCAACAAATCAGTCTTTCAGTTGCCGAATCAGGAGCTCCTGCTCAGCCAAGAAGCGTTTAGGCCAAGCGCTGTTGTATTGGAAGATCTCCACAGTTACCTCAGACATAGCGAAGTCAGTCTCAGTGGATCCCATATTGAGCCATTTGTTGACCATCACCGGTGGCAGAGAAGCTTTGATTCTTCACCCAAACCTCCTAGCGGTCGTGCTGAATGCTCTTGACTAGACATACGAGGTAACTTTTTGGTATATCATTCTGACGGCTCGGCATTCTTCACCCCATGGAGCAATGTTAGTCATTTGGAGAACCAGAGTACCATCTGGCCTCTGCGAAAGCTTACTTCGCCAGCCCCAGTTAGGATTTGAGGGAACCAGATAGGTATGTTCGACTGTGAAGAGCCCCCAATGAGGTGGTCTGGCTTTTCTGGACAGGGCCCATCGTTAACCTCTGAGGCGGGGC
>NZ_JBSJOZ010000033.1:0-3414 GCF_056633155.1 Cryptocyanus atlanticus LEGE 06306
TAACACCGGAAATCCAACACCAACCAGCTACATTTGCCATGGCTGCCTGAACAGCAGCAAGGGAGTCATCTTTCCTGGCAGTCACCGGACTAGCGGGACCAAGCAGTAAGCATATCCCAAGGGACATGTTATTGGCATGAAGTTAGCTCGTTGCATTGTTCGTCAGGAGATATTATCCCTTCGACCTACTCCTAGGTTTCTGTACACACCAAGAGCAGCTCTCCTTGAAGGTTTGCAGGGTCTCTTCTAGCCTCACTAAGCGGCGAACTGCCATCCCAGGAAGCACCTTTCTTAAGGTTCTCCTCGGCAGTGATAACCCTTAGATTGCTGGGATGGTGTTCCCCTCCTGACGCAAGAGGTTTGATGTGATCAACGTGATGCTCTATGCCGGTCTGTTTAGTGAGCCGCCACGCCTCTGCGTAGATCTGTCCAATCTCCTTCCTTTCATCAGGTGTTAGGTCTCGAGGAAAAGCACCTCTTCTCATAGCATCTCTCCTCCTCTGGTCGATGTGCCTGCACTCAACACATTCCCCATTCCGTGAATGCCTCACACCACCATGCCCGATCCCACACTCCTTGCCTATGTAAGTCTCAAGGCCACGCCGTAAGGCTTCAGATGCACTCTGGGCAGGAGAACCATTTAAGTGTCGAAGCTTCTCCTGTTCCTCCCTGGCTTGTCGCTGATGATCCTGTTCAAGTTGGGTTGCCAGCTTCTTCTGCTTTCTGCTTTCTTCTCTCTGCTTCTTCTCTGAATCTCGCTTGGCTCGCGATGCAGCTTTGCGCTGCTGTCCTCCAGGTATCCAGTGTGCTAGCTGTCCCGCATCATCCAGGTAAACTCCTGTCAGCTTTCGTTTTTTCCTTGCGGGACAGAACTTGTATTTCTCGTAATCAATTGAATACTCTGGAAGGAATGGTAGAGGAACTCCATTGCATCCACAAATGCAGTCACCTTTTGGCTTTCGCAAGACATATGATTGTAGTGAATTGCTGGGCCCATAAGTGATCTGCTTCGAGTCTTTGAGGAGCGACGACGAAGAGCTGCTGCTTCGTTGAGGCGTGCGGTGCTCTACTTGAGATATTCGCCCATTAATGGAGGATGCACTCTTTGAGAGCCACCATAAGACAAGGACAATGAGCAGGAAGAAAAGAAGTTCCACTTACCTAAGATTCGCGTGTGCCTCGCTAAATCATGAATCATTCGTGAAATGTTAGCCCATCAGGGGCCCGCTCTACACCCCTGCTGACCACTTACGCGAAGAAGATCCAACTCGCTCCTCGGTGAGATGCGGGCCTAGGCGATGACACCGGGCATATCGTCACGCGCGGCGTTGAACTGCCATTCGTGTCCCGGACTAAACTGCAGCAGACTTGGATCGCGGATGTGCATGCTTTAGCGCAAGTCTTTTCTCATCATCCTGCTGTGCTTGCCGCAACCGTGATTGTGGCCGCAACATCAACGCCCTTCTGCCCCCTTCTCTCCAAGGCAGCTTGGGCACCGAAGTGAACTGTCTGTGGATCTAACGCTCCAGATCAGAAGCGGGCAGGCATATTGGCAAGACTAGTTACATCAGCTCCCGTCTTCTGTATCTGGATGTTAGGCTTCTTGAGAAGGAAGACTAGCACACTCCAATACTTCTTGACGGGCTTGACTCGCGAGCCAGATTAGAAAACCTCTATCTACAACACTAAGCCGCCTTGTTGTGCTGTCGTAGTCAATGATAATGGGCTTAATATTTTTATCTACTTGCAGGGACGCGGCTGATTGAAGGGCCTGCGTGATATTGCCTGGATTTAATTCGCCTCCACTAGGATGGTGCTGTTGCAGGGATTTGCGGATCTCAGCATATGTTAGGCCACTTTCAAGCTGCTTGGAATCGGCGGTCAGTATTGGCCAAAGCAACCATCTATACATCTCAAGCCTTGTGTCTTGGAACCCATCTGCAAAGTTGGTAAAAAAAGCACGATAGCGCCCCCTCTGCTCATTCACAACTTCACGAACGAGATCATCTACCGGCTTAATCACCGCAACTGGTGTTTGATTCTCTTGTGTAGTAAAAATACCAGCATCGCGACATGCGCGTCGACAGCACTCTTGAACAATGGATACACTTTCAAAGCATTTATCAAGAAGTTCATCAATAAACTCTCTGTCAAAACTGATATTAAGAAGCTTCTCCCCTTCGACTACTACTGCGAGCAGATCATCCTTAGACCAAAGGTCCGCATTTATGGGTATAACACGACCAGTCAAGTCTCCATTATACACAATTAAACGGTTCTCTTCTAGCCATACCCCAACCACAATAACAGAAAGACTTGAGACTTCATGGAGAGCCTTAAGTTCAATGGCGAAGTCTCGCTGAGTTTCTGGCGACAGATAATGAAAGTCCTCCAAGACGATAAACTTTTTAAAGGTGATTGAATCCAATGCCGCGATTAAGTCGTTGACGTCATCCGCATCAAGAGTCAACGGTGAAAGAGTCTTTTTGTCTTCTGTTCCCCGCTCTAGCTCACCATCAGTCCCTAGTCCAACGCCAAGCAGTGCGGCGGAGAACTTGGCAATGATCTTTTGCTTTCCAGAAACAGACCTCTCCGTCGATTGAGTCACCTCAAAGCCAGCTCTCTTCAGAATGTTGGCATTGATATCGCCAACGGCCCATCTGTTTGAGCATTGCACAACAATATAGTCATCATCATCAAGGCAGTGCTTGCGGAGGCAAGTCTTGCCCTGTTTTGATCCTCCATGGATAACGATGTGTTTCGTTCTGGACAGGCTGTCAATCAAGAGAAGATCTACAGCTGCTCTGGAGACGTAATTGAGTGGCACGTCCCTAACAACACCAAAGACATCATCGATGTTGTGGCTCATCTCAGAAACTCCGATTGCAATGAAGAGGTTGTGATTCTTGGGCTCGCCCAAGTCTATCGCTTGTCATGACTTGGTCGCATCAAGATAAACCGATCATGAATACGCCCTTCTCTAGCGGCTATGGTGGATTATGATGTTAAGATGCCTTGTCAATTGCAGGATGCATGTCTTTTAGCCACAAAACCGCATCGGCGTAAGACTGGAGGTCAGTAGACAGATTCACCTGAGATCCGCAGATCCAAACCTCTTTATGAAGTTCAGACTTGACATAAGAGATCGCGTCTTCGAAGTCACCGTCTCCCGCTGAAATTAGAAGGCGATCATAGACATTCTGTGCTGCCATCTTAACGATAAGAGTGGCGATTCCAACGTCGACGCCTTTCTGAACTTCGCGCTCGAACTGATGTGAACAGTTCGGACACGTTACACGCATGTCTTTGAGCTTGTATAATTGGACGCGAATCTTCGGGCCTCTTGGTGGCGCGGACTTTTGAGGTGGTCTGGCTTTTCTGGACAGGGCCCATCGTTAACCTCTGAGGCGGGGC
>NZ_JBSJOZ010000034.1:0-2831 GCF_056633155.1 Cryptocyanus atlanticus LEGE 06306
TGCCACTGGTTTCGGCATCACCCCGGGGCGAACTGCATCCCCCTGCTCACCTGCCAGCTGCACCAGGGCCTGATTGCCCACGGGGAACACCTCACCCGCCGCTGTCAGGGTTGGACCGAGGACCTGGTGCGCCAACGTGGTTGGGCCCCGGAAGGGGCAACATCCATCTCGGTGACCTCGGCACGTGGGATGGGGACAAATGCCACTGATCACTACAAATATGTTGAAACAACATACACGAACCCTCTGAGTATTAGTACTCATGGGTTGGCAATTCAATGTCTAGGTCGGACCACTGAGCATGGCTGTCTTGCCGTAGCCGCATATCGTATTGATGGCTACGGTTTTGGTGAGATCCTTAAGGACATACCCATGATCGAATGCATGAGCGGACTGCCGGAAGGCACACTCGGTTTTTCGTTCCAGGGCAAGATCACCGCGGACGATTACGACCACGTGCTCACTCCAGCTCTGGATGCTGCCCTTGAGCAGCATGACCGCCTCAAGCTGCTCGCTCAGCTTGGTCCCTCCTTCGAGGGATACGACCTGGGCGCCGCCTGGGCCGACGGCCGTGAGGCGTTGCGCCACTGGGATGGGTTCGAGCGTCTTGCATTGGTGTCTGATGTGGCCTGGGTGCGTACGGCCGTGGCGGCCTTCAGCTTGGTGATGCCCTGCCCCGTGAGGGTGTTCGCCAACGCGGACCTTGAGGATGCACGCCGTTGGTTATCGGAATCTCTTGGAACAATCCATTTGGAGCGTCACGACGATGTGATCCAGGTCCAGCTCATCGGCACGTTGGAGGCCAGTGTCTATGAACGGGCTGAAGCCAACATTGCTGCAGAAATACATGGGCTTGATGGCGTGAGGCTACTGCTGGATTTACGCCAATTCGATGGCTGGGCCGGCCTCGGTGCCTTGGGGCGTCACCTAGCCGTCATACGGGACTATCGCCGGACGATCCAACGGGTGGGGGTAGTAGGCAATAAAGCTTGGCAAGCCTTGGCAGAAAAGCTGGTTGGCAGATTCGTCGATGCTGAGACCCGTTTCTTTGAAGATGCTGACTATGCCCTTGCTGAAACATGGATACGAAGATGAACATGAATGATCATAGAGTAACCACCCTCTTAATTAGTCCAGCCCCCATGAGAGATAGTGAATTAATTAGGCTGATATCTATTGCTGGAGAACTATCAGGCGAGTACGTCCCCGGCGGGTTATGTTCAAATATAGATGTCATTCTAGATTCACTGCCTTTCAATTAGGATTATAGTTAGTGTCTTCTGTTTGCCGACTTGGGCTTCTCGCATCGGTTGCCATGGACGGGAGGATCAGGGTTCAATATCAATGTAGACATCATAGTGAGCTCTGTCTCCCAAGGAGCTGGAGGGCCTTACATGGCAGTACTTTCACGGGAAGCCGACTAGGCTGATTTCAGCGTCCACGCCGTTGCTGTAGGCATACAGGTTCACTTCCTCGACTTGACAGTGCACCCAGACTTTCCCCCAGAATGTTTTTATGGCAGCGCCATTCGCTTGACTATCAGACCGCATCTCGTCTGTCCCGAGACTCTGCGCAATGCGTTTGGAGAGACCCTGACAACTCGTAGTCCAGCGGGCAGTAGCAGCTGGAGGACTGCTTGACGATGTAGCTCATCACCCCCACCGGCTCTTCAATCGGCTTGACGTCGATTGTGCGGTCACGATCCAGGGCACGAATGGTCGTGCGGAAGTGACCGTTGAGTTCACGGCTCAGATCGAGAACGCTGTCGTACTGCGAAGGTGGTTGCGGGATCAGCAGGTGAGTGTGAAAGCGGCCGGCATCAGCGCTGCGCTCATGGCAGAAGCACATCGGCGGTGCCTGAGTCACCCTGGCGTGTTGGATGCGGTTGTAGCCCCACACACGCTTAAGCATGACGTTCTTGAAGTGTCTTGCCTCACGGGTCACGCTGGCGTAATCACGTTGCTGAGGGGACCAGTGCCAGGTGACGAGGTACTTGGGTCGGACCCCATGCCGCAGTTCGAGTACCAGGTGACGGAGCAGGGAGAAGGCCTCTGGTGTATAGCTCTTCCAGTGATATCTTAGTTCCTCAAGATGGCCGGGGGGAAGGCTGATGTGCTGAAGAACGTCCATGACGGCTGAGTATTCACGGGCAGCAGCTTTGGTGGGGGTGGGGGATGTGTACATGGCTGTTGAATGCGAGGGGGAATAGATGCGGTTGCTCGATGGAGTGAGCTGGCCCTGAGAGCACCGTGGATTTCTATTAAGTCCGTTGCTCATCTTCTTTCTTCAGCTCTTACTGTATTTATTGCTAGATATCATAATAGGGCTTATTCCTGGTTTGCACATTAGCTAGCAGGTTAAGCATTACAGTAACTATTTTATTATTTACCTTAATAGCTACTCTATTATTAGATAATAGAGTCTGCTGGATTAGTCTGACCTGTTGAGCATGACTATTGTGCCATCGCTAGCGTGCGTTGTGGGCCATGCCGTGCTAGAGCATGGGGCCCTTGGGAATCGAGCCTTTCCCGTCTGTGTAGATGCTATGTAACTAGCAGGCGTGATTCCTCGCGTCCGCTGGTTGATCTTCAGGAGGATGCGTCCATTCTGGCCAGCCCTCTTAACTGGTCAAAATTCTTGGACTTGATTGCGGGAATGAGTGCTGCAGTATCGCTTGAGTTGCGAGAGTTGGGATGTCGGTTGAGATTCAGGTGTTGGAGTGCTGCTCGGGTTGCTTTAGGGTACGTTTCGGTTTAGGTATTTAGAAGATTTAGATGTGCTTTGTCGCGTGGGGCGGTGTCTGCACATCTCCAGAATATAGCAGGTCGGAT
>NZ_JBSJOZ010000035.1:0-2638 GCF_056633155.1 Cryptocyanus atlanticus LEGE 06306
TCTACCGGTCAACCAGATTGACGCCACCCATCAACCTGATTGACACGGGACACTCGGCCGCCCGCTTTCCCGGCGCCTCCTGCCGCTGTCGCCAGGCGTAGTAGCCGCTACGGGCCACTCCCAGCTGCCGGCACAGCCAGGCCACCGAGTGACGTGCGGCCAGCTGGTCGATCAGGCGAAACCTTTCGGCGGCAGCTGCTCTTTGGCAAAGTGCGCTGCCGCCAGCCTGAAAAAATCCTTCTCCCTCCTGAGCTCTCGCACCTCCTTGCGGAGGCGGTTGAGCTCGGTGCGCTCCTCACTGGTGAGCAGGCCCTGGTCGTGGGGACCGGCCTGGCCCCGATCAATGCGGGCCTGCCGCACCCAGCGGGCCAGGCTGCTGGTGGGAAGGCCGAGCCGCTCGGCCACGGTGTTGCAGGAGAGGTGCTCCTGCAGGCAGAGCTCCACGGCCTCAGCCTTCTGCTGCGCCGTAAACCGGCGCCGGGTTCTGGTGGGATTGGTCATCGATGGACAGTCTGATGGTCATGGCGTGACCCTTATCGACTTGTCCTTGAAACCGGGGGAACCCCAGCTTGTCGAACCAGAAGCGAACCCGCCCAACGTTCTCAGTTCGAGCGAGGCGTTCCAGCATCTCGCTGCTGCCCCACCAAACGAACTCGATGGTTCGATTCTTTCCGTGCGCCCACCCGCGCCACTTCGTGACGTGCTCATCCCATTGATCCTTCGCCGACTTCCATTGCGTGCCTGTCTTCTTCCCGACGATTCGCGCGTCGGCCAGGTCCAGTGGAACACAGACGAAATAACGACCGAGTTGGGGATGCTTATCGATGGCTGCCTTGACGGACTCATCAAGCTGCTTCCACTGCGAGTCACCGATAATCTCGAAGTACTTCGATTGCCAACCCCATTCCGTCGCGTCAGCAAGCACCGCGTAACACTCAACGCCCGCATCAGGTGTTCCCTTTCGGATGAAACGTGATCCGACAGGTGCTTCCACGCGAGCAAGTTGAGAACAAAGCTCCTCAAAGCCCTTCTCTCGTCCACCGTTGAGCGGACGAATCGCAGACCAGTCAAGTGTGATGCCGTTCATGATGCAACTGCTGTAAGGACGAGAACCCCAATTTCAGCTTTCTCATGTCAGCTCCGTCCGGCCAACGCTTGCCATCACCTGGCCGCAAGAATTTAATGCGACGAAAGGACGTCATTTGGAGGCGGCCCAGGTGTATGGCATTGTTAGACCGCCGCCTCCGCCTCAACAGCAGGGCTGGCATGCAGCTGAAGTCCGAGTGCAGAGATAACCTTCAAGACGGTTGCCAGTTCAGGATTCCCGCTTGATGAGAGAGCCTTGTACAGGCTTTCCCGACCCAGTCCAGCTTCACGTGCAATCTGCGACATGCCCTTGGCACGAGCAATATCACCCAAGGCAGCAGCCACCAGCCTTGGATCTCCATCCTCCAAAGCGGCTTCGAGATAGGCTGCCATGTCTTCACAGTTATTGAAGTGATTGACTGGATCCCAGGCAGTTGTTTCGGTTTTGGTCATTTGCTTCTCCCTAAAGGTTACGAGCAAGATCCTTGGCAAGCTTGATGTCTTTTGCTTGAGAGCCCTTGTTGCCACCAGCGAGAAGAACAATAAGCATGTTGCCTTGGCTTATGAAATAGATCCGGTAGCCAGGGCCATATCGAATCCGAAGCTCCGAGACACCTTCTCCGACTGGACGGACATCACCTGGATTCCCCAGGGATAAACGCCTGATCCGAATGTCGATGCGAGCTTTTGCCGCTCGATCACGCAGCCCACTGAACCATGCGGCATAGGCAGGTGTCTCCCGAATCTCCAACATGCCACCATTGTATCCCCAGGGATACGGCGCTGCAACCGGCCTCCGGTCTGTCTAACGCTGCCCCTGAGTGGCAGGCAAGGAGTAACGAACTGGGGCAGGGGCTTATGGCGGCCTGTCCACTCTAGGGGCATGTTATACGCCTCGTAAACAAAGGCTAAGTCAGAAGGCGTCTCACGACTTCGAAGCTTGAGCCACCTGGAACTGTATCGAAGAGTTCGGCATGAGGATACTGGCCATCTCTCAGATCTTGAAGTGCTTTTCTGTCCTCTTCTCCACATCTCATTCCGATGATGATCTCACGAACTGCTTCGCAAGCATGATCAAGATAGAACTGAGTGCGATCGGGCTTAGGAGTTAGGGCAGGGCTTGAGATGTCCATTATGAACCTAACTTCTTTTTCGTATGCCCAATGAACAGACTTGGTGCGGATTATCCCGTCAACATTTTCTCTTGATATCTTGCCTTGAAGAACGTCGGCTTCGTTGAGTGGATATCTTTCCGTAGAATACTCAACCTCAACCCGAGAGAGGCCGCTAAATTCAGTGTCAAGAGGCATCTCATATCCCACACAAAAACCAGTGAATCCCCCAGAATAATGTCCCCACATTAATGGGTGATTCCAGTTCATGGACAGGCATGCTATCCCGAAGTCCTTGCTGACTATCTCAATCATCTGCTTCGCCATATCCTGAGAGAACCCTTCAAGTTCTTTTGGCGCTTGAACGGCAATATCGTTCTTATGCTGTGAGGTGGGTGCCTTTTATTGGACATCCTGGGCCCCTGTCATCGTTAACCCTG
>NZ_JBSJOZ010000036.1:0-2632 GCF_056633155.1 Cryptocyanus atlanticus LEGE 06306
TGTCCGACGACAATCTGGTTGAGGGGTCGCGCCAATCAGGTTGACCGCTCTTGAGGGGCTGCGCTGAATCCGGTTGCCATGCGCAGGGCACCGGGCCATGCCTGCTCCCCTCAACGCTCAACAGATTGCGCTGTACATGTCCAAACGACGAGCCGGCAGCCGCCAGGAGGTGGCTGCCGCAGCGGCGGGCATCTCGGTGAGCAGTGCTCACCGGATCGACTCAGGCCGCCTCCAACCCCAAGCTGCCAAGCCCCGCAGCAGGCGCCGACCAGATCCTCTGGCTGAGGTGTGGGAGCCTTTGCTGCTGCCGCTGCTGGAGCGGCATCCGGCGCTCACACCCACCACCTTGCTGGAGCACCTGCAGGAGCAAAAGCCAGATCAGGACTGGAGTTCGCTGAAACGCACCCTGCAGCGGCGGGTGCAGCAGTGGAAGGCGCTGCATGGCCCGACGCCGGAGGTGATGTTTCCGCTGGCGTATCAGCCCGGAGAGATCGGCTTCTGCGACTTCACCAAGGTCAAACGGGTCGTCATCACCTTGAGAGGAGAGCCCTTTCCCCATCTGCTGTTCCACTACCGCCTGGCCTGGAGCGGCTGGGCCTATGGCCAGGTGATCCACGGCGGCGAGAGCTTTGTCGCCCTCTCAGAGGGGCTGCAGAACGCCCTGGCCGCCTGTGGTGGTGTGCCGCGGGAACTGCGTACCGATCGGCTCTCGGCCGCCAGCCGCAACCGGGATGGCAGCTATGCCCTCGACATCACCCCCCGCTACCAGGCCCTCTGCGCCCACTACGGCCTGAGCCCCAGCCGCAACAACCGGGGGGTGGCCCATGAGAACGGCATCGTCGAGGCACCGCACGGCCATGTGAAACGGCGGCTGGAGCAGAAGCTGCTGCTGCGCGGCAGCTGCGATTTCGACGAGCCGGCCGAATACGGCGAACTGCTCGCTGAGGTGTTCAGCGCCCTCAACGCCCCCAGGCAGCGGCGCTACGAGCAGGAACTCGAGCATCTCGGTGCTTTGCCGGCCTTCCGTTTTGCGGACTACGAGCTGCTCAACGTTCGGGTGCGCAGCACCAGCACGATCGAGGTGCGGCAGGTGATCTACTCGGTGCCGCCCACCCTGATGGGCCGCCAGGTGACGGTGCGGCTGCACCACGACCGGCTGATCGTCTACCTGCTCAGCGACTGGGTCTGTCAGCTGCCCCGCGTCTACGGCACCGGCAGCCATGGCCCGAGGGCCTGGTCCATCGATCTGGAGCACCTGATCGATGGCCTGCGCGCCAAGCCACGGGCCCTGCTCCATTGCCGCTACCAGCGCCACCTCTTCCCCGACCAGCACTGGTGGAACTTCTGGCAGCGCCTGCTGGCCAGCGGTGACCGTGACGCGGCAGCCCGGCTCATGGTCGAGGCCCTCTATGTCGCCGTGCGGGTGGCCTCATTTGCGCTGGTGCTCGCCTTCCTGCAGCAGGCGCAGCAGCGCCAGAGCCTGTCCCTCTCGCTCCTGCAGCAACGCTTCCGGGTGCAGCCACGCCGGAGCGCTCTGCCTGATCCCGTCATTCCCCAACACCTGCTGGCCTCCTATGACCACCTCCTCCCCGGTACCCCGCTCAGCGGCCGTGGAAGCGGCGCTGCCGCTGCTGCTCAAACAACGCAAGCTGGCGCGGTTCCGCAGCCACTGGCAGCCGCTCGCTCAGCAGGCTGAGGCCCAGGGCTGGAGCCCCGGCCAGTTCCTCTATGCCCTCTGCGAGCAAGAGTGTGACCACCGACAGGTGGCACGGCGCCAGCGGCTGCTGCGGGAGGCCCATCTGCCCTGGCAGAAGGGCCTCGACGGGTTTGATCACCAGCACCTCGAGCCCAAGCACTGGCAGGAGCTGCAGGTGCTCTCCCGCAGCCACACCTGGCTGCTGCAGGCCGAGAACCTGCTGCTGTTTGGCCCCAGCGGCGTGGGCAAGACCCACCTGGCCATTGCCATCACGATGGCGATGATTGAGCAGGACCAGGCCTGCCGCTTCTTCCCGGCCACCGCCCTGGTGCAGCTGCTGCAGAAGGCCAAGGCCAGCTTTGAGCTCCCAGCCCTGATCCAGAAGCTGGATCGCTACAGCCTGCTGGTGATCGACGACATCAGCTACGTGCGGCGCAGCGAGCTGGAAACCTCAGTGCTGTTTGAGCTGATCTGCCACCGCTACGAGCGCCGCTCGCTGCTGGTGACCTCCAACCAGCCGTTCCGGGAGTGGGACACGATTTTTCCAAGTGGATCGATGACCGTGGCGGCAGTGGACCGGCTGGTGCACCACTGCCACATCGTGGGTATCAAGGGCGAGAGCTACCGGCAGAAGCAAGCGGCCGCAAGGGTTTCCAGCGTCTCCAGCCACCCGCCTACGTAATTGACGCGGGCGCCCTGGCCATCACGATCAGCCACAACAGCGCCTCAGCCCACCAGAAGAGAGGCGGCGACACGAAAACTGGCCCACCCGCCCCTTGATGTCGACGCCGGACGGTCAACTTGATTGACACCTGACGACAGCCTGGTCACGATCCCGATCCCAGCTGCCATCTCAGGCCTCAGCAGGCCTTGAGACAACTGTTTCTACCGGTCAACCAGATTGACGCCACCCATCAACCTGATTGACACGGGACA
>NZ_JBSJOZ010000006.1:0-149290 GCF_056633155.1 Cryptocyanus atlanticus LEGE 06306
GAGGACGTCGAACCATCCCCTCGTGGCCGGCGCGCGCCCTAGAGCGATCGTCATGGGAAGTAACGGTGCGGAAATCCCGCTGGTCTTGGGATACCGGGCGATGGTAACAACGTTCCCGGGCACTGCGAGGGGCTGTGCAATGGGCTGACATCGCCTGCTCCCACTGGATTCTAAGTATTTCTTCCGATTCACGCCCGCCCCGGGTCGGGCGGCGGCCAAGATGGCTGCATCGCACCGTTTCGCTTCCCCATGGCCCAGGTCTCCCCGTCGGCCGGCGCGGCGCCCCGTCCCGCGGCCGACGCTCGCTCCAGCCTGCTGGAGCAGCCCGTGCTGGGTTCGCGCCGGCCCTCCAACCTCGTGGTGGCCGTGGCGGTCAGCCTCGGGGGCGTGGGCTTCCTGCTCACCAGCCTCTCGAGCCGCCTCGGCGTCGACCTGCTGCCGATCGGCCATCCCGCCGCCCTCGAGTGGGTGCCCCAGGGCCTGGTGATGGGGGCCTACGGCCTGGCCGCCCTGCTGCTGGCCACCTATCTCTGGACCGTGATCGTTCTCGATGTGGGAGCCGGCGCCAACCGCTTCGATCAGGCCAGCCAGAGCGCCACGATCACCCGCCGGGGGTTCCGGCAGCAGATCCGCTTCGAGATTCCCCTGCGCGACATCCTCGCGGTGAAGGTGGATGTGCGCGATGGGCTCAACCCCCGCCGCCGCCTGGCCCTGCGGCTGCAGGGGCGGCGGGACCTGCCCCTGACCCGGGTGGGTGAACCCCTGCCCCTGGCGGAGCTGGAGCGCGGCGGTGCCGAACTGGCCCGATTCCTTCGGGTTCCCCTGGAGGGCGTCTAGGTGATGCGGATCCGATTCTCCCGCGCCCTGCTGCTCAGCCTGCTGCTGCTGGCACCGCTCGGTCTCGGCGCCTGCGCCGCCGACCGGAACACCCCCCAGGCGCTCGGCTGCGCCACGGCCGGCACCCCCTGCCTCAGCGGCACGGCCCTGGTGGCCCTGCAGACGTCCCGCGGGGAGGTGCAGGTGCTGCTGCAGGGGGATGCCGCTCCGCTCACCGCCGGTAATTTCGTCGATCTGGTCAAGCGCGGCGCCTATGACAACACCGTGTTCCATCGGGTCGTGCGCGAGCCCAGCCCCTTCGTGGTGCAGGGTGGCGATCCGCTCAGCTCCGATGCGTCGGTGCCGGCCGACCAGTACGGCACCGGCAGCTTCTCCGATCCCGCCACGGGCCAGCCCCGGCTGATCCCCCTCGAACTGGCCCTGGGCGGGGAGTCCGAGCCGCGCTATGGGGCGGAGCTGCTGGATCCCGGCCTCTCCGAACGCCTCAAGCTGCGCCATGAGCGCGGCGCCCTGGCGATGGCCCGCTCCAGCGATCCCAATTCGGCCAGCGCGCAGTTCTACATCGCCCTGCAGCCCCTTGGGGAGCTCGACGGCCGCTACGCGGTCTTCGGCCGGGTGGTCAAGGGGCTGGAGGTGGTGGACCAGATCCGCCAGGGCGATCGCCTGGTGCGGGCCCGGCTGCTGGAGGGGGGAACCCTGGTGCAGGGCAAGCCCTGAGCTCAGGCGGGAACGCGTTTGTCGGAGGCGGTGACCTTCAGATAGGCCGTGTTCACCCCGGAGGCCCGCTCCATGGCCACCCGGCCGGTGCGGGCGATCTCCAGGATGCCGAAGCTCTCGAGGATCTGCTCGAGGGCCACCAGCTTGCCCGGGTCGCCCACCACCTCAAGGATCAGGGCGTGATCGGCCACATCCACCACCTTGGCCCGGAACACCTCGACCAGATCGAGGATCGCGGCCCGGTTCTCCGGCGGCGCCGCCACCTTCAGCAGCATCAGTTCCCGCTCCACCGCCGGGATGCGGGTGAGGTCGATGACGTTAAGCACATTGACGAGCTTGTGCAGCTGCTTGGTCATCTGCTCAAGGGTGCGGTCGTCGCCCTCCACCACCATGGTGAGGCGGGACATGCCGCCCGACTCCGCCGGGCCCACCGCCAGGCTCTCGATGTTGAAGCCGCGGCGTGCGAACAGCCCGGAAATGCGGCTCAGGGCGCCGGATTCATCCTCCACCAGCACCGACAGGGTGTGTTTCATGGCCGCGGTGGCTCTGGGGGAAGCATCAGGATCCAAATTACGTGGCCACCGGCAGCTGATCGAGCCAGGCCAGCAGCCGGGCTGCGAACAGGGCCGGATCCTCGTCGTGGAGGCAGTGGCCGACGCCGGCCAGCCGCTCCAGCCTCAGGTCGCTCTTGTGGCAGAGGAGCCGGTCGGCCACCTCGATCGGCACCAGCCGGTCGGCCTCCCCCCACAGCACCAGCAGGGGCTGGAGCATTCGTCCCAGCAGGGCCGCGGCGGTGGCGCCCCGGGGCCGCAGGGCCATGCCGATGCTCATGCCCCGCAGGGCCCAGGCCGCCGTGGGCCGGCGCGCCGGGCGGGCGAACAGCCGCCGCAGCTCCGGGTCACCCAGCACCGGCAGGGCGTAGGCGCTCTGCAGGGCCAGATCCAGCAGGGGCGTGTGGGCGATCAGGGGCACCAGCAGCTCCAGGGGGAGCAGCCGGCAGAGCAGCAGCACCAGCCACCGCTGCAACCGTCGCCGCCAGGGGGGACGCCGCCGGGGCAGGTCGATCAGCAGGGTGGGATCGGGCAGGGGCAGGGCCGCCACCGCCCGCACCCAGGGGGGAGCCAGCACCGCGGCGGTGAGGGCCACCAGCCCGCCGAGGGAGTGGCCCACCAGCACGGCGGGACGTTGCACCACCTGGCGGAGGAAGCTGACGCTCTGGTGGGCCCAGAGCCGGTTGTCGAGGCGGAGGGCCGGTTGCTCGGAGGCGCCGAAGCCGATCAGGTCGAGGCCGTAGACGCACCAGCCGGCGGCCGCCAGCGCTCCGGCGTTGTGGCGCCAGTGGCCGCTGCTCGCGGCGAAGCCGTGCAGCAGCAGCAGCGGGGGATGGGAGGGATCCCCCAGCATCCGCCAGTGGCAGGCCAGGCCGCGCCAGTGCCAGACGCCGTGCTCTCCCCAGTTGATGCCCACGGTTGCGACAGGCTGGGCGCGGGCGGTCACCACCGGAGCTGGGCCACGCAGGACGAACCTCACTATTGCGAAGGGGCGGCGCGGGTGCGGCCCGGCGATGGCTTCTTTCGGGTGGATTCCCGCCCCTCCAGGGATCTCGGCGTGCTGCTGGCCCGCTGGCTTGCCCGTACGGGTCCCCTGGCTCTGCTCGAGCCGATGGCCGGCTGCGGCATCCGCTCGCTCCGCTATGGCCTGGAGGCGGGGGCGACGGCGCTCTGGGCCAATGACGCCGATCCCCAGCGGCTGCCGCTGCTGCAGGCCAACCTGGCTCCCCTGCTCCAGGACATCCCCGTGCGGCTGAGTGCCCGCACCGCCGAGAGCCTGCTGGCGGATTGTCTGTTGCGGCAGGAGCGTTTCGAGCTGGTCGATCTCGATGGCTTCGGCTGCCCCTCGGCCCTGGTGCCCCTGGCCCTGGAGGCGGTGCGCTTCGACGGGGTGCTCTACCTGGCCAGCAGCGACGGACGCTCCCCCACCGGCCACGACCGCAGGGCCGCCGTGCGCTCGCTCGGGGCGGCCGCCCGCGCCCACCCGGCGAGCTGGGAGCTGGCCCTGCGGTTGCAGCTGGGCCTGATCGCCCGCACCGCCTGGGCGATGGGGCGGGGCCTGCGTCCCCTGTTCAGCTTCAGCGATGGGCGCACCTTCCGGACGGCCGTGCAGCTGCGCCGCCGGCCCGCTCCCGGCGAGGAGGACCAGCTGGGCCTGCTGGCCCATTGCCATGGGTGCGGTGACCAGCAGCCCCAGAGCCTGCTCCGGCTCCGGGGCTGGGCCGCCTGCGCCTGCGGGGCCGCTTCGGAGCGGCCGCTGGCGGTGAGCGGACCGCTCTGGATCGGTCCCCTGCAGCACCTGACCACCCTGGCGGAGATGGCCGATCTGGAGGACCCGGGGCCGTCCGGGGGAGCGGTGCTGGGGCCGGCCGCCGCCCGGCTGCTCGCCGCCCTCAGGGCGGATCCCGGTTCCCCCGCCAGGGTCTGGCCGATGGCGGAGATCGGGCGCTGCCTGGGGAGTGGGCCGCCCCGGCTGCGGCCCCTGCTGGAGGCGTTGCGGGCCCGGGGCTGGAGCGGGCGCGTCAGCGGGGTGATGGCGGGCCAGCTGCGCACCGACGCCCCCTGGCCGCTGGTGCTGGAGCTGGCCGAGCGGCTGAATGGGGCGCTAGATAGGTAGCCGTTCTCGCCACCGCCATGGCTTCGGAAATCTTCTTCACCGCCGCGATCTTCTGGGTGCTGATCCCCGTCGGCCTGGTGGGCGGGGCCCTGCTGCTCAAACTCCAGAAGGACTGACCCCCGGCCGGTGCTCCGCTGGGGGCCAGGCCCTGGATCCGTGGGACCTCCAACCCTCTGGCGCGCCCTCCTGAGCGCAGCTTTAGGCTCTCCCCCTCCTTCTCCCGCCGTTCATGCAGCTCCTGGTCGTCGGCGGTACCGGCACGCTCGGTCGCCAGATTGCCCGCCGTGCGCTCGATCAGGGTCATCAGGTTCGCTGCATGGTGCGCTCCCCCCGCAGGGCGGCCTTCCTGCAGGAATGGGGCTGTGAACTGACCCGGGGCGACCTGCTCGAGCCGGAGAGCCTGGCCTACGCCCTCGAGGGCCAGGAGGCCATGATCGACGCCGCCACCGCCCGCCCCACCGATGGCGCCGGTGTCCATCGGATCGACTGGCAGGGGAAGCTCAACCTGCTGCGGGCCTGCGAGTCGAGCGGGGTGACACGGGTGGTGTTCATCTCCCTGCTGGACGCCGAGCTGCACCGCCACGTGCCGTTGATGGACATCAAGCACTGCACGGAGCAGCTGCTGGAGCACTCCGATCTCGACTACACGATCCTCCGCTGCGTCGCCTTCATGCAGGGGGTGATCGGACAGTTCGCCATTCCCGTTCTCGAGAATCAGACGGTCTGGGTCAGCGGCACCCCGACCCCGATCGCCTACATGAACACCCAGGATGTGGCCCGCTTTGCGGTGGCGGCCCTGGAGCGCCCCGAGACCGTGCGGGGCACCTTCCCGGTCGTGGGACCGAAGGCCTGGAACACCGGGGAGTTGGTTCAGCTTTGCGAGAAATACAGCGGCAAGCCGGCCCGGGTGTTCCGGGTCCGGCCGGTGCTGATCCGGTTGATGCAGGGGGTGGCCTCCTTCTTCGAGGCCGGCCTCAACGTGGCGGAGCGGCTGGCCTTCGCCGAGGTGACCGGCGGCGGTCGCCGCCTCGATGCTCCGATGGAGGAGAGCTACCGGGCCTTCGGCCTGGCGGAGGCCGACACCACGCGGCTGGAGGATTACCTGAAGGAGTACTACGACACGATCCTGCGGCGGCTGCGGGAGCTGGAGGCCGATCTCGACAAGGAAGATCGCAAGAAACTGCCCTTCTGAGCCCCCCGGCGCCGGCCCGTCAGTGCGTCTGTACTATCGGTGTCTGCGATTGCCCCGTCATGTCCATCGCCCAGATCAAGAATCTGCAGCGTCGCCTGGCCAACCTCGAGCAGGAGGCCGTCGCCGAACTGAACCGGGCCTGCGGTCATGAACTCTGGATCAGCCTCGGCTTCGATGCCCTCGACAGCCTGGAGGACGCCGACCGCCGCGCCCGGGCCAACTACTACTACGGCCAGTTGCAGACGGTGCGCGAGCTGCAGCAGTCGATCGCCTGAGCGTCCCGCCGGCCCCGCCGTCCCCGGCTGGCCGCCAAACCTCCCTATCCGCCCCCCTCGCCCCGCCCCCCCTTTCCCCGGCCGGCCCCGCCCAGCCGCCGCTCCTCCGCCGCAGACGCCCTCCGCCACTCCCCCGCCGCCAGTCCGCCCAGATCGAGGGGTGGTGCGTCGTCGGTGAGAGCGATGGCGACCCGCAGCAGACGCAGGGTCGGCAGCCCCACGGCGGCCGTCATGCGGCGCACCTGACGGTTGCGGCCCTCCCGCAGCTCCAGCTCCAGCCAGGCGGTCGGCACCGTGAGGCGCCGGCGGATCGGTGGCTGGCGCTCCGCTGGAGCGGGATCGGCCAGCAGGCGGGCCCGTGCCGGCAGGGTGGGCCGACCCTGCAGGATCACGCCCTCCCGCAGGGCCGCCAGGGCCGCCCCATCGGGGCGGCCCTCCACCTGGACCCAGTAGCGGCGCCAGTGGCCCCAGCGGGGATCGGTGAGCCTGTGCTGAAGCTGGCCATCACTGGTGAGCAGCAGCAGGCCCTCGCTGTCGGCGTCGAGACGGCCCGCCGCATAGACGCCGCGAACCGGGATGAACTCGGCCAGGGTGCGCCAGGCGCTGCGCGGTTCGGGGCTGAACTGGCTGAGCACCCCGTAGGGCTTGTGGAACAGCAGGGTGGTCAGGGCGCCGGAAGCGGTCTGTCAGTGGCCGCCGGTGCGGGCCCTCCAGAGGTTCACCGCTCCGATCGAGATCAGCAGCAGGCCCAGGTCGAGCGAGAGCGGTGGGAACACCAAGACAGCCGGTGGCAACGGGGATGACCCTATCGCCGCCCGATGCCGGGCCAGGGCCGGGGAGCCGTCAATTTAAGCTGACATCAACCTCAGCATCGAGCTACGGCAGCGCATGATCGAAACTTCGGGTGTGATCGAGAAGGAACAGGGCAACGGCTTCTACCTGGTCACCCTCGATCAGCCCTCCGGGCACCAGTGCCTCTGCCGAGCGGCCGGCAAGCTCACCAAGTTCCGCATCAAGCTGCTCGCCGGAGACAAGGTGCTGGTGGAGATCAGTCCGTACGACCTCACCCGCGGCCGGATCACCTACCGGGAGCGCAATGCCGGAGCCACCGGCCCCCGTCCAGGTGGCAACCGTCCCGGAGGTCCCCGGCGCCGCTGAGCTCAGCCCACGGGGGCGGCCAGCAGGGACTCGATCGCGGCTTTGAACTCGCTTCGCTGCTTGACCCCACGCCACTGCTGCTTGAGCTGCTTGGCGTGGAAGAGCTGCACGGTGGGGGTGCCGCTCACGCCGGCCTGCTGGGCGATGTCCTGCTCGGCCTCGATGTCGATCTCCACCCCCCGGGCCGCCCCGCCCAGCTCGGCGAGCACCCGCTTGAGCTGGGGTTTGAGCACGTGGCAGGGCCCGCAGCTCGGCGAGGTGTAGACCACCAGCAGGGGGCCGGTGTCGTCGTGGTAGAGCTTGCGCAGGGCATAGCCCCCCTTCTGCCAGAGCGCCTCGGGATCAAAGTTCTCCGCGTCGCTCACCACCGTGGGCGTGGGTTCGCCGCTGGGTTCGGGCTCCACCGCGTCCCGCCGCACCGTCACCGCCAGGTCGTGGTGGCTGAGCCAGCGCTCCGCCGCCAGGGCCGCCTGGCAGCCGCTGCCGGCGGCCGTCACCCCCTGGCGCCACTGGGCGTCGGCCACGTCGCCGGCGGCGAACACCCCCTCCAGGCTGGTGTCGGGCTGGCCGGGCCGGGTGACCAGGTAGCCCTTCGGATCCACCTCCAGCTGGTGGCGCACCAGGCGGGTGTTGGGGGTGTGGCCGATCGCGTAGAAGAGGCCCCGCACCGGCAGGTCCTCCGTCTCGCCGCTGCGCACATCGCGCAGGGTGATGGCGCTCAGCCAGGCGTCGCCGGAGGCGTCGGCCACTTCCTGGAACCAGTGGACGGTGATGGATGGGTTGGCCAGCACCCGGTCGGCCATGGCGGCGCTGGCCCGGAGGCTGTCGCGGCGCACGATCAGATGGACCTGGCTGCCGTATTTGGTGAGGTACACGGCTTCCTCACAGGCGGAATCGCCGCCACCCACCACCGCCAGCTGCTCATTGCGGAACTGGGGGGTGGCCCCGTCGCAGATGGCGCAGGCGCTGATGCCCTGGCTCCAGAACCGTTCCTCCTGGGGCAGGCCGAGCCGGTTGGCGCTGGCGCCGGTGGCCAGGATCAGCGCCTGCGTCTCGACGGTGCGGCCCTCGGCGCTCACCCGGTAGGGGCGGCGGGAGAGATCGATCGCCTCGGCGTCGGCCTCCACCAGGCGGGTGCCCCAGCGGACGGCCTGGGCCTTCATCCGATCCATCAGGTCGGGGCCGAGAATGCCGTCGGGGAAGCCGGGGTAGTTCTCCACGTGGGTCGTGGTCATCAGCTGGCCGCCGGGGATGCCGCCGTCCTGGAAGCCGGTGATCAGCAGGGGACTGAGGTTGGCCCGCGCCGCGTAGATCGCCGCCGTGTAACCCGCCGGGCCGGAGCCGACGATCACCAGGTTCTCGACCGGAGTGCCGGAGCTGTCCGGGTCGACACCGCCGGCGCGGGGGGCGGAATCCGTCATGGAGCTAAAGCGGACTGACTATGAGTTGAGTTTACGGGACGGCGCGTCGGTCCGTGGACGCGGCCCGGGCGATCCGCCCCAGCGAGGACCGGCGCCCTGTCATGACGGGATGTGAACGGGAGGGGGCCGAGGACCCGGCCCGTAAGGATTGCTTTAGATTTCCAGCAGGCCGTCGCGCTGGCGGCCTGTCTCGGGTTCCCCCAGCGGACGATCGATGGCTCGAAAAGGGTTTCGGATGACGGTGGCCGGCACGATCAGGGGGTCCACCAGTTCGGGGTGATCCTCCAGACAGAGCATCCACTCGCGGAACTCTTCGGTGAGCGCATAGCTTTCCTCGAAGCGCTCCTGGCGGTCGAGTTCAGCGATGCGGGCGGTCGCCCAGGTCGCCAACCCAGAGAGTTGGCGATGGAGAGGGGCATTCGACATGTTCCTGCTCCCGATGGTCACCAAGCTGGCTGGGCCTGACCCGGCCTGAGGTGTGGATTCGCAGAAGTTCGCACTCTTTGCCGCTTTGGTGTGTAGTGACCGCTGCAGCCCGATCCGGCCCGTCCGCTCAGCGGTGCCCCATCAGGAAGTCCGGCAGCTGGGGCCCGCTCAGGCGAATCACCGCTCCGGCGGTGTCCCGCAGTGCCTCCAGCGGCCGGGCCGCCGCCGCGCTCCCGCCGCCCGCCGCCTCCGCTGCCGGGGGGCTGGCGGGCCGGATGCTGTAGGGCTCCGCCACCGACCAGGTGCGGGCGAAGCCCATCAGCAGGGGGTCGGCGGGGGCGTACACGTAGGAGGGCCGCCGCGGAATCCTCTCCAGGGCGGAGCGCTCGGCGTCGATGCGCACGGCCCGGGTGATTCCCTGGATGAAGCGGCTGCGGGTCACCACGGTGGTCAGATAGGCCACCACCCGCAGCCGCGGCGCGTCAAAACCCTCGGCGCACATGTCGATGCTCACCAGCCAGTCGGCCTCCCCCCGCCGGAAGGCCGCCAGATGGGCGGCGGCGTCGGGGTCCTGGGAATGGACCAGCAGAACCCGGTCCCCGTCCTCCTGCAACAGGGTGGCGATGCCGCGGGCATGGGCGATGTCCCGGGCGATCACCAGGCCCCCCGCCTGGCGATGCTCGCCGGCGCGCAGGCCGGCCAGGCGCCGGCGGGCCCCGAGCAGCACCCGCAGCGCGATGCTGCCCGGGTCCCCCAGCCGGATGGCCCGGCGCAGGTTGCGGGCCCGCCAGCTCGCCCGGGTTTCCGCCGAGAGGGGGGAGCGTTCCGGCTCCTCCCGGCCGCCCCCGCCGCCGGGGCCATGGTCCACCCAGCCGTCCTGGAAGCGGAATTCCAGCGGCCGCACATCCCCGGCCAGGATCAGCTGGCGGGGTTCCACGCTCAGGTCCGGCGCGATCTCCTCCACCAGGACCCCCTCCGCCCGTCGTGGCACCCGGCGGGCGGAGCAGAAGCCCAGGTTGTCGGCCCGGAAGGGCGTGCCGCTGAGCCCGAGGCGCAGGACGCTGCCGCGGCTCAGGCAGGTGAAAGCATGGCCCCAGGCGGCCGCCTCCGGATCCTCCGGGTCCAGGCCGAGATGGTGCACCTCGTCGGCGACGGCCAGCACCGGCCCGACCAGCAGGGAGCCCAGGTCCCGCTCGAGCCGTTGCCGATGCCGGGCGGCGCTCTGGTAACTGAGCAGCAGTCCGTGCCCCGCGGCCGGGCCGGCGGCGGCCTCCGGGTCCCACGGCGCCAGCTCCAGCCCCAGGCCGGCGGCGGCGTCACGCCACTGGCCCGCAATCGAGCTGCGGTGGCAGAAGACCAGCAGATGGGCGAGCCGGCCGTCCCGCCGCAGGGCCTGAAATCCCAGCAGGGCCCCCAGGGTCTTGCCCGCCCCGGGGCCGGCGTGGAGGAGCACGTCCTCCCCCCCGGGGGTGCCCCGCTCCAGCCGCCGGCGCAGCAGCTCGATCAGCTGGCTCTGCCAGCGGCGCGGCCGCAGCCGGGGGGATCCTGCCGCCACCGGCCGACCCAGGTCGAAGGAGGGACGGGGTCCGGTTGTCGCTCCCATGGCCGCCCGCCTTCGACCCGTTGTGGCGCCATTGTGCGCTCCGCACCAGGATGATGAGTGTTTGTCACCAGGGGTTTCGGCGCCGGCGTCCCTAACTTCCGGCCATCCCCCTGCGGTGCCCCCCGTTCAGGACATGGACGATCAGCTCCCGTTCCCCCGACCCCCGGCCGGCGATCGTGCCCATCTCGAGCGCTGCCATGCCCAGGAGTGCGACATCGACCCGATGATCCTGCGGGTCCGCCAGCTGCGGCATCAGGGCTCCCTGGGCCAGGCCCGCTGCCTAGAACAGGAGCTGCTCCCCCATTTCTGACATGGTCGAAACGCCTGCCCAGTCCGATCGGCAGGACCAGCGCGTGCTGGCCGTCAGCGGGGCTTCGGGCAAGACCGGCTGGCGCGTCGTTCAGGAGGCGCTGCGGCGGGGCGATCGGGTCAAGGCCCTGCTGCGTCCCGGTTCCACCGTTCCCACCGGGCTGGAGGGGGCCGAGATCCTGCGGCTGGAGCTCAGTGACGGAGCGGCCCTGGAGCGCGCCCTGGAGGGGGTGACGGCCCTGGTGATTGCCACCGGTGCCCGCCCCTCGGTGGACCTCACCGGACCGTTCAAGGTGGATGCCCTGGCGCTGCGGCCCCAGATCGCCGCCTGCCGCGCCAAGGGCGTCCGCCGGGTCGTGCTGGTGAGCTCGCTCTGCAGCGGGCGCCTGCTGCACCCGCTCAACCTGTTCGGGTTGATCCTGATCTGGAAGCGGCTCGGGGAGCGCTGGCTGGAGGCCAGCGGACTGGACTGGACGGTGGTGCGGCCCGGTGGGCTGAGTGAGGCCGAGGAGGACCTCGAAGCCCAGGGCATCCGCTTCAGCGGTCCCGACCAGCAGGAGAGCTCCAGCATTCCCCGCCGCCTGGTGGCGCGGGTCTGCCTCGATGCGCTCGAGACCCCGGCCGCGATCGGTCGCATCCTCGAGATCACCAGCTCCCCCGAGCTGCCGCCGGTTCCCCTGGCCGACTGGCTGGCGGCCCAGCCCCAGGTGGTGTGAGCGCCGCTAGGGGGGACGGTCCCCCCCGCCCGACCCCGCTGCCGACCGCGCTGGGCCTGGCGCCCTTCCGGGTGCGGCCCCCCTGGTGGGGGGCGGATCTGCAGACCCTCCATGACACCCTCCGGCCGCCGCGTCTGCCGCCGGAGTCGTCCCGGGCGCTGCGACTGGAGATCGGCGCCGGCGAGGCCCTGCTGGCTGAGCTGGATGTCCCCCAGACCGGCGGACCGGCGGGGCTGGTGCTGATCCTGCACGGTCTGGGGGGATCGAGCCGGGCCGATGGGGTGCGCCGCCTGGGTTGGACCTTGCGCTGCTCCGGCTTTGCGGTGCTGCGGCTGAACCTGCGGGGAGCGGGCGCGGGCCGCCGCCTGGCGAGCGGCACCTACGCAGCCCGCTGCAGCTCCGATCTCAGGCCCGTGCTGGCCCAGGCCCGGCACCACGCCGGGGACCGGCCCCTGCTGGGGGTCGGCCTGTCCCTGGGCGGAACGGTGCTGCTCAACGCCCTGCTCGATGGCGGCTCGCCCCTCGATGGCCTGGCGGTGGTGAGCAGCCCGCTCGATCTGGCCGGCTGCTCGGCCGCCATCTCCCGTCCGCGCAATCGGGTCTACGAGCGCTGGCTGTTGCGGCGGCTGCGGAGGCAGACGCGCGAGGACCCGGGGCCCCTGCGGGATGGGGAGCGCGACCAGCTCGATGCCGTCGCCAGCATCCGGGAGTTCGATGCCCTGATCACCGCACCCCGCTGGGGCTACGGCACGGTGGAGCGCTATTACAGCCAGGCCAGTCCCCTGCCCCGCCTGCAGGCCCACACCCCCCGGCCGACGGCCCTGCCGCCCACCCTGCTGCTGCAGGCCCTGGATGATCCCTGGGTGCCGGCGGCCGCCGCCGTGAGCCTGGCCGGGTCCGGGCCCTCCGCCGCCGATCCCGCCCTCGAGGTGGTACTCACCACCACCGGTGGCCACAACGGCTTCCATGGCCCCGGGGGCTGCTGGTCCGACCAGCTGGTGCGGCGCTGGCTGATCAGCCGCTGGGGTGATCCCCGCTGAAGGGGGTGCGCCGCACGATCCACTCTTCGATCGCCCGGCCGCCGATCACATGCTCCGCCACGATCCGCTCGAGTCGCTCCGGGCAGACGCCGCCATAGACGATGCCATCGGGCCAGATCAGCAGCACCGGACCATCGGCGCAGATCCGCAGGCAGTCGGCCTTGGTGCGCAGCACCACCCCACCGGCCCGCTCCGGCGCCTCGAGGCCGTGCTCACGGATCAGATGCTTCAGGCGCGCCCAGCTGGCGGCCCCGGCTCCCGGCTCGCAGCAGAGGGGGTTGCTGGGGGTGGCGCAGAGCAGCAGGTGGCGCTGGACTGGGGTCGTCGGCACCGGGGTCATGCCGTCAGCAGCGGAGCCGGCGCGGCGGCCCGTTCCCGTGTGGTGCGGCGGGCCCAGGCGTCGACGGCGAGCACCTCCTCGAGGCTGGGATTGCTCCGGAGCTCCCGCCCATGCCGCTCGCAGACCGCTTCAATCAGGTGCGGGATCGCCAGGAAGCTGATCCGCTCCTCCAGGAAGAGGGCCACCGCCTGCTCGTTGGCCGCGTTGAGAACGGCCGGCATCGTGCCTCCGGCCCGGCCGGCCGCGTAGGCCAGCGCCATGCAGGGGTACTTGGCACGATCGGGCCGGCTGAAGGTGAGCTGGCCCACCTCGGCGAGGTCCAGGCGCCGCCAGGGGGTGTCGAGCCGCTCCGGCCAGCTGAGGCAGTAGAGCAGCGGCAGTTTCATGTCGGGCCAGCCCAGCTGGGCGAGCACGGAGGTGTCGGCCAGCTCCACCATCGAGTGGATGATGCTCTGGGGATGGATGACGATCTCGATCTGGTCGTAGGGGAGGCCGAACAGATAGTGCGCTTCGATCACCTCCAGCCCCTTGTTCATCAAGGTGGCGGAATCCACCGTGATCTTGCGTCCCATCGACCAGTTGGGGTGGCTGGTGGCATCGGCCACCGTGGCCTTGGCCAGATCCGCGGCGGGCCAGTCGCGGAAGGCGCCGCCGGAGGCGGTGAGCAGGATCCGGCGCAGGCCCGGCGTGGGCACCCCGGTGGAGAGGCGGGCCGTGTCGGCCCAGGGGGTGCCCTGCAGGCACTGGAAGATCGCCGAGTGCTCCGAATCGGCGGGCAGCAGCCGGCTGCCGCTGCGCGTCAGCTCCGGGAGCACCACCGGTCCGGCGGCAATCAGGGTTTCCTTGTTGGCCAGGGCCAGGTCCTTGCCGGCGCGGATGGCGGCCAGGGTGGGCAGCAGGCCGGCGCAGCCCACGATCCCCGTCACCACCAACTCGGCGGTGGGCCAGGCGGCGGCGGCGCAGAGGCCGTCGACCCCGCCGGCCAGCTCCGGCCGGCGACCCAGGCGGCCGCAGCTGGCGAGGCTGTCGAGCCGAGCGCCCAGCGCCGGAATCAGCTCCTCGTCGGCCAGGGCGACCAGCTCGGGCCGGTGGCGCAGGATCTGCTCCACCAGCAGGTCGAGGTTGCGACCGGCGCTGAGGGCCACCACCCGGAAGCGGTCGGGACAGTCCTCGACGATCGCCAGGGTCTGGGTGCCGATCGAGCCCGTGGATCCCAGCACGCTGAGGGCTTTCACAGGCAGGGGCCGCAGGTGGCGCCAGTCTCCCATCGATCCGCCGCTGGGGGATGCTGTGGGCTGGATCGGTCCCCACCATGCTCTGGCTCCAGCGCTGGAATTTCATCGAGCGGGCGCGCCTGGAGCGCGAGATCTGGGATGCCTTCGAGCGCGGCGAGGACATCGACACGCTGGTGGAGGCCCTGCAGAACTCGATCGCCCAGGCGGCTGCCGGGGATCGGAGGGACACCCCGGCCGCGTTCCGGCTGGAGGTCTGGCAGGCCACCCGGATCCGCATCCGCCGGATCGAGGCGTTGATGCGGGGTAAGACGCCCCCCCCGCCCCAGCCCTGAGCCGGGCTTCAACCGCTCAGCGCCGCAGCCACTCGGTGCGGCCATCCGGCCGGTCGATCAGCTCGATGCCATGGGCGCGGAGCTGGTCGCGGATGGCGTCGGCGTTGGCGAACTCCCGCCGGGAGCGGGCCGTCAGCCGCCGCTCGATCAGTGCGGCGATCTCGGCCTCGGTGGGGGCGCCGTCGGTGCGCTCGGCGGCCGTGGAAACGGCCGGCCCGCCCCGCTCCGCCTCCAGGCCGAGCACTCCGGCCAGCTGCCGCAGCAGCCGCCAGCGGGGCTCCAGGTCCAGGTCGTCGGCCTCCGGGGTTCCCCCGCGGGCCAGGCGGTTGGCCAGGGCCCGCAGCGGCCGGGCCAGCTCGAACAGCTCGGCCAGGGCGGCGGCGGTGTTGAGATCGTCGTCCAGGGCGGCGATGAACCGCTCCCGGATCGCGGTGAGCGCCGGGAGGGCCGCCGCCGGGGCCTCCAGGCTCCAGCCCGGCATGGAGCCGATGGAGCCGAGCCCCACGGCCAGGGCGGCGTTCAGGCCCCTCCAGCCGGTGGCGGCCGCCTCGAGCGCTTCGGCGGTGAAGTCGAGCGGCTTGCGGTAATGGGCCTGCAGCACGAAGAACCGCAGGGTCATCGCCGAGACACCGCTGGCCAGCAGGCTGCGGATCGTGGTGAAGTTGCCGAGCGATTTCGACATCTTCTCGCCCCCGACATTGACCATGCCGTTGTGCAGCCAGGTGCCGGCCAGCGGTTGACCGCTGGCCGTTTCGGACTGGGCGATTTCATTCTCATGGTGGGGGAAAATCAGATCGGCCCCGCCGAGGTGGATGTCGATTGTGTCGCCCAGTTCCTGGCGCACCATCGCCGAGCACTCGATGTGCCAACCGGGCCGCCCCGGACCCCAGGGGGAGGGGAAGCTGGGTTCCCCCGGCCGGGCCCCCTTCCAGAGGGCGAAATCGAACGGGTGCCGCTTGCGCGCTTCCTCGGAGTGCTCGAGCCGACCACTGGCGCCCTCCTGCTGGTCCGCCAGGACGCGGCCGCTGAGTTTGCCGTAATCGCTCTTGCTGAGCACCGAGAAATAGACATCCCCATCGGCGGAATAGGCGGCGCCGCGGGCCTCGAGTTCGCCGATCATCGCCCGGATCCCCTCCAGACAGCGGGTGGCCCGGGGCATCCGGTCCGGAGGGAGGATGTGCAGTGCGGCCATGTCGGCCTCAAAGGCGGCGATGTTGCGTTCGCTCACCTCCTCCATGCTGGTGCCGTCTTCGGCGGCCCGCTTCAGGATCTTGTCGTCGATGTCGGTGACGTTCTGCACGAAGGTGACCCGCAGGCCCCGCCACTGCAGGTAACGGCGCAGCACGTCCCAGACGATGTAGCTGCGGGCGTGGCCCAGATGACAGAGGTCATAGACCGTGACGCCGCAGCAGTAGATCGACACCTGACCGGGAACCAGCGGCTGGAAGGCCTCGACACGACCGGTGAGAGTGTTGGTGAGCCGCAGGGTCAAGGCAGGGGATCGGGGGCTCGTCGCACGGTAATGGGTGAGCCGGTACCGTCCCCCCACCCTCGGCCCGGCCGGCCGGGCCGCTTTAGTCTGCCGGCCACGGTCCGGGCCCGTCCTGCGCCGTCCGCAGACCCCGATCCTTTCCCTCCCCGCCCCGATGCCGAAAACTGCCCTGATCACGGGAATCACCGGACAGGACGGCTCCTACCTGGCGGAGCTGCTGCTCGAGAAGGGCTATGCCGTGCACGGGCTCAAACGACGGGCGAGCAGCTTCAACACGGCCCGCATCGATCATCTCTACCAGGATCCCCATGAGCGTGATGCCTGGGGGGAATCCCCGGCACTGGTGCTCCACTACGGCGACCTGACTGACAGCACCAATCTGATCCGGATCGTGCAGCAGGTGCAGCCCGATGAGATCTATAACCTGGGCGCCCAGAGCCATGTGGCGGTGAGCTTCGAGAGCCCGGAGTACACCGCCAATGGGGATGCCCTCGGCACGCTCCGGATCCTCGAGGCGGTGCGGATCCTGGGGCTGAGTGAGAAGACGCGGATCTATCAGGCGAGCACCAGCGAGTTGTACGGCCTGGTGCAGCAGACGCCGCAGACTGAAACAACCCCCTTCTACCCGAGAAGCCCCTATGGCGTCGCCAAGCTGTATGCCTACTGGATCACGGTGAATTATCGGGAGGCCTATGGAATGTATGCCTGTAATGGCATCCTGTTCAACCATGAAAGCCCGCGGCGGGGAGAAACATTCGTGACCCGCAAGATCACCCGTGGTCTGGCCCGGATTGATGCGGGCCTTGAGGATTGTCTTTACATGGGTCACCTTGACGCCCGGCGGGACTGGGGCCATGCCCGGGATTACGTGGAGATGCAGTGGCGCATGCTGCAGCAGGACACCCCGGAGGACTATGTGATCGCCACGGGGCGCCAGGAGAGCGTGCGGCGCTTCATTGAGCTCGCCGCGATCGAGCTGGGCTGGGGCGGGATCGACTGGAGTGGCGAGGGCGTGGAGGAGGTGGGCCGGCGGGGCGGGAGCGAGGAGATCGTGGTGCGCATCGATCCCCGCTATTTCAGGCCGTCGGAAGTGGAGTCGTTGCTGGGGGATCCGAGCCGGGCCCGCACTCGGCTGGGCTGGACACCCACCACCACGCTCGAGCAGCTCGTGGCGGAGATGGTGGCCTCCGATCGGGATGAGGCCAAGAAGGAGGCCTATCTCCGCCTCAAGGGGTTTCCGGTGGTGGGCGCGATGGAGAACCCGCCCTCCCGTCCCGTGGGGACGCCCCGCCCCAGCGGGGGAGGGGTCTGATGGCCGCCGAACGGGCGGCCTTGATCGGCGCCGAGGATCGGATCTTCGTGGCCGGCCACCGGGGCATGGCGGGAGGCGCCATCGCCCGGGCCCTGCTGCGCCGGGGCTACCCCCGCCTGCTCACGGCGGCGCGCTGTGAACTGGACCTGGAGGATGGGGAGGCCGTGCGCCGCTGGTTCGAGCGGCACCGGCCCGAGGTGGTGGTGCTGGCGGCGGCGAAGGTGGGGGGGATCGTGGCCAACAGCAGCCGGCCCGCCGATTTCCTGCTGAACAACCTCAAGATCCAGACCCATGTGATCGAGAACGCCTGGCGTTGCGGGACCCGCCGCCTGCTCTTCCTCGGCAGCAGCTGCATCTATCCGAAGCTGGCCGAGCAGCCGATCCGCGAGGAGGCGCTGCTGGGCGGGCCGCTGGAGCCCACCAACGCCTGGTACGCCATCGCCAAGATCGCCGGGATCAAGCTCTGCGAGGCCCTGCGGCGGCAGGAGGGGTTCGACGCGATCAGCCTGATGCCCACGAACCTCTACGGCCCCGGTGACAATTACCACCCCACCGGCAGCCATGTGCTGCCGGCCCTGATCCGCCGCTTCGATCAGGCGCAACGGGAGGGAGCCCCGGCGGTGACCTGCTGGGGATCGGGCTCCCCCTTGCGGGAGTTCCTCCACGTGGACGATCTGGGCGAGGCCTGCGTGCTGGCCCTGGAACGCTATGCCCCCGAAGCCACCGCGCCGGTGCAGCACCTGAATGTGGGTTCGGGCGAGGAGGTGACGATCCGGGCGCTGGCCGATCGGGTGGCGGCCACGGTCGGCTACCGGGGCGCGATCCACTGGGACGGGAGCCGTCCCGACGGCACGCCCCGCAAGCTGCTGGACAGCGGCCGGCTCAGGACGCTGGGCTGGCGGCCGGCGGTGGCCCTGGCCGAGGGGCTCCCCGCCACGGTTGCCGCCTACCGCCAGGGGGATCAGCGGGGTTCAAAGTAGTTGGCCTGGCGGTTGGCTCCCCTGCCCGCTCGGCGGGCGGCCCTCAGGGTGTACTGGCTCACGCTGGGGTTGCCGTTGGGGGCATCCACGTGGGCCACCTGCTGCCAGAGGTCGCGCGGAGCCCAGCGCACCCCGTGCTCCTGAGGGCCGTGGCGGGTCACATGGCACCAGCGGCTCTGGGCGCAGCTGGGGCAGTAGAGCTCCTCCAGCCATTCGTTGCTGAGCACCAGCACCGGGTAGGCGTTGAGCACCAGCCGGGCACGCTTGTCCGACATGCCCCGCTCCCGCAGCTGGGCGGGGGTGAGCAGGTGCAGAAAGTACTTGCGGCCGTTGCCGCACAGTTGCTGCTCGGGATGGGCCGGACAGGGAAGGCGCCGGCGGCTGGGCCGGCGTTTGGTGCGGGGCGTGGGGGAACCCTCGGTGGAGGCCTGCATCGGAGTGTCGGAGGTCGGCCCCATTGTGAAGCGCACCGACCGGCTCGGCTCGAGCCTCCCCTACTTCGCCTCCATCCAGTTGGGTCCCCAGCCGGTGTCCACGCGCAGGGGCACCCGCAGGGTCATGGCGGTCTCCATCGTCGTCTTCACGGCCGCCAGCACACTCTCGCGGGCGTCGGGGGCGGCCTCCAGCACCAGCTCGTCGTGCACCTGCAGCAGCAGGTGGGCGGGCAGGGCGCGCTCCCGCAACGTGCGCTGCAGCTGCACCATGGCCAGCTTGATGATGTCGGCGCTGGAGCCCTGGATCGGCGCGTTGGCCGCCGCCCGCAGCTGCTGGCCCTCCATCCCGGCCCGGCGGGCCACCTCCAGCTCGATCTCCTCCGGGGGCTGGCCCCGCAGCCGCCCGAGGCCGCCGGGATCGAAGTGGAACGGCCGGCGCCGACCCAGGATCGTCTCCACCCAGCCCTGGCTGAGGGCCAGGCGCTCCTGCCGCTCCAGGTAGGCGAACACCCTGGGATACCGCTCCTTGTAGCGGCTGAGAAAGTCCTTGGCCTGGCTCTGGCTGAGACCGGTTTCGCGGGCCAGTCGCTGGGATCCCATCCCATAGATCACTCCGAAATTGATCGTCTTGCCCAGGCGGCGCTCCTCGGCCGTGATCACCTCCGTCTCCAGCAGCAGCCGGGCGGTGAGGGCATGCACGTCGTCACCGTTGCTGAAGGCCTCCACCAGCAGCTCCTCGCCGCAGAGGTGGGTGAGGATGCGCAGCTCGATCTGGGAGTAGTCGGCGCTGATCAGGATCCAGTCCTGCTGGGGCAGGAAGGCCTTGCGGATCCGCCGGCTGAAGCGGGTGCGGATCGGGATGTTCTGCAGGTTGGGATTGCTGCTCGAGAGGCGGCCGGTGGCGGTGACCGCCTGGTTGAAGTCGGTGTGCACCCGGCCGGTTTCCGGCTCCACCAGTAACGGCAGCGCATCCACGTAGGTGCTCTTGAGCTTGCTCAGGGTGCGGTGCTCCAGCACCAGGGGCACCACCGGATGATCGTCGGCCAGCTTCTCCAGCACGGCCGCGTCGGTGCTCCAGCCGGTCTTGGTGCGGCGGGATTTGCGGCGATCCAGCCCGAGGGTCTCGAACAGCAGCTCGCCCAGCTGCTTGGGGGAGGCCAGGTTGAGCTCCACCCCGGCGGCCTCCCGGGCCTGCTGATCCAGCCGCAGCAACTGGTCGCCCAGCTCCGTGGCCAGCTCGGCCAGGTAGGCCGTGTCGATGCGGATGCCGGTGGCCTCCATCAGGGCCAGCACGGGCTCCAGCGGCAGCTCCACCTGCTCCAGCAGGCTGACCAGCCGGGGGCCCATCGTCTCCAGCGCCTGGCGCAGCACGGCGGTGAGCCGGCGGGTCAGGTGCACGTCCATGCCGCAGTAGAGGGCGGCCGCGTCGATCGGAACGTCCGCGAAGGTCTGCCCCTTGCCCACCAGATCCTGGAAGCGGGTGGGCACGATCCCGAAGACCCGCTCCGCCATGGCCTCGAGCCCGTGCCGTTCCCCTGCGTCGCGGAGGTAATCGGCCAGCAGGGTGTCCATCACCACCCCGTTCAACTCCAGCCCATGGCGCAGCAGGATCAATCGGTCGTACTTGGCGTTCTGCAGGGTCTTGGGATGGCCGGCGCTCGCCAGCCAGGGGGCCAGGGCGGCGAGCACCCGCTCCAGCGGAAGCTGCGGTGGCAGCTGCGGCGGAGTGTCGCTGAGCAGATCGGTGTCGGGGGGGTGGTGCCCGATCGGGATGTAGGCCAGGGCGTCCCGGGCCTCCCCCCAGCAGAGACCCACCCCCACCAGCTCGGCGTGGAAGGGGTTCAGGTCGGTGGTTTCGGTGTCGAGGGCGACGGGCTCCGCCGGATCGGTGCAGCCCATCAGCCGCGCCAGCAGCCCCTCGAGGTCGTCCTCGCTGGTGATGATGCGGGGCCGCAGGGCCGGCCGGTCTCCCGGACCGGGGGGAGCGGAATCGGACCCGCTCTCCCCGGTGGCCGGCTCCGTCCCGGGGGCGGAGAAGGCCGATTCGAACAGGGAGCGCTGGCGGGCCAGGCTGCTGAGCTCGAGGGTCTCGAGGCTGCGCAACAGGGCCTCCCCATCCACCCGGCCGAGGCCCAGCCGCGGTTCCTCCGGCAGGGGAATGTCCACCAGGATCTCCGCGAGCATCCGGGAGCGGTAGGCGCTCTCCCGGTCGGTGTCGAGCTTCCGGCGCAGGGCGGCTTTCTGCTGATCAAGGGCGGCATAGATGCCGTCCAGGTTGCCGTGGGCCTGCAGCAGGCTGATCGCGGTCTTGGGACCCACCCCCTTCACCCCGGGGATGTTGTCGCTGCTGTCGCCGGTGAGGGCCTTGAGATCCACCACATGGGTCGGGCTCACCCCGAGGCGGTCGAGCACGCCGGCCGCGCGGATCTCCACGGGTCCGGTCCCCCGGGCCCCGGGGCCGTTGCCCATGTAGAGCACGGCGATGTCGCGGGTGTCATCGACCAGCTGGAAGAGGTCGCGATCGCCCGAGAGGATGCGGACCCGCCAGCCCGTCCCGGCAGCCCGGTTCGCCAGGGTGCCGAGCACGTCATCGGCTTCGTAGCCGGGCGCCATGCAGAGGGAGAGATCGAGGGCCCCGCGCAGGATCCCCTGCAGATTCTCCAGATCGGCGAAGAACTGGGCGGGTGCCTCATCCCGGTGGGCTTTGTAGGTGGCATCGGCCTCATGGCGGAAGGTGGGCTCCGCCGTGTCGAAGGCGATCGCCACCCCCTGGGGGGAGAGACCCTTCACCGTCTCGAGTAGCGCCTTGAGGAAGCCGTAGGTCACGCTGGTGGGAATCCCGTCCCGGGTGCTCAGTCCACCGTCCCCCCCCTTGGCGAAGGCGTAGAAGCTGCGGAAGGCCAGGGAATGGCCGTCCACCAGCAGCAGCAGCGGCCGCTGGGCGCCAGCCGCGGAGCCGGAGTTCGTCGCTGCCATCCGCGTCTGCGCCCCATGCCGTCACCGTCGCCACAGCCTGCCACCCGCGCCGCCGCGGCGATCAGCGCCTGCGGGCGCTGGCGCTGGTGGTTGCACCGCGGCTGGGATCCCACCCTGCCTGTCCTGCTGTTCATCGGTCTCAACCCCTCCAGCGCCGACGCCCGCCGCGACGACCCCACCCTGCGGCGCCTGATCGGCCTGGCGCGGGGCTGGGGCTATGGAGGCCTGGAGGTGGTCAACCTCTTCTCCTTCCGCTCGGCCTCGCCCCTGGCCCTGCGGCGCTGCGCCGATCCGGTCGGCCGCGAGACCGACAGCTGGATCCGCCGCCGGATCCGCGCCCAGCTGCGGCAGTGGGAGCGGGGCCCGGCCGGCCGGCTCCCCGCCATCTGGCTGGGCTGGGGCAACGGCGGCAGCTGGGCCGGCCGCGCCGACCAGCTGGGGCGGCTGCTGGCCGAGGAGGGCCCCCAGCGCTCCGGAGCGCTAGGGGCGATCGGTCTCACCCGGCGCGGCCAGCCGCGCCATCCCCTCTATGCCCCGGCGGGGGCCCGTCTCACGCCCTGGCCGCCCCCATCCGCCCCGCCCGCTGGTTCGGGCGATGCTGGGGCATTCTGAGGGCTCCGGTACCTGTGGTCATGGCCTCCCAACCCCGTCGGTACGCCATTCATCTGCTGTTGCGCGGGGGGCACCGGGAGGTCGTCCAGTTCCCCACCCTCGACGCCTTTCAGCAGTGGTACGGGAGTGTCCTCAACGCCGTCGGTTCCGATGCCTTCGTCAATGTGCCGATCCAGGACCGGGAGGGGGAGTTCCTGGTGCTGCGGCCCAGCGGCGTGATCGGGATCCGGGTGGAGCCCAGGTTCACCGCCCTGGATGATTGATCCCCCCCTGACCGACAGCCCGGAGCGGCTGCAGCTGCTCTGGGCCACCACCCTGTTCGCCGGTGCCCTGGCGCAGCTGGTGGCGGTGGTCACCAGCCTGCCCTCGGTGGTGCTGCTGCTCTCCGCCGGTCTGGCGATCGGCCGCTCCGGTCTGGAGCTGGTGGATCCACTTGACCTCGGCGGTGGCCTCGAGACCGTGGTGGGTCTGCTGGTCAGCCTGGTGCTCTTCGACGGTGGCCTCAAACTGAAATTACCGGGAACGGTGTCGCGGCTGGCCGTGCTGCGGATCGTGCTGGTCCGCCTGGTGCTGGCCCTGCCCTGCGGTCTGCTGGCCGCCCACTGGCTGGCCGGCCTGAGCTGGTCGCTGGCGGCGGTGTTCAGCGCCATCGTGCTGGCCACCGGACCGACGGTGGTCACGCCGCTGGTGCAGCAGATGCGGCTGGCCCCGCCCCTGGGTGAGGTGCTGGAGGGGGAAGGCCTGGTGCTCGAACCGATCGGGGCGGTGCTGGCTCTGCTGCTGCTGGAGCTGGTGCTGGGGGATCTGCACGGCTGGCGGGATCTGGCCCGGAACCTGCTCTTCCGGCTGGGGGGCGGGGTGCTGGCCGGTGCCCTCTGCGGCTCCCTGCTCACCGGAATCCTGCGGCGGTTGCCGGTCGATCCCGAGAGCGGGCTGCGGCTTCAGATCACCCTCGGCATCCTCTTTCTGATGTTCACCGGCTGTGAGCTGGCCCTGCCGGAATCGGGTTTGCCGGCGGCGGTGGCGGCCGGGCTGGTGGTGGGCCGCCTGGCCGACACCGAAGCCGCCCAGCTGGATGACCTGATCCGCCAACTGGCCCAGCTCTCGATCAGCATTCTCTTCCCGCTGTTGGCGGCCGGGGTGTCATGGGCGCAGCTCAGTCCGCTCGGCTTCGGCGGTGTGGGATGCGTGCTGGTGCTGATGCTCGTGGTGCGCCCCCTGGCCATGCTGCTGGCCACCGCGGGTCTGGACCTGAGCGGCTCCCAGAAGATTCTGCTCGGCTGGCTGGCGCCGCGGGGCATCGTCACCGCCGCCGTGGCCAGCCTGTTCGCCCTCCGCCTGGCCCAGGCGGGTGTGCCCGGAGCGGGTCAGCTCCAGGGCCTGGTGTTCCTGACCATCCTGATGACGGTGGGCCTGCAGGGCCTCACGGCCAGCCCCCTGGCCGAGCGCCTCGGGCTGGTGACGCCGCTGGAGGTGGAGGTCCTTCCCGCCGAAGCGATCCCGGCCTCCGCGGAGGCGACGGGTCAGGGCTGAGCCCGCTCGAGCCGGCGCCGGTCTTCGCCGCTGGCCTGGAGCAGCCGCCAGGTGGTGACCAGGTCGGGCCCCTGCAGGCTGCCCAGCAGGGCGGCCCGCAGGCTTTTCATCAGCACGCCCTTCTTGACGCCGGCTGCGGCCGCGGCCGCAGCCAGCAGCTCCTGGGCCCGGGCCGGCTCCAGAGGCCATCCAGCGCCCTGATCACCGGCGGTGGCCGGGGGCAGCCTCTCGAGCAGGGCGGCCAGGGCGGCGCGGGGACCCTCTCCGGCGAGCTGCTCCAAAGCGGCCGCGTCGGGCTCCGGCCGTTCAAAGAAGGGACGGGCCTGCGCGACGCCGTCGCGCAGGGTGACGAGCGAGGGACCCAGCAGGGCGGCCAGCTCCTCCTCCCAGGCCCGCGCCTGAGTCAGGGCCAGTGGCGGCGTAGACCAGCCCTCCGCCCGCCAGAGCGGCTCCAGCAGGTCCCGCAGCTCCGCCGGCTCGAGACCATGCAGGATTTGGCTGTTGAGCCAGTTGAGCTTGTCCCAGTCGAAGCGGGCCCCGGCCCGGTTGACCCGCTCGAAGGAGAAGGCGGCCGCGGCCTGGGCAAGGCTGAAGCGCTCCTCCATGCCTTCCGGTGGGGACCAGCCCAGCAGAGTCATGTAATTGGCCAGGGCCTCGGCGGTGTAGCCCATGGCGCGGAAGTCCCCCACCGAGGTGACACCATCCCGCTTGGAGAGCTTCCGGCCTTCCGGATTGAGGATCAGGGGGGTGTGGGCGAACACTGGCACCGGCAGGCCGAGCGCCTTGTAGAGCAGGAGCTGCTTGGCGGTGTTGGCGATGTGATCCTCGCCGCGGATCACGTGGCTGATCGCCATGGCGGCATCGTCCACCACCACCACCAGGTTGTAAAGGGGATCGCCGATGGCATCGGCCGGCGCCCGGCGGGCGATCACCATGTCACCACCCAGGTCGGCGCCGCTCCAGCGCATCTCGCCGCGGACCAGGTCGCTCCAGCCGATGCTGGCGCCGTCGTCGATGCGGAAGCGCACCACCGCTTCGCGCCCCTCGGCGATGAAGGCCGCTTCCCGCTCCGCATCCAGGTCCCGATGGCGGTTGTCGTGGCGGGGGGCGGCTCCGGAGGCTTTCTGGGCCTCGCGCATCGCCTCCAGCTCCTCCTCGGTGGCGTAACAGCGGTAGGCCCGGCCACTCGCCAGCAACCGGTCGATGGCCTGCCGGTGGGCCTCGATCCGCGTGCTCTGGATCACCGGCTCCTCGTCCCAGTGGAGGCCGAGCCAGGCCAGGCCCTCCAGGATGTCGGCGGTGAAGGTGTCCCGGGAGCGCTCCCGATCGGTGTCCTCGATCCGCAGCAGGAAATGGCCACCGTGGTGGCGGGCGAACAGCCAGTTGAAGACGGCAGTGCGCGCCGTGCCGATATGGAGCGTGCCGGTGGGACTCGGAGCCAGACGAACCCGCACCGTCACTTCAAGACGCTCCTGAATGGGTCAACGGGACTGACGGGGCTCGAACCCGCAACTTCCGCCGTGACAGGGCGGTGCTCTAACCGATTGAACTACAGTCCCAGTACAGCTGTACGGGGTGGGGACGAGATCCCTTGCCCGGCGCTGAAAGTGGTGTCACCCGGTGACCTGGTCAGTATCCACCGCCACCGGTCCCGCCGTCAACCGACACCGGCGGTCGCGCCGGTGCTGGGCAGGCGATGGAGGGCCTCCAGCATGGCGAGGATGCTGTCGGGGTTCGCCTGCTTCTGGGGGCTGCTGAGCAGCTCGCGGCCCAGCACACTGCAGCCCAGGTGGGAGAACTGCAGACGCATGGCGCTGAGGGCCTTCTGGCCCCCGCCGCCGCTGTGGGTGGCCAGGGCCACGGGGAGGCCGTTGAACAGGGCGCGGAAATCGTCCGTGCTGCGCGACAGCCAGGCGAGGGCGTTGCTCAGGGTGGGGGGCAGGGAGCCGTTGTATTCGGGGGCGCAGACCCAGAGACGACCCTGCTGGCGCAGGGCCTCGGCCAGATGGCCGAGGCCGGGACCGGCCCCCGCCTCCTCCTGAACGGGGGTGTAGAGCGGCAGAGCCAACGCCACCAGATCGATCAGGGTGTGGGGGAGGGACCGGGCCCGGGCCTGCTCGGACACCAGCTGGGCCAGTTGCAGGTTGTGGCCATTGCTGGCGGTGAGGATCAGCATGGCGATGCGCTGGACAGGATTCAGCCTGGGCTCATGGACGGAAACCGGCCGGCTCGATCAGGCGCACCTGATTGCCCCGGGCGGTGAACTCCCGGCCCTGGTCGCTCTGAACGACCACACGTCCGCCGGATTTGACCCGGATCACCCGGGCACGCACCCAACCCAGCGCGGCCGACTCGAGCACCTTGACCACATCACCGGGTTGTAGATCCAACTCCATGTCCGGAACCAGGAAAGAGCAGGAAGGGGCATCGAGCGCGCCGTGGAGGACTTGAACCCCCGACATCAGGTTTTGGAGACCTGCGTTCTACCAGCTGAACTAACGGCGCATGGCGATGCCCCCTCGACCGGTGCGCAGAGCGGCACCGGCATGGGCGAAAGGGGGATGAAGCGTCAGCGATCGAAGCGCTGCTTCACCCGGGTGGCTTTACCCACCCGGTCCCGCAGATAGAAAAGTTTCGCACGCCTGACTTTACCGCGACGCTCCACCTTGACCGTGGCCACCTGGGGGCTGTGCAGCAGGAAGACCCGCTCCACACCCACGCCCTGGAAGATGCGACGGACGGTGATCGTCTCGTTCATGCCGCCGTGGCGCTTGGCGATCACGACCCCTTCGTAGGGCTGAATGCGCTCCTTGTTGCCTTCGCTGATGCGGACCCCGACCCTCACGGTGTCCCCCACGTAGATCTCGGGCAGATCACTCTTGAGCTGCTCGGCCTCGAAGGCGCGGATCAGCTCCTGGGCGCTGAGCCTGCCGGTGCGCCCGGAGGGCTTCTCCACCGTGGCGGTGGCCGTGGCTGGATCGGCCGTGGCGGTGGCCGCCGGGCTTGTCTCGTCCATGTCGCTGCTGTCGTTCACTTCCGCTGCCATCCCAAAGATCCGCGTGCGCCTGGCCAAACGACAACTGTAACGGCTCAGCTTCCCCTCTCCTCGGCGGCCGGCCCCTTCGGACGCGGAGCGGGCCGTCGCCATTTCTGGAGCAGCAGCGCCGAACCGCTGATCAGCATCCAGAGCAGCCCCAGCCCGTTCAGGGCCACGACGAGGGTTTCCCCCCGGGGGCCGAGCCATTCGCCCTCGTGCAGGACCATCAGGATGTGGGCCTGTTCCCGACCCAGGCCCCCCCAGTCCCGCAGCAGCCGGTAACTCATGCCGCTGGTGACGGTGATCAGCAGCGGGAGCAGCACCACCGGTGCCACCAGGGCGTGCCAGCGCCGCAGTCGCGCCAGGAGCGGCATGGACGGCCGTGCGGAGGACAGGGGAATGTTGATAGCTTGCTTCTGGATCGCCCGGGCCGTTGTTGATGAATCTGTTCGCTGACCTGCTGTCCGCCGGTTCCGGAGCGGCGGGCGCGGCCCGGCAGAAGGCAACGGGCCTGGCGGCCGGATCCCCCGCCGTTCCCGCCGTCACCCAGGCGGGTCCCCGCATCCGCAAGGGCCGCCGTGGGGTGGAGATCAAGTCGGCCCGGGAGATCACCATCATGCGGGAGGCCAGCCGGATCGTCGCCACGGTGCTGCGCGAGATCATGGAGATGGCCGCTCCCGGCATGACCACCGGCGATCTGGATCGGCATGCCGAGCAGCGCATCCGTTCCATGGGGGCCACCCCCAGTTTCAAGGGTTATCACGGATTCCCCGCCAGCATCTGCGCCAGCATCAACAACGAGGTGGTGCATGGAATCCCCAGCGGTAAGCGGGTGATCCGGGCCGGTGACCTGCTCAAGGTCGACACCGGGGCCTATTACGAGGGCTACCACGGGGACAGTTGCGTCAGCATCTGTGTCGGAGAGAGTTCCGACGAGGCCAGGCGCCTCAGCCGCGTGGCCCAGGAGGCGCTGATGCAGGGCCTGGGGCGGATCCGGGCCGGCAACTCCCTGCTCGACATCGCCGGCGCGGTCCAGGATCACGTTGAGGCGCACGGGTACAGCGTGGTGGAGGACTACACCGGCCACGGGGTGGGGCGCAACCTGCATGAGGAGCCCTCGGTGTTCAACTTCCGCAGCACCGATCTGCCCAACCTCACCCTGCGCCCCGGCATGACCCTGGCGGTGGAGCCGATCCTCAACGCCGGCAGCAAGGCCTGCCGCACCCTGCGCGATCGCTGGACCGTCGTCACCGTTGACGGCTCCCTCTCCGCCCAGTGGGAGCACACAATCGTGGTGACCTCCGATGGCTGCGAGATCCTCACCGATCGGGACGGCTGAACAGGCGGAAATAGAGCCAGCGCAGCCCCACCGCCAGGGGCACCAGCACCACGGTGAGGGGATTGGGGGTGACCACGATCAGGGCGATCCCCCTCCGGGCCTGGGCGATCACCTGCCCGGCCACGAAGTCGGCCGGCATCACCCCGTAGGGGTTGAGGTTGGAGCGGAACGGGCCCAGCACCAGGCGCCGGATCCGGCAGGGGTTGTCGCCGCAGCGGTCGAGGCTCCGCAGGCTCACCAGCTGGCCCAGCAGGCGCTTGCTGATCTCGTAGAGCGGGCTGAGGGCCGGCAGGAGCTCGGCTTCGGAGGTGTTGACCCAGACCTCGCGGCAGGGGTTGCCTCGGGGCGGCTCCGGCAAGCTGAGAAAGAGTTCCAGCAGCCGCCAGGCACTCAGGGCGTTCACCTCGAGGCTGCTCTCGATAGCGTCGGGGCCACGATCCCCGTAGAGGTTCACCCCATGGTTGATGACCAGGATGTCCACCCCCGCCAGCTGGGGGGCCAGATCGCCCTCCTGGCCGCAGCGCCAGCACACCTGACGCAGGGGCAGGGGGTTCCCCTGGCCGTCCTCCAGGTCCAGGGAGGATGGGGTCGAGCTCAGGGCGATCAGCACTGCCCCCTGGCCGTGCAGGCGCCGCAGCAGGGCCCGGCCCAGGGTCCCGCCCGCTCCGGTGATGGCCACGGTCCGGCCCCGCAGCGGCAGAAGGGTGGAAGGCATGGTGGAGGCCGTCGATCCAGGCTCGGCTCGGGCCAGGGCTGGATGGCCGCCTCAGCATCGGACATGGTGTGATGGCCACCAGCCCGGAGTGGCCACCCGCTCCTCCCCCGATCCCGGCCCCCCCCACCGCCCCTCCCCTGCCCTGGCTGGGGCTGGCCCCCCTCCAGGATCCCGGTCCCGAACAGGCCTTGCCGGCGCTGTATGGGCCCTACTGCGGCGGGGTCGATCGGGAAGGTCTGCTGGCCGAAGCGCTTGAGCGCCTCGCCGTCGGCCAGATTCAGGGCCAGCGGCGGCTGTGGCCCGACGGCCGACGGGCCTTCCTCCTCCGCTGGCGGGCGGGGGGCGCGCCCCAGGAACTCAGCCGCTGCGACCTGAGCGTGTCGGCCGCCTCCGGAGGAGCCTCGGAGGTCACCTACGGCTTCGAAGTTCCCACCCACCAGCTGGTGCGCTGGCTGATGGATCTGCTTGAGGCCGCTGGACGGGCCCCTGATGGAAGTGGTTCCAGCGATCTTCCGGACACCTTCTGGCGCTGGCTGCTCCAGGGCGAGGGGTCCCCATCGGCATAGATTGACGACCCGGAGCCCCCTCCCAGAGGTCGATTCATGAGCACCACCCTGCTGATCGGATCCTGCGATCCCTTCAGCGGCAAGTCCGCCCTGGTGCTCGGCCTGACCCGACAGCTGACCCAGCTCGGTTGCCCGGTGCGCTTCGGCAAGCCGCTGGCCACCAGCATGCGCGCCGCCGCCCAGGCCGGCGAGACCGGTGAACGGCTCGACGATGACGTGCGGTTTGTCGGCGGCATCCTTGGTCTGCCGGCCGAGCAGCTGCTGCCGTCCCTGCATCTGCTGGAAGCCTCCACGGCCCAGATCCGCCTGCTGGAGGGTGACCTGCTGCCCGGGGAGGGCTTCGAGCGCTTTCGGGCCCAACTGGCGGCCTACCCCGACGGCCTGACCGTGCTGGAGGCGGCCGGCAGCCTCAGCGAGGGGAGGCTGTACGGCCTGAGCCTGGCCCAGCTGGCCACCGCCCTGCAGGCGCCGGTGGTGCTGGTGCACGCCTGGGACGACAGCCGCAGCGTTGATCCGTTGCTGCAGGCCCAGGCCCAGCTCGGTGATCAGCTGGCGGGAGTGGTGCTCAACGCCGTGGATCCCGATGCGGTGGCGGCCCTGCGCTCCGAGCTGGTGCCAGCGCTGGAGCGCCTCGGTCTGCCGGTCTACGGCGTGCTGCCGCGCAGTCCCCTGCTGCGCAGCGTCACGGTGGAGGAGCTGGTGGAGCGGCTGGAGGCGCGGGTGCTCTGCTGCCCGGAGCGGCTCGATCTGCTGGTGGAGACGCTCTCGATCGGAGCGATGAACGTGAATTCCGCCATGGAGTTCTTTCGCCGGCGCCGCAACATGGCCGTCGTCACCGGCGCCGACCGCACCGACATCCAGCTGGCGGCTCTGGAGGCCTCCACCCAGTGTTTGATCCTCACCGGCGCCGGCGAGCCCCTGCCCCAGCTGATCCACCGCGCCGAGGAGCTGGATGTGCCCCTGTTGAAGGTGGAGCACGACACCCTCAGCACCGTGGAGGTGATCGAGCGGGCCTTCGGCCATGTGCGCCTGCACGAATCGGTCAAGGCCACCTACGCCATCCGTCTGGTGGAGGAGCACTGCCGCTTCGATCGCCTCCTCGAGCGTCTCCAACTGCTGAAGACGGTCTGATCGGCTTGCCCCATAAGGGCGCTGCTAGTTTCGCTCAAACGGATGCACGTACGAGGTGACCCGGTCCCTTGATCTGCCGGCCCTCGACCGGATCGACACCCTCGCCCAGGAGCTCGCTCTCCTTCAGGACACGGGCAAACGCAGGATCGCCATCCTCGGCAGCCGCCATGTGCCCGTGGTGTCCATCCACCTGGTGGAACTGGTGGCCCGCTCCCTGGCCCAGGAGGGCCATAACCTGATCACCTCGGGATCCCAGGGCGTCAACGCGGCGGTCATCCGCAGCGTGCTGAGCGTCGAACCAGCCCGGCTCACCGTGCTCCTGCCCCAGAGCCTGGACCGCCAGCCCAGCGAGTCGCGCGACCAGCTCGAGCGGGTGCTGCATCTGGTCGAGAAGCCCGAGCACGATGAGCTGCCTCTGCCGATGGCCAGCAGCCTCTGCAACCAGGAGATCATCGGCCGCTGCGACCAGCTGATCTGCTACGCCTTCCACGACAGCGAGACGCTGCTCTCCAGCTGCCGCACCGCCGAGGACATGGGCAAGGTGGTCAGCCTGATGTTCTTCGACTGAGCGACGCCCAGTCGGGAGGCAGCACCTCCAGGTGGGTGCCCACCCGGCGCAGCACGATCACCTCCGTGCCGCTCGCCAGGGACGGATCAGCGCCTCCCTCCAGCAGTTCGGCCGACCAGCTCTGGCCCTGCCAGCGCACCCGGCCCCGTCCGAGCTGATCAAAGGGTTCGATCACCTCGGCCCGTTCACTGCCGGGGCTGCTGAGGGCCTCGGGCTGGGGCCGCCCCCGCCGCCCCCAGCGCCGCAGCACGGCATAGCCGCCGGCGGCCAGCAGCAGGAACAGCAGCGCCTGGCCCACGGCCGGCAGCGGCGGCAGCAGGGCGGTGAGGGCTGAGAGCAGCAGGGCGGAGACGGCCCCGATCAGCAGTCCGTCGAACCCTGGACCCACCAGCTCAAGCAGCAGCAGCGCCCCGGCTCCGGCCAGCCAGATCAAGGGGTGCATCGTCGTCTCCGGGGGATGGGGGAGAATGGATCCAGTCTGCGGCTGACCGCCCCTTTCCATGGACGGTGTCCTCTCGATTCCTGCCCTCGTGGTGCTGGCCCTGCTGGGATTCAGCGGGGTCAAGGTCACCAGCGGCGGCCGTTCCCTGCTGGTGGAGCGGCTGGGCCGCTACGACCGGGAACTGCAGCCCGGCCTCTCCTTCGTGCTGCCCGCCGTGGAGCGGGTGGTCAGCAACCAGTCCATGAAGGAGCGGGTGCTCGACATCCCTCCCCAGCAGTGCATCACCCGCGACAACGTCTCGATCACCGTGGATGCGGTGGTGTACTGGCAGCTGCTCGAGCACGCCAAGGCCCACTACGCCGTCGATGATCTGCAGGCGGCGATGGTGAATCTGGTGCTCACCCAGATCCGGGCCGAGATGGGCAAGCTCGATCTCGACCAGACCTTCACCACCCGCCAGGACGTCAACGAGATGCTGCTGCGGGAGCTCGACCAGGCCACCGATCCCTGGGGGGTGAAGGTGACCCGGGTGGAATTGCGCGACATCATGCCCTCCCCCGGGGTCCAGCAGGCGATGGAGATGCAGATGAGCGCCGAGCGGGAGAAGCGGGCGGCCGTGCTGCGTTCGGAAGGCCAGCGGGAATCGGATGTGAATGCCGCCAAGGGCCGGGCCGAGGCGCTGGTGCTTGATGCCAGGGCCCAGCAGGAGGCCCTCCTGCTCGACGCCGAGGCCCAGGCCAAGCAGCAGGAGATGCTGGCCCTGGCCCGGGGCCGGGCCGCCGCTGAGCTGGCCCGGCTGATCGACTCCAGTCCGTCGGGCTCGGAGGCCCTTCGGCTGCTGCTCGCCCAGGACTGGATGCAGATGGGTGAGGAACTCGGCAAGGCCCCCGGCGGCAGTGTGCTCATGGTGGATCCCCAGAGCCCGGCGGCGTTGCTCACCGCCCTGCGGGGTCTGCAGAGGGGCTGAGGGCTGTGCCCGCCGGAAGGATCAGGGCCGAATCAGCGGGCCAGCACGGCCCCCAGTCCGGCCAGGTAGAGCGTGGCCGTGCAGAGCAGGGCCCCGGCCCAGCAGAGGCTGCGCAGCAGGGGCTGGTCGGCCACATAGGCGGCGATGTAGAGCAGCCGCAGCACCGGCTGCAGCCAGGCGGCCACCAGCACAGCGGTGCCCGCGGCCCCGGCCTGCAAGCAGAGGAGGCAGGCCGGGGCGTGGAGGGTGAAGGCTTCGAAGCTGTTCTGGTGCGCCCAGCTGGCCCGCTGGCCCCAGGCCGGCAGCCGTTCGAACATCGCCCGCGGAGCGGCCAGATCGGCCGGAGTGAAATCGGCGCTGGCCCGCCCGGCCCCCAGGGGCACCAGGCTGAGGAGCACCACCGCGCCCGAGAGCAGCAGGGACCAGGCCAGGGCGGGGGCCGCGGCGGTCAGGGCAGAGGGCATGGTCGGGGCGCGGCCGGGACCCTTTTCTAGGATTCAGCCACCCTCCACCGCCCGGCACCGCCCATGGCCGATACCTACTCCTTCGATGTGGTCTCCGACTTCGACCGCCAGGAGCTGGTGAACGCCGTGGATCAGCTGCGCCGGGAGGTGGGCCAGCGCTACGACCTCAAGGACTCCAGGACCGAGATCACCCTGGAGGAGGACAGCCTGACGATCACCACCGCCAGCGACATGACCCTCGAAGCGGTGGCCGACGTGCTGCGCCAGAAGGCCACCAAGCGGGAGCTGTCGCTGAAGATCTTCGATTTCCAGACCGCCGAGGCCGTCGGCGGAAACCGCGTCCAGCAGGTGGTGAAGCTGCGCAAGGGCCTCAGCCAGGAGCTGGCCAAGAAGCTCTCCAAGACCGTGCGGGATCAGATCAAGAAGGTGACGGTGGCCATCCAGGGGGAGAGCCTGCGGGTGACCGGCAAGAACAAGGACGACCTCCAGCAGGTGATCCAGCTGCTGCGCGCCGAAGACCTGGAGCTGCCGTTGCAGTTTGAGAATTACCGCTGAGTCCCGCGCCCCCCGGGCGGCTCCGGGCGGCGGCTGGCACTTCTGGATCGACCGGGGCGGCACCTTCACCGATCTGGTCGGGCGTGACCCGGGCGGCGCCCTGGTGGTGCGCAAGGTGCTCTCCGAGCAGCCGGGACAACCGGGAGATCCCGCCGTGGCCGCCATCCGCGGCCTGCTGGGGGTGGATCCCGGCCGGCCCCTGCCGCCGGGCGCCGTGGGCGAGGTGCGCCTGGGCACCACCGTGGCCACCAATACCCTGCTGGAGGGCCGGGGCGCCCCCACCCTGCTGCTGATCACCCGGGGCTTCGCCGACGCGGTCTGGATCGGCGATCAGCACCGCCCCGATCTGTTCGCCCTGTGCATCGCGCGGCCGCCCCCCCTATACCGGCGCGTGCTGGAGGTGGGGGGACGGCTGGCGGCCGATGGCCGCGAACTCACGCCACTGGATCTCGATCTGGGGCTGGAGGACGCGATCCGGGAGGCCCGGGCCGAAGGCCTGAGCAGCTGCGCCGTCGCCCTGCTCCATGGCGCCCGGCACCCCCGGCATGAGCGGCAGCTGGGCGCCTGGCTGGAGCGCTTCGGCTTCGATCCGGTGGTGCTCTCCCACCGGGTGGGCCTGCGGCCCCGGCTGGTTCCCCGCGCCCAGACCGCCGTGGCGGAGGCCTGCGTCGCCCCGGCGCTGGCGGCCTATCTGGGGCGGTTGCGGGCCGAGCTGGGACCCCACTGCCGCCTGCGGGTGATGCAGTCGAGCGGGGGGCTGATCGCCCCGGAGCTGCTCCACGCCAAGGACACGATTCTCTCCGGCCCGGCCGGCGGCATGGTGGCGGCCGTCAAGCTGACCGGCGGGGCCACGCCGATCGTCGGTTTCGACATGGGCGGCACCTCCACCGATGTGTTTCACGCCGAAGCCGCCGAGCGCGGCGGCGGCTGGGAGCGGAGCGAGACCACCGAGATCGCCGGCCTCAGCCTGCAGGCCGAAAGGCTGCCGATCCACACCGTGGCGGCCGGCGGGGGCTCGCTGATCCACTTCGATGGCCGGCGGCTGCAGGTGGGCCCGGCCTCGGCCGGGGCCGACCCCGGGCCGGCCTGCTACCGCCGCGGCGGGCCCCTGACGATCACCGACGCCAACCTGCTGCTGGGCCGCCTCCAGCCGGAGACCTTGCCGGCGGTGTTCGGTGCGAGCGGCGATCAGGGCCCCGATCCGGAGGTGGTGGCGCAGCTGTTTGAAACGTTGGCCGCGCGCGTGGCCCTGGCGACGGGTCGGCCCCGCTCGGTCGAATCCCTGGCCGAAGGGGCCCTGGCGATCGCGATCGACCGGATGGCCGAGGCGATCCGGCGGATCTCGATCCAGCGCGGCCATGACATCCGCGGCGCCACCCTGGTCTGCTACGGCGGCGCCGGCGGCCAGCATGCCTGCGCCCTGGCCGAGCGGCTGGGCCTGCGCCGGCTGCTGCTCCATCCCCTGGCCGGGGTGCTCTCGGCCTATGGGATCGGCCTGGCCGACCAGCGCCTGCTGCGGGAGGAGGTGGTGCGCGAACCCCTCGATGCAGCGCTGGTGGCGCGGCTGCGGCAGCGGGCCGCCGCCCTGGTGGCGGAGGGCTCCAGCGCCCTGGCCGGGCTCGAAGGTCCCGGCGGTGCCCCCCCGCTCGCGGTGGAACTGAGCGTCGGGGTGCGGCTCCCCGCCAGTGAGCTCACCCTGTCGTTGCCGCTGGCGGACGCGCCGGCACTGGAGCATGCCTTCGCGCGGGCCCACCGCCAACGCTTCGGCCACGGGCCGGAAGCCGATGGACCGGAGGCTGATGGGCCGGCGGGCCCGGCGCTGGTGGTGGAGTGGCTGCTCGTGGAGCTGGTGGCACCGGGGCCCGATCCGGCGGCCTTCGCCCCACCGACCCGGCAGACCGCCGCCCCGGTGCAGCCACAGGATCCAACCGTGCCGCTCCACTGGGGGGGGCGCTGGCGCCGGGTTCCCCTGCACCGCCGTGGGGATCTGGCGGAGAGGGCGCGGCTCCGGGGACCCGCCCTGGTGGTGGAGGCCACCGGCACCCTGGTGCTGGCCCCGGGCTGGTCGGCGGCCCTGCAGGCGGGCGGCCTGCTGCTGGCGACCTGCGACGACCCGGCGGCCCCGGTCCCGGATGCAGACCCCGATACAGCCCAAGCTCCAGACCATGGGAAAGAAGACCCCAGGCCAGATCTCGCCCCGGGGCCAGCCGAGGGCGCCGGGGCCAGCCGAGCCGCCGCGGCAGAAGCGGTGGATCCGGTCAGCCTGGAGCTGTTCCACCATCGCTTCAGCGCCGTGGCCGAGCAGATGGGGGTGCGGCTGCAGCAGAGCGCCCGCTCGGTGAACATCCGCGAGCGCCTCGATTTCTCCTGCGCCGTCTTTGACGCCGCCGGGGAGCTGGTGGCCAATGCGCCCCACATTCCCGTGCACCTGGGCTCGATGGGGGCCAGCGTTACCGGCCTGCTCTCCGCGGTGCGGCGGGGGGAGCACCCGCCCCTGCGTCCCGGCGACGGGATCGTCGCCAATCACCCCGCCCACGGCGGCACCCACCTGCCCGATCTCACTGTGATCACGCCGGTGTTCGCGCCGGGCTCCGGCTCCGCTCCCGATTTCTTCGTGGCCTCCCGCGGCCACCACGCCGATGTGGGCGGGATCACCCCGGGTTCAATGCCCCCCTTCAGCCGGCGGCTGGAAGAGGAGGGGCTGCTGCTCGACAACGTGCCGCTGCTGCGGGACGGGACACTGCTGCTGGGCCCCTGGCGGCAGCGCCTGGCGGCGGGCCCCTGGCCGGTGCGGAACCCCGAGCAGCTGCTGGCCGATCTGCAGGCCCAGCTGGCCGCCAACCAGCTCGGCGCCCGGTTGCTGCTGGCGCAGGCCGAACGGGAGGGGCTGGGGACCGTGCGGGCCTTCATGGCCCACGTGCAGGACAACGGCGCCGAGGTGGTGCGGCGGGTGATCGACCAGCTCGCCCCCGGCCACTTCCGCCTGCCCCTCGATGGCGGTCTGGTGATCGAGGTGGCGGTGCGCCTCGATCGGCCCGGCCGCCGGGCGGTGATCGACTTCAGCGGCACCTCCCCCCAGGATGCCGGCAACCGCAACGCGCCCCTGGCGATCACCCGGGCCGTGGTGCTCTACGTGTTCCGCTGCCTGGTGGGGGAGGAGGTGCCCCTCAATGCCGGCTGCTTCCGCCCGCTGGAGCTGGTGGTGCCGCCCGGGTCCCTGCTCCACCCCGGGCCCGGGGCCGCCGTGGTGGCGGGCAACGTGGAAACCTCCCAGGCGATCGCCAACGCCCTGTTCGGGGCCCTCGGCGTGATGGCGGCGGCCCAGGGCACCATGAACAACCTCAGCTTCGGCGATGCGCGCCACCAGTACTACGAAACGATCTGCGGCGGCTGCGGCGCCGGGCGCTTCCTCGGCGGTGGCGGATTCGCCGGGGCCTCGGCCGTGCAGTGCCACATGACCAACTCCCGCCTCACCGATCCGGAAATCCTCGAGGAGCGCTTCCCCGTGCGGCTGGAATCCTTCGGCCTGCGGCGGGGCAGTGGCGGGAGCGGCCGCTGGCGCGGCGGCGATGGGGTGGTGCGGGAGCTTCGCTTCCTGGCGCCGCTGACCGCCGCGATCCTCTCCGGCTCCCGCCAGGTGGCCCCCTTCGGTCTCGCCGGCGGCGGCGCCGGTCAGCCGGGCCGCAACCGCCTGATCAGCGCCGCCGGCCACGAACGGCTGCTCGGGGGAAGCGTTGAGCTGGACCTGGAGCCGGGCGACAGACTGATCATCGAGACCCCCGGGGGCGGCGGCTATGGCCCGATCTGAGCGGCCCAGATCCCGGACGGGCCCCTGGCTGGGGCACCCCCTGAGCGCGTTGGGGCTGGTCGGCCTCACCGTGTTGCCGGCGTCGCCCCCCTGGGCGGCACCCGTACCCGCACCCGCGCCCCCATTCCCATCCGCTCCCTCCCCTGCCGCGGCACCGTCCCCAGGCCCCAACGTCCTCCAGGAAGCTGGTCAGCGCTTCCATCCCACCTGGTCGGCGGGGGGGATGGTGGCCAGCCAGGAGGTCGAGGCCAGCCGGGTGGGCCGCGACGTGCTCCGGGACGGGGGCAACGCCGTGGATGCGGCCGTGGCCGCCTCCCTGGCCCTGGCGGTCACCCATCCGCAGGCGGGGAATCTCGGCGGCGGCGGGTTTCTGGTGCTCTGGACGCCGGAGCGGCTCTCACCCGGGGCCCCCCTGCGGGAGGGCGAACGGCGGGTGGGCCTGGGGCGGGCAGTGACGATCAACTTCCGCGAACGGGCGCCGCTCGCCGCGCGCACCGATCTCCTGCTCGATGCCAGCGGCCGCGTGGATCGCCGCAAGGCCACCCGCAGCCTGCTCAGCACCGGTGTGCCCGGCACGGTGGCAGGGTTGCTGCTGGCCCACCGCCACTATGGCCGCCTTCCCCTGGACCGCCTGATCGCCCCCGCGATCCGCCTGGCCGACGACGGCGTGGTGGTGAGCAAGGCCCTGGCCGACTCCCTGGCGGCGGCGGCGCCGATGCTCCGGAGCGACCCCGAGTCGCGTCGGCTGTTCTTCCGGCCCGGCGGTGAGCCCTACCGCCCCGGCGACCGCCTCCGCCAGCCGGACCTGGCCGCCACCCTGCGCCGGATCCGCGACGAGGGGGAGACGGGCTTCTACGCGGGACCGGTGGCAGAATGGCTGGTGGCCCTGATGCGCCGCCGGGGTGGGCTGATCAGCGCCGAGGATCTGCGCGGCTACCGGGCCCGCCCCCAGGCCCCCCTGGTGGGTGACTGGCGTGGCCACGCCGTGATCGCCATGCCTCCGCCCAGCTCCGGCGGGGTCACCCTGATCCAGATGCTCAACATTCTCGAAGGGTTCGATCTGGCGGCGCTGGGGAGGAACAGTGCCGCCGGCCTGCATCGCCTGGCGGAAGCGATGAACCTGGCCTACCGCGATCGCAACCGCTGGCTGGGGGATCCCCGCTTCGTGACGCTGCCTCTGGAGCGACTGCTCAGCGCGGACTACGCCACCACCCTGCGCCGCTCGATCCTCCCCGGGCGGCACCGGCCCGCCAGGGAACTGCAGCCCCGCCCCGCCGGCGGCACCGCGGAGAACCTCAACACCACCCACCTCTCGGTGATCGACCGCGACGGCACGATGGTGGCCACCACCACCACCCTCAACTTCGCCTATGGCAACGGAATCAGCGTTCCCGGCGCCGGCTTCCTGCTCAACAACGAGATGGACGATTTCACCGCCCGGCCCGGGACGCCCAATGCCTTCGGCCTGGTGCAGGGGGAGGCCAACGCCATCGCACCGCTCAAGCAGCCGCTCAGCTCCATGGCCCCCACCCTGGTGCTCGATCGCGAGGGCGGGCCCCTGCTGGCCACCGGCAGCCCGGGTGGCAGCCGCATCATCACCACGGTGCTCCAGGTGCTGCTCAACCGCCTCGAGCACGGTCTGAACCTGGCCTCCGCCGTGGCGGCCAGCCGGATTCACAGCCAGCTCTGGCCCGATGAGCTGGCCGTCGAGGAGGGGATCAGCCCGGACACCCTCCGGCTGCTGGAGGCGATGGGCCACCGCACGCGACCGGCGGCCGCCATGGGGGCGGCCCACTCGCTGGAGGCCATTCCCGGTGGGGGGACGCTCGGGGCGGTGGATTCGAGGCGGTCCGAACCGTCCCTGGCCGGCGAGTGAGACTGGGCATCACTCCACCCCTCCGGATCCGTGCCCGTCGCCTCACCAGCCTTCCCTTCAGCCCCGCTCGCCACCATCTCCCAGCAGGACTGGTTCTGGAGCGGCGGTCTGATCGAGATCAGCCTGGTGCTCTCGGCGTTGCTGGGGGCCGCCTGGCTGGTCAGGCGTCGGGGCTGAGCGGGGCGGTGAGGAGGTTGACCCCCGAGAAGGCCAGGGCGACGCCGAACAGGGTGCCGACGGCCCAGAGGCTGTCACTCGGCCATTCAGCGATCAGCACGCCCCCCAGCAGGGCCGTGATGATGCCGTCGGCCAGCACCAGACCCTTGGCAGGAATCTTGGAGGCGGCGGCCGAGGCCAGCTCCATCACCCCTTCGATGACCAGCAGCAGACCCACGAACAGGGTCAGGCTCACTTCGCTGATCACCGGATCGATCAGGATCCATACCCCTCCCGCCAGGTAGAGCACCCCGCTCAGACCGCGGAAGATCCGGCCGCCACCGTCCTGGGCTCCGGTGAGGCGGATCAGCTGGGAGAGGCCACTGGCGATCGCCACGCCGCCGATCGCGATCGTGAGCAGGGTGGCGGAAACGAACGGCAGGGCCACCGAGAGCCCCGCCGCCGCGAAGACCAGGCCGGCGGCCAGCCAGCGCAGGGGACGGGACGCGGGAATCGACATGGGGGGGACACGGCTGGGCCCAGGGTAGGCAGCCGCTCCGCTCCGCCCAGAACGGGATTCCCTGACCAGGGCCGCGGTCACGGCCGGCGGCGGCGCAGGCTGAACCAGAGTGAGGTTCAGAGCGACTGGCCGGACCCGTTCCATGCTCGAGCTTCTTCCCCCCCTCAACGACCGCAACCTCCCCTGGATGGACACGATCCATCCGATCGTCGTTCACTTCGTGATCGCGATGGCGCTGATCGCCTTCGTCTTCGATCTGATCGGCCGGCTGGCGGCCAAGCCGGCCCTCTATGAGGTGAGCTTCTGGAACCTGCTCTTCGCCACGGTGGCGATCTTCATCGCGATCATCTTCGGCCAGGTGGAGGCCGGGCTGGCCAATCCCTACGGCGCCTCCCGCGACATCCTCAGCCTGCACAGCACCCTGGGCTGGGTCCTGGCCGGGGTGCTCTCGGTGCTCACCGCCTGGCGGTATGTCATCCGCAGCCGTGATCCCCGCCAGCTGCCCCTCGCCTTCCTCGGAGCGGGCAGCCTGCTCAGTGTGCTGGTGGTGGTGCAGGTGGTGCTCGGCAACCAGCTGATCTGGGTCTATGGCCTGCACACCGTCAAGGTGGTGGAGGCGATGCGCGCAGGTCTGGTCTGATGGAGTTCGGTGCCAACGGCCTGCCCTATCGGCTGCCGATCCACCCCAACCTGGTGCACCTCACGATCGGGCTGTTCGTGATCGCCATCGCCTTCGACATCGCCGGAGCCCTCTTCCCATTCGAGAAGCGCCTCTTCCGCTTCCTGGCACTGCCCGTCACCCGGGCCGGTCTGCACGACGTGGGCTGGTACAACCTGCTGGCCTGCAGCCTGATCAGCTTCGGCACGGTGGCCGCCGGCTTCGTGGAGATGCAGCTGGCCGATCCCCTGCCCGGGGTCACCAGCAGCTTCGCCATGGGCAGCACCGCCACCATGCTCTGGCATGGGGCCGGTGGTGTGGCGTTGCTCTTCGCCATCGTGCTGATGGCGCTGTGGCGGGGGTTCCAGCGCTTTCGCTGGCGCTGGGAGATGGGCCGGCAGGTTCAGTGGAGCTACCTGCTCGTCGGCCTGGTTCTGTTCGCTCTGATGGCCTGGCACGGCACCCTGGGCGCCCAGCTGGCCGTGGAGTTCGGCGTCCACGTCACGGCCAGCCAACTGCTCGCCGCCGGGGCCGATCTGCGCGAGGCCCTGCCATGACGGCCACGCCCCGGCGATTTCCCCTCAGGCGGCTGGTCGGGCTGGGCCTCTGGATCGCTCTGCTGGTCGGGTTGAGTCTCTGGGTGGAAAGCCAGGTGCCCCGCTGGCTGCCGGTGCAGGCCTCCTCGGCGGCCCCGCTGGTGGACGGGCTGTTCGCCTTCGAAACCGCCGTGGCCACCTTCGTCTTCGCCGGTGTGGTCTCGGTGCTGGCCTGGGTGGTGCTGTTCAACCGCGCCGAGAAATACGACATCAGCGACGCCGAGCCGATCGAGGGGAACACCACCCTGGAGATCGTCTGGACCGTGATTCCCCTGGTGCTGGTGATGGCGATCGCTGTCTACACGATCCAGGTCAACCGCGAGATTGCCCTGATTGGGCCCATGGACCATGCCCATGCCCGCGATCGCCCCCCGTCCTCGAGCCCCGGAGCACTGCCCCGCTCGGAGGTGGAGGTGATCGCCCGCCAGTGGTCCTGGGAGTTCCGGTATCCGGCGGCGGGGATCTCCTCCACCGAACTGCACCTGCCGCTCGGGCGCCGGGTGACCCTGCAGCTGGAGAGCGAGGACGTGATCCACGGGTTCTACGTGCCGGCCTTCCGCCTCAAGCAGCAGGTGATCCCCGGACGCTCGATTCCCTTCTTTCTCACCCCCACCCGGGAGGGCCGCTACCGCCTGCGGGATTCCGAGTACAGCGGCACCTGGTTCGCCGCCAACCAGGTGGATGTGGTGGTGCAGAGCGAGGAGGCTTACCAGGCCTGGCTGCGGCGGGCGGCGACCCTGCCCCTCCAGCCGGGCCTCAGTGATGCCGTCGGGGAACACGCCCGGCGCTCCGGCGACAGCCGCAGCAGTGGATACGCCACCGTGGTGCCGGCTCCGGCGCCTCTGGTGAACGTTCCCGGCTCCAACACCCTTCCCCACGACGGCTGATCCACCCATGACCTCCTCCGCCGGCGTCTCCGCGCGCATCCTGAGGGCTCCCCATCCGGTGCCGGGGGCTCCGGATAACTGGAAGCGCTTCTTCAGCTTCAACACCGACGCCAAGGTGATCGGTATCCAGTACATCGCCACAGCTCTGTTCTTCCTGCTGGTGGGCGGCCTGCTGGCGATGATCATGCGAGGTGAGCTGATCACGCCAGCGGCAGATCTCGTCGATCGCACCGTCTACAACGGCCTCTACACGATGCACGGAACGATCATGCTGTTCCTGTTCATCTTTCCGGTTCTCAACGGGCTCAACAACCTGCTCATTCCCTGCATGATCGGTGCTCCCGACATGGCCTTCCCCAGACTCAATGCCGCGGCCTTCTGGCTGGTGCCGGTTTTCGGGGTGATCCTGATGGCCAGCTTCCTGGTGCCCGGCGGCCCGGCCTCCTCGGGCTGGTGGTCCTATCCGCCGGTGAGTCTGCAGAACCCCCTCGGCCACTGGATCAACGGGGAGGCGCTCTGGATCCTGGCGGTGGCCCTCTCGGGGGTGTCCTCAATCATGGGCGCGATCAATTTCGTCACCACGATCCTGCGGATGCGGGCCCCCGGCATGACCCTGTTCCGGATGCCGGTCTTCTGCTGGACGGCCCTCTCGGCCCAGACGATCCAGCTGATCGGGCTGCCGGCGCTCACCGGCGGCGCGGTGATGCTGCTGTTTGACCTGGTGGTGGGGACCTCCTTCTACCGGCCGGAAGGGGGCGGCGATCCGGTGCTCTACCAGCATTTCTTCTGGTTCTATTCCCACCCGGCGGTGTATGTGATCATCCTGCCGGTGTTCGGGGTGTTTTCCGAACTCTTTCCGGTGTATGCCCGTAAACCGCTGTTCGGCTATGTCTTCGTGGTCTGGGCCTCGCTGGTGATCGTGGGCCTCAGCCTGATCGTCTGGGTGCATCACATGTTCCCCAGCGGTGTCCCCCAGTGGATGCGCGATGCCTTCATGGTCACCACCATGCTGATCGCCGTGCCCACGGGCATCAAGGTGTTCGCCTGGCTGGCCACCCTCTGGCGCGGCAAGTTGCGGCTCGACACGGCCATGTTGTTTGCCCTCGGCGGCTTGTTCAACTTCGTGTTCGCCGGTGTGACCGGGATCATGCTTGCCACCGTACCCGTCGACATCCATGTCAACAACACCTATTTCGTGGTGGGACACTTCCACTACGTCATCTATGGGGCTGCCACCATGGGGGTCTATGCCGCGATCTATCACTGGTTCCCTAAGTTTACCGGACACATGTATTACGAAGGCCTCGGTAAGCTCCATTTTCTGCTCACCTTCATCGGCACCAACCTCAATTTCTTTCCGATGCATCCCCTGGGTCTGATGGGCATGCCGCGCCGTGTTTCCTCCTATGACCCGGAGTTTGCGTTCTGGAACGTGATCGCGAGCCTTGGGGGCTTTCTGCTGGGGGTGTCGATCATTCCATTCCTGCTCAATCTGGTCAGCTCCTGGGTGCGGGGCCCCAAGGCGCCGGCCAATCCATGGAACGCCATCGGTCTGGAGTGGCTGCTGCCCTCACCACCCCCGGCGGAGAACTTCGAGGATCATGTGCCCACCGTGATCAGTCCCCCCTACGGCTACGGCACCGGCCGGCCCCTGGTGGAGCACCAGGCTGCCATCGAACGCGCCCTGCAGCAGGCCTGAGCCATGGCAGCCACCTCCCCCCTCGACGCCACGATGCCGGCGCAGCCGGGTTCCCCCCCGCGGGGACCCGCCGCGGCCCACACCAGCCACAGCCTGACGGGTTTCATCATCTTTCTCTGCTCCGAGAGCGTCATCTTTCTGGCGTTCTTCAGTGGCTATGCGGTGCTGAAGCTCTCCGCCCTGCAGTGGCTGCCGCCCGGGGTGGAGGGGCTGGAGTGGCGCACGCCACTGCTCTACACGCTGGTGCTGGTCTCGAGCAGCGGCACGGTGGCCCTGGCGGAGCGCTGCCTCACCCGGGGCCAGCTCTGGGGTTTCCGCGCCTTCTGGCTGCTGAGCATGGCCATGGGGGGCACGTTTCTCTATGGCCAGGCGAGCGAGTGGAGCAGCCTGGGGTTCGGGATCACCAGCGGCAGTTTCGGCGGCTGCTTCTATCTGCTCACCGGATTCCACGGCCTGCATGTGCTCAGCGGCATCCTGCTGATGGCCCTGATGCTGGTCCGATCCTTCCGCCCCGGCAACTATGCGGGGGGCGAGCAGGGGGTGATCGCCACCTCCCTGTTCTGGCATTTCGTGGATGTGATCTGGGTGCTGCTCTTTCTTCTGCTCTACGCCTGGTCATGATCCTCGACGACCAGCACCACGATGTGATCGTGATCGGCTCCGGTGCCGGTGGGGGCACCCTGGCCGGGGCCCTCGCGGCCAGGGGCCGTTCGGTGCTGCTCCTGGAGCGGGGAGGGGCGATGGCCCTGGCCGATCAGAATGTGGCCAGCGTCGACCTGTTCCGCAAGGACCGCTACCACCCCAGCGAATCCTGGTTCGGTCCCGACGGCGACCCGTTCGCCCCCCAGACCATCTACGCCCTGGGGGGCAACACCAAGATCTGGGGGAGCGTGCTCGAGCGGATGTGGCCGCGGGAGTTCGAGGGCCTGCCCCTGCAGGAGGGCGTGGCCCCGGCCTGGCCGCTCAGCTACGACGAGCTGGCCCCCTGGTACGACCGGGCCGAGGCCCTGTACCGCGTCCATGGCCGCTCCGGTGTCGACCCCCAGGAGCCCCCCCGCAGCGGCCCCTATCCCCAGCCCCCCCGGCCGCTCGACCCCCTCTTCGAGCCCTTGCGCCAGGGGCTGGAGCGCCAGGGCTGCCACCCCTACGACCTGCCGCTGAGCTGGTCGGGCCTGCCCGAGGATCCCAGCGGCGACGCCGAACTGTTCGGTGTCCAGCCAGCTTTGGGCCATGCCGGTACCCGCCTGATCCGCAACGCCCGGGTCACCCAGCTGCATGTGGATCCCAGCGGCCATGAGGTGAAGGGGGTGGAAGCCGAGATCGACGGACAGCGCTGGCTGTTCCGCGGCGATCAGGTGGTGCTGGCCGCCGGTGCGGTCAACACTCCGGCCCTGCTGCTGCGCTCCCGCAGCGATCTCCACCCCGATGGCCTGGCCAACGGCTGGGGCCAGGTGGGACGCCACCTGATGAAACCCCAGCTCACCGCCATCCTGCAGCTGGCCCGCGAGCCCCACAGCGGCCGGTTCCCCCGCAGTCTCGGCATCAATGACTTCGCCTGGGGCGATCAGAACGTCCGTGTTCCGCTCGGCCACATCGAAACCGGTGGGGGGGTGCTGCAGGACGCCCAGTTCGCCGAATCGCCGCCGGTGCTCTCGCTGGTGGCCCGGCTGCTGCCCAACGTGGCCCTGGAGCAGCTGGCGGTGCGATCGATCTGCTGGTGGGCGATGAGCCCGGTGCTCCCCGATCCCGACAACCGCATCGAGCTGCGGGGTGATCGCCTGAGCATCCAGTACGAACCCAACAACCGGGAACCCCACGATCGCCTCGTCTACCGCTGGCTCTCCGTGCTCAAAGCCGTCGATGCCGATCCGCTCACCCCCCAGGTGCGCCCGGCCCCCTTCTATCCCCGGGGCGAAGCGCCCCTGGCGGTGCTGGGTCATGCCTGCGGCACCTGCCGCATGGGGGATGACCCGGCCAGCTCGGTGGTGGACCGCCACGGCCGGGTCCACGGCCTGGCCAACCTGACCATCGCCGATGCCAGCGTCTTCCCCAGTTGCCCCATGGTCTCGCCCGGCCTTACGGTGATCGCCAACGCCCTGCGCCTGGCGGAGCGGATCTAGGCTGTTCCCCGAGGCTGTCCGGAGAACTCACCATGGCCGAGCGCAGCGCCACAGGCAGCGCCATTCTCGCCAGCGCCCTGGCCGGATCAGTGCTGGGGGCCGCGGGTCTGGCCTGGTGGCTGCTCCGCGCCGCCGACCAACGTCGCCTCACCCTGGGGAGAATCACCGCACGCCTTCCGCTCAGCCTCTCCGCTCTCCAGTCGGGAGGCCGCGACGGTGAACTCGAGCAGAAGGTCAACGACCTCAACCGGGCCATCGAAGACGTGCGCCGCCAGCTCGAGAGCCTGGCCCCCGAGGGCTGAGGGCGGCCCGTCACCAACCGCTCGGTAGGTTGCTGCTCTGTGATCCCGTCAGGTTCATGCTTCGCTCCGCCGCCATCACCCAGGGCGTCCAGCGCTCTCCCAACCGGGCCATGCTGCGGGCCGTGGGCTTCGGCGACGGGGATTTCAGCAAGCCGATCCTCGGCATCGCCAATGGCTACAGCACGATCACGCCCTGCAACATCGGCCTCAATGATCTGACCCGCTGCGCCGAAGAGGCCGCCCGGCTGGCCGGTGCCATGCCCCAGACCTTCGGCACGATCACCGTCAGCGACGGCATCTCGATGGGCACCGAGGGGATGAAGTATTCCCTGGTGAGCCGGGAGGTGATCGCCGATTCGATCGAAACCGCCTGCAACGCCCAGAGCATGGACGGGCTGCTGGCGATCGGCGGCTGCGACAAGAACATGCCTGGCGCCATGCTCGCGATGGCCCGCATGAACATCCCGTCGATCTTCGTGTATGGCGGCACGATCAAGCCCGGTCGGCTCGGCCCCTGCGATCTCACCGTGGTGAGCGCCTTCGAGGCGGTGGGCCAGTTCTCCGGCGGCCGCATTGATGAGCAGGAGCTGCTGGCGATCGAGAAAAACGCCTGCCCCGGCGCCGGCAGCTGCGGTGGCATGTTCACCGCCAACACGATGAGCTCGGCCTTTGAGGCGATGGGCCTGAGCCTGCCGGGCAGCTCCACCATGGCGGCCGAAGATCCGGAGAAGGCGGAGAGCGCTGCCCGGTCGGCCGAGGTGCTGGTGCGCGCCATCGCGGCGAACATCCGCCCCCGCGACCTGATCACCCGCGAGGCGATCGAAAACGCGATCAGCGTGATCATGGCCGTCGGCGGCTCCACCAACTCGGTGCTGCACCTGCTGGCGATCGCTCGCACCGCCGAGGTGCCGCTCACGATTGACGACTTCGAAACCATCCGCCAGCGGGTGCCGGTGATCTGCGACCTCAAGCCCAGCGGCCGTTACGTGACGGTGGATCTGCACCGGGCCGGCGGCATCCCGCAGGTGATGAAGCTGCTGCTCGATGCCGGCCTGTTGCACGGCGATTGCGGCACCATTGAGGGGCGCACCCTGCTCGAGGTGCTTGCGGATGTGCCCAGTGAGCCCCCGGCCGGGCAGGACGTGATCCGGCCCCTGTCGAATCCGCTCTACGCCAAGGGCCACCTGGCCATCCTCAAGGGAAACCTGGCGGAAGAGGGGGCGGTGGCCAAGATCAGCGGCGTGAAGACTCCCGTGATCACCGGCCCGGCCCGCGTGTTCGAAAGCGAGGAAAGCGCCCTGGAGGCGATTTTGGCTGGCTCGGTGGGCGCCGGCGATGTGGTGGTGGTGCGCTACGAGGGGCCCGTCGGCGGTCCCGGCATGCGTGAGATGCTCTCCCCCACGGCCGCGATCGTGGGCAAGGGGCTGGGCGAGTCAGTGGCGCTGATCACCGATGGCCGCTTCAGTGGCGGCTCCTACGGGTTGGTGGTGGGTCATGTCGCCCCCGAGGCCGCCGTGGGCGGCACGATCGCCCTGGTTCAGGAGGGCGACAGCATCACCGTGGATGCCCACCGGTTGCTGATTCAGCTGAACGTGGAAGCGGCCGAACTGGAACGGCGCCGTGCCGACTGGGTGGCTCCCGAACCCCGCTACCGCAGCGGCGTGCTCGGTAAGTACGCCCGCCTGGTGAGCAGCAGCAGCCTGGGGGCGGTCACCGATCAGGGCTGAGTGCCACTCGATCTACTGGAAGGGACCTCACGGCCCAGATTCTTGATCGCATCATCGAGAAGAGGGGATCGCCAGAGTGGCGCCGGGCCCAGTGTCGGCGGTGACGCCGAAGTCCAGGGCGACGCAAGCTTCCGCAACCTCCTCAGTTCAGCGAGAGCTTTCTGCTTTTTATTGTCTATGTAGTCGGAAATTTTGAGAAATACCTGCTCAGCCTGGGCGAGTTTTTCCCAAGAGCTCTTGTGGTTTCCCCGGTTTATTTCTGCATCTGCCATAGATAACAAAGTATAGCCAGTTCGGAGCTTTACGCGGTCAAGAGATCGGTGCTTGTTCTGGTCGTCGTCAGACATCTTGAGAAACTCCTGTTCGGCCAGTTCAAGCTTGACCAGCGATTCTTTGTAATTTTTCAATCTTCTCTCGGCCTCTGCCCAATCTTCGTAGGTGGCGCCAGCTGTGAACCTCATCAGATCATTGCCCTCCCCTTTGGCGGCTTGGATGGCTAAATCAAAGTAGTAATTCATTTTTGCCACGTTCTTGAGTAGCAATGAGTTCTGCAGTCTGGCCAATCTTCTATAGGCACGATTCTGCTCAACCAGGTCAGCATCCGTCTTCCATGTTTTCATCTTAATTAATGGAGCCAATGCTTTCTCATAGTATTCAGTCGCCTTGCGGTGGTTGTTGTCTTCTTGGAATTGGTCCCCCATGATCAGATATTCCGCAAACAGCACGTTTGGACCCAGATCCTGGGCCAGCATTTCAGCGGAGGAACGATAGAGATCTTTGCTGTCGTGAAGATAATCAAGTCTTCGGCTCACTTCTTGGGTGTCGAAGTCAGCGCTCCTTAGCCTATCAACTTCTTCGCTCATCGACACCAGCTTTTCAAGCACACTTCGAAACTCCTCCCGCTTCTCTCTGAGTTCCTTCTGGTCGCCCTGATAAGAGGAGATGAAGAAGGAAATCAACGCCACCAGCACCGCCAGAGCGCTCGTGAGGGTGGAACCTTCCAGGTACCAGGGCTTGCGGGGCTCCGTCAGGATCACCTGGAGTTGATCCACCTGATCTCGTAGCAACTTGAGATCGGCCTGGGTGACGAAGCCGGTCTGAACCTCTGGGTTATCCATGACAGATCAGGGCCATGTTTTGGTGAGTCTATGGAGATCCATCCCGGCTTTTGATGCCGTGGTCATGAATCCCAGCCGCCGGAGCGTCACAGCCGGCCTGCTCAACCCGACCGCGGCCGGCAGCCGATCGCGGATCGTCCGCCCGTCAGCGGCGGCCACCGGGCCAGAAGTCAGCCTCCCACCAGGAGTGCCCGTAGACGTCGGGCCAGGGCCTCCAGCTGGGCGCCGGTGTCCGGACGGTCGCAGCGCAGGCCGCTGTCGCCATCCATCCAGACGGGATGATTGCCTTGCCAGAGCAGGGGGCGCTCGGGGAGCTCCGGCCAGCTCAGCATCAGGTGGAGATCGTCGCCACTGCGGTAGATCTCCAGCTCGATGTCGTCGGCTGGGGAGCGTTCCCCATCGGCGCGCCGGGCCAGCAGCCTGAGGCCGCAGTCGCTGAGCCCCGTCGATCCACCAGGGGAGGAGGGCAGTTCCGGTTGCGCCACCGCCGCATGGGTGAACGGCCTCAGGCAGAGGTCGGCGGCGGCGGCGGCCTGCTGGCAGAGCCGGGGCCAGGCGCCCTCGTCGGCTGAGGGATCAGGCCAGCGATCGGGATGGTTCTCCATTTCCTCAGGGCACGGCCCGGATCGCCGCCAGAGCGAAGCGAAGCGGGCCCGGCCGGAAACCGGGATTGGGGCGGCCGTCGTCGCCGAATTTCGAGTGGAGAATCTGCAGCCGGGTGATGTGGCAGGCATCGAAGCGGAGCAGGGGCAGGCTCAGGGGCTGGGCCCGCACCGAGGGCCGCAGGGCGTCGAAGGGAATCTCGACCGTGGCCGGGCCGTCAGGGCTGGTGGGGAACTCGGCCACCCAGCGCAGCCCGCCGGGGATCAGTTCAGTCAGGCCCGCCACCCCGTCGCTGCAGGCCACCGCCAGTTTGTAACGGCGCCCGTCGCCGCCCAGGTCGAACTGCAGGGCCCGATACGCTCCCAGATCCAGGGGCGGCGAGAACAGGGGCGAACGGCAGCTCACGAAGCCTCCTCCCGCCTCGACCACCTCCGCCTCCAGCACGAGCCCATCGGGCCCGCTGCGGCACACGCCGCTGCTGCTGCCCCCCATGATCGTGTCGTTCAGGGCGAGCCAGCCGCTGAACCCATCCCCGCTCACCACCAGCAACGGCGCCACCATCGAGGCCAGATCCATCGGCGGCTCAAGCCTGGCGCAGCGCGGTGCCGGCCGCCTCGGCGTCGGCGAGGATCAGGACCGGGCCCTGGGGGCGCACCAGTCGGGCCGGGGTGCGGGCCGCCGGTTCATTCGGGTCCAGCAGGCGGCGAAGCGCCTCCCGTTTCCCCTCCCCACTCACCAGGAACACCACCTGGCGGGCGGCGCTGAGCACCGGCGCGGTGAGGGTGACCCGGGGCAGACCCTTGCCCTCACTCACCGTGGCGTGACGATCGACCACCCCGGTGGCGGCCGTGCCCGGGAAGAGGGAAGCGGTGTGACCGTCCTCCCCGAGGCCGAGCAGAATCAGATCGAGGATCGGCGGATCCCCTGGGCAGAGCCGGGTGAGCAGGGCGCCGTAGGCGGCGGCACCCTCCTCCGGGCTGGGCAGCTCGGTGGGAACCGGGTGGAAGCAGGCCAGCGAGCCGGGGGGCTCGGCCAGCAGGGATCGGCGCAGCAGGAGGGCATTGCTGGCGGGATCCGCCGCCGGCACCCAGCGTTCATCCCCAAGCAGCACATCGACGCGCTTCCAGGGCAGATGTTCGGTGCCCAGATGGCGATAGGCCGCCTCGGGCGTGGTGCCGCCGGCCAGGGCGATCTGGGCCCGGTCGCGTTCGGCCAGGGCCAGATCGATGGTGGCGGCGATCGTTTCGGCGGCCCGGCGGGCGAGCTGCTCCGTGCCGTCCACCAGCTCCAGCCGGTAGGTGGCGCTGTGGGCTGTCCCCATCAGAGCCACTCGGTGTGGAAGGTGCCCTCGCGGTCGACCCTCTGGTAGGTGTGGGCGCCGAAGCAGTCGCGCATGGCCTGCAGGAGGTTCTGGGGCAGGCGGCCGGTGCGGTAGCTGTCGATGTAATCGAGGGTGCTGCTCAGGCAGGGCACGGGGATGCCGGCCAGGGCAGCGGCGGCCACCATCTGGCGCAGTCCCGGCAGCCGGGCGTTGACCTGCTCGGCGAACCAGGGATCCACCAGCAGATTGGCCAGGGCCGGGTTGGCCTCGTAGGCGTTCTGGATGCGCTGCAGCAGGCGGGCACGGATGATGCAGCCCCCTTTCCAGATCTGGGCGATGCCGGAAAGGTTCAGGTCGTAGTCGTGCAGGGCGGAGGCCTCCACCATCAATGCCATGCCCTGGGCATAGCTGGCGATGCAGGCAAGGATCACGGCATCCCGCAGGGGTGGCAGACCGGCGGCGGGATCCCCCAGGTCAATGGGCTGGGGCGGGGGGGGAGGCAGCACCGGCTCGGCCGCCAGGCGCTCGCTGCGCATGGAGCTGAGCACCCGGGCGTTCAGGGCGGCGTAGATCGTGGGCACGGGCACCCCCATTTCCAGGGCACTCACCACCGTCCAGAGGCCCGTTCCCTTCTGGCCGGCCACGTCGAGGATCGTCTCCACCAGATCGCCGCCATCCTCGGGGTCCCGGGTGCGCAGGCACACCTCGGTGATCTCCACCAGGTAGGAGGAGAGTTCCTCGAGCTGGTTCCAGCCGTCGAAGACATCGGCCATGGCCACCCCGTCCAGGCCGGCGCCGCGCTTCATCAGGTCGTAGGCCTCCACCAGAATCTGCTCGATGCCGTACTCGATGCCGTTGTGCACCGTCTTGACGAAGTGGCCGGCCCCGCCCGGTCCGATGTAGGTGACGCAGGGGCCGTCGTCCACCTGGGCGGCCATCTTGCGCACCAGACCCTCGATCGCGTCGTAGGCGCTCCTGGTGCCGCCGGGCATCATGCTGGGCCCCTCCAGGGCCCCCTTGGCGCCGCCGGAGACACCCATCCCGATGTAGCCGAAGCTCTGGCGCTCCAGCTCCCGGACCCGGCGCTCGGTGTCGGTGTAGAGCGAGTTGCCGCCGTCGATGAGCAGATCGCCCTCCTCCAGCAGGGGGCTCAGGGAGGCGATCATCGCGTCGATCGGCTCCCCGGCCTTGATCATCATCAGGATGCGGCGGGGGCGCTCCAGGGCCCCGACGAACTCCTCGAGGCTCCGGGCGCCGACGATGTCCAGCCCGGCGGCTCTCCCCTGAAGGAAGTCGTCGGTCTTAGTCCAGGTGCGGTTGTAGACGACGCTGGAGAAACCGTTGCGCTCGGCGTTGAGGACCAGGTTCTCGCCCATCACTCCCAGGCCGATCAGGCCGAAGTGCGCTTTGCTCATGAGTGTCTGGCGTGCAGGCCGGTCGGCCTCAGTGTGGCCGCCGGCCCCCCCGGACGCCGGCGGCTGGGGGACTCTGTCAGCAACCGCTCAGATCAGGGGCCCGGCTGGTGATCCCACTCCCCGGACCTGCCGGGTGTTTCAGATCACCGTGCCGTTGGCGATGGTGGCGTTCTTTTCCACCACCACGATCCCGTTGCGGATGTAGAAGCCCAGTTCCGGCCGGTCGGCCTCCTCCACGTGATCCTTGTTCACGATGGTGACATTGCTGCCGATGCGCACGTTCTTGTCGAGGATCGAGCGGCGCACCGTGGTCCCCTGGCCCACGCCCACCGGGATGCCGCCCCGTTCGCGCAGCAGCGCCCGCTCCTCCGACGACTCGAAGAAATCGGCGCCCATCACCAGGGTGTCCTGCAGCACCACCTCGGCCTCGATCCGGGTCCGCACCCCGAGCACGCAATGGTGGATGCTGCAGGCCTGCAGCAGGGATCCTTCCCCGATGATCGACTGGGTCACCTGGGTGTCGAGCAGTTTGCTGGGAGGCAGATAGCGGGGTCTGGTGTAGATCGGGAATTTCTCGTCGTAGAACGAGAAAGCAGGCCGGGGCTGATCGGTGAGCGCCAGATTGGACTCGTAGAAGGCCCCGATCGTGCCGATGTCCTCCCAGTAGTCGTCGAACAGATAGCAGTTCAGCGTGTCGCCCCGGCTGAGTGCCGTGGGGATGATCTCTTTGCCGAAATCCGTGGAGTTTGGATTTCGGGCCAGCAGGTCGAACAGGGTGTCCCGGTTGAAGACGTAGATCCCCATCGAGGCCAGGTATGGACGCCGTTCGGCCTCCGGTGCGGACAACCCCAGCCGGGCGGTGTCCACCCGCATGGCCTCGAGCGCCTCGCCCTTGGGCTTTTCCGAGAATTCGCGGATCCTGCCCTCAAGATCGGTGCGCATCAGTCCGAAGGCCTGGGCCTGGGCCGCATCCACCGGTAACGCGCCCACGGTGAGATCGGCGCCGGTGCGGATGTGGTGGTCGACGAACAGGCTGTAGTCCATCCGGTAGAGCTGGTCACCGGAGAGGATCAGATACTGGTCCACGTCCCATTCCTGGAACAGCCACTGGTACTTGCGCACCGCGTCGGCGGTGCCCTCGAACCAGCTGGGGCTGTCCGGCGTCTGCTGGGCGGCCAGAACCTCCACGAAGCCCTGGCCGAAGCCGGCCGAGAGGTTGTAGGTCTGGGTGAGATGCCGGTTCAGGGAGGCGCTGTTGAACTGGGTCAGCACATAGATCTTGTTGATCCCTGAGTTGATGCAGTTGCTGACCGGAATGTCGATCAGCCGATATTTTCCGGCCAGGGGCACCGCGGGCTTGGCCCGCATCTTGGTGAGGGGGTAGAGGCGTGTGCCCGCTCCGCCTCCGAGGATGATCGCCAGAACCCGCTTCATCACTGCCCCCCAGGACTGCTGCCGTCAGCGTGGAAGCACCGTACCGGAGCGCCTGGCCCCCACGGGCTGGCCGGTCGGGCAGCGCACAAATCTGTGGGATTCCTCCCGCCTGCCCCGCTCAGACCTCGTCGGAGGGGAGGTCGAGGTCGAACAGCTCATGCAGCACCCGCATCGCCTGGTGCCGCTGGGGGCGGGGCTGGGGCGCCCTCAGGTGGGTCACGGGGCTGTGCAGCACCTTGTTGATGATGCCCTTGCTGAGGGCTTCCACCACCTTGCGTTCCCGGGCCGAGAGATCGGGTCCCATGCGGCTGAGGGCCTTCTGCAGCTCCTGTTCCCGGATCTGCTCCAGCTGCTGACGCAGCCGGTTGAGGGTGGGCACGGCCTCCAGGCCATCCCACCATTCCAGGAACTGGCGGGCCTCCTCGGCCAGCAGCCCTTCCGCTTCGGCGGCGATCTCGCGGCGGGCCTCCTGGTTGCGGGCCACCACCTCCTGCAGGTCGTCCACGTCGAAGGCCTCAACGCCCGCCAGGGCGGCCACGTCCGAGCCGATGTTGCGGGGCACCCCGATGTCGATCAGCATCAGCGAGGAGCGCCGGTTGAGGCCCTCCAGGCGGGCCGCGTCGATGATCGGTTCCTCGGCCGCCGTGCTGGTGAACACCAGGGAGCAGGTGCTCAGGCAGTGGTCCAGGTCCGAGAGGGGCCGGCACTGAACCGGAACGTCGGGAAAATCCGCCGCCAGGGCCTCGGCTCGGTCGGCGGTGCGGTTGAGCAGCACCAGACCGCGGCAGCCCTTGGCCTGCAGGTGCTGCAACAGCAGCCTGGCCATCCGGCCCGCCCCCACCACCGCCACCTGCTCGTGATCGAGGGGCACGAGTTCATCGAGGCCCCTGGCCTGCCCCACCTTGAGCTGGGCCAGCTCCACGGCGGCCGAGCTGATCGAGACCGCCCCAGTGCCCAGGTTGGTTTCGGTGCGCACCCGCTTGCCTGTGCTCACCGCCTGGTTGAGCAGGCGGTTGAGGATCGGGCCGATCGAGCCGTGCTCCTGGCCGAGCCGCACCATCTTCTTGACCTGGGAGAGGATCTGGCCCTCCCCCAGCACCAGGCTGTCGAGGCCGGCGGCCACCCGCAGCAGGTGGGCCACCGCCTCGCCGTGGTGGTAAGTGAACAGGTGGGGGGTGAGTTCGCCGAAGTCCAGCCCCGAATGACGGCTCAGGAAGGAGCCCACCGCGGTGATGCCCTGCTCCGGACTGCGCAGCAGGGTGTAGATCTCCAGCCGGTTGCAGGTGCTGAGGATCGAGGCCTCCAGCACCTGGGCGTCACCGCGCAGCTGCTGGAGGGAGTCCTCCATGGTCTGCTCCGGGATGCTCAGCCGCTCCCGGATCTCGACCGGAGCCGTGCGATGGCTGAGGCCGACGACGGCGATGTGCATGGGAGGGCGCTCAGCGCAGCGCGACGCTCTGGGCGCCGGGCTTGATGTGGATCGTGTCGGTGAAGCGGGCGGTGGTGTCGAGCGAGCTGATGATCAGGCTGCTGGTGCGGGTGCAGTCGGCCTCGAACACCACGCCCTTGAACAGCAGGCCGGGGGTGATGCCGCTGCCGGCGAAGACCACGTTCTCGCCGGAGGCCAGTTCCTCGGCCTCATACACCTTGTCGATGTCGGTGATGCCCATCGAGTGGAGCCGCTCGATGTTGCCCTCCTTGGTGTAGTCGGCCCATTCGGAAGTCTGGGCGATGGCCGGGTCATAGACCAGCTGGCCCTGGAAGTGGCCGCCCAGGCAGCGCAGGGCCGCCGCCGAGATCACCCCTTCCGGCGCGGCACCGATGCCCATCAGGCAGTGGGTGCCGGTGCCGGCGAAGCCACAGGCGATCGCCGCCTGGACGTCGCCGTCGCTGATCGGCTTCACCCGGGCGCCGGTGGCGCGGATCTCGGCGATCAGATCCCTGTGGCGGGCTCGGTCCATCACCACGATCACCAGATCGCTGGCCTTCATGTCCAGGCACTCGCTCAGGATGGCGATGTTCTCGGTGGCGCTCTTGCGGATGTCCACCTTGCCCTTGGCGGCCGGCGGTGCCGCCAGCTTCTTCATATAGAAGTCCGGAGCATTGAACAGACCACCCCGGTCGCTGGCGGCCAGCACCGCCATTGAGCCGTCCTGGGCGTTGGCGCAGAGGTTGGTGCCCTCGCAGGGATCCACGGCGAAATCGACGCCGGGACCGGTGCCGCTGCCCACTTCCTCGCCGATGTAGAGCATCGGGGCTTCGTCGCGCTCCCCCTCGCCGATCACGATCCGGCCCTGCATGGCGATGCTGCCCATGCGGGTGCGCATCGCTTCGACGGCGGCGGCGTCGGCCTCATCCTTCTTCCCGAGGCCGGTGAGATGGGCCGAGGCCACGGCGGCCTGCTCGACGACTTCGAGCAGTTCCTGAATGAGGGTGCGATCCACGAGGGTCTGGCAGGGGGGAAAGGGGACGGCCTCAGAGCCAAGACCCGCAGCCCAACTGCAGCAAGGTCTTTCGGACCTGAGGCGGGGGTCACTGTATCAGTGGCCCACCGGGGGTCTTTGGGATGGATGCCGCCGCGTTCCTACAATCATGGGGCTCCCTTGCCCCGGTGGCCCCAACCATGAGCACGAAGCCTCTGGTGATCGCCCCATCGATCCTCTCCGCTGATTTCGCCCGCCTCGGAGACGAGGTGCGCGCCGTCGACGAGGCGGGGGCCGACTGGATCCACGTGGACGTGATGGACGGCCGTTTCGTCCCCAACATCACGATCGGCCCCCTGATCGTCGAAGCCCTCCGCCCCGTCACCAGCAAGCCCCTGGACGTGCACCTGATGATCGTGGAGCCCGAGAACTATGTGGCCGATTTTGCCAAGGCCGGCGCCGACCACATCTACGTGCAGGTGGAAGCCTGCCCGCACCTGCACCGCAACCTGGGCCAGATCAGGGATCTGGGCAAGAAGGCCGGAGCGGTGCTCAACCCCGGCACCTCCCTCGACACCCTCGAATACTGCCTGGAGCTCTGCGATCTGGTGCTGATCATGAGCGTCAACCCCGGCTTCGGGGGTCAGAGCTTCATTCCGTCCGCCGTCGAGAAAGTGCGCCGTCTGCGCCGGATGTGCGATGAGCGCGGCCTGGATCCCTGGATCGAGGTGGATGGGGGCCTCAAGGCCAACAACGCCTGGCAGGTGATCGAAGTGGGGGCCAATGCGATCGTGTCGGGTTCCGGCGTCTTCAACCAGCCGGATTACGGCGAGGCCATCACCGGGATCCGCAACAGCCGCCGCCCCGAGGCGGTGCTGGTCTGAGCCCGGGCCAGGGGGGTCTGGCTTCAGGCCCCCAGGAACCAGCCGTAGCTGTGCAGGCCGATACCCAGCAGATTGACCCCGATGTAGCAGACCGCGATCACCACCAGGCCCGCGGAGGCCACCAGGGCTGGGCGACGGCCCTGCCAGCCCCGGCTCAGCCGCGTGTGCAGGTAGGCGGCGTAGACGAGCCAGCAGATCAGGGCCCACGTCTCCTTCGGATCCCAGCTCCACCAGCTGCCCCAGGCCTCATTGGCCCAGACGGCCCCACTCACCAGTCCCACGGACAGCAGCAGAAAGCCCACGGTGATCGTGCGGTAGCTGAGGCTGTCGAGCTGTTCGCTCACCCCGATCGAGACGCTGCTCAGCCGCAGACCGCCCCCATCACCGCCGCCGGCCAGCTGGGCCTGGCGGTAGCCTCCGCTGCCGATCGAGCTGCTGCGCAGCTGCAGAGAGCGGTCCCGTTCGGTGAACAGCACCGCCACCGACAGCAGCGATCCCACCAGCAGGGCCGCATAGCTCACCATGATCACGCTCACGTGCATGACCAGCCAACTGGAACGCAGGGCGGGAACCAGCGGGGCGGCCTGCTGCAGCCGGTCCGGAAGGGCGAAGCTGGCGAAGGCGACGCAGCCCAGCCCCATCGGCGTGGCGGCGGCGGGCACCAGGGGGGAAGGCCAGGACCGCTCCACCAGCAGCTGGGTGAGGGTGCAGGCCCAGGCCAGGAAGCAGAGGGATTCGTACAGATTGCTGATCGGGAAATGCCCCGATTCCCACCAGCGCAGCGTCAGCTGGGCGGTGAGGCAGAGGTTGGCGGCGGCCACAAGCATCCGCACCAGGGTGCTGCCGCGGGCGCCGCTGACGCTCCAGAAGGCCAGAGGGAGGGCCAGCAGCAGCAGGCCGAAGGCCACCAGGCCGAGGGTCAGAACCGGTTCGTTCACGGGAGCCTGTGCACGCGCATCGGGATTGCGGCCCAGTCTGCCTGGCCCCCTGCCTCAGCGGCTGGCGCTGCGTAACAGGAACAGACCTCCGGCCAGACCGATCAGCACGGGGGACCAGGCGGCCAGGAAGGGGGAGAGCGTGCCCTTCACCCCCAGGGAACTGAAGATGAACGACATCAGGTAATAGGAGAAGATCAGCAGCACGCTGATGCCGAACCCCTGGCTGCGGCTGGTGCGCGCATCCGGCCTCACCCCCAGGCTGCTGCCCACCAGGCCGAACACCAGGCAGATGGCCGGGAAGGCGAATTTCTCCTGGATGCGCACCCGCAGGCGGCGCGCTTCCTTCTGGTCTCCGGCTTCCTCAAGCAGCCGTTCGGCGTTGAGGGCCTGACCCACCGACATGCTGGCCGCGTCCTTGGGCAGGGCGGCCAGCTTGAGCGGGCCCTGGTCGAGGGGATAGAGATATCGGTCAAAGTTGGCCGAAGTGGTGGTTTCATTTTTGCCCACCAGCACGATCTGTCCATCACGGAATTCCCACATTCCGGCCTTGTCGTTCCAGGTGCCCCGCTCGGCGCTGAGGATCTGGGTCCCGGTCGCCCGGCTGAAATCGAGGACGGTCACATCCTCCATCTCGCCTTGATCAAACTGGCGGGAATAGAATATCTGGGAGAGATACCGTTCGCTGCCGGACTCCCTGTCCGGGTTGGGGCGGCGGCTGAAGCGGGAATAAATGATGTCGCTGCCTTTCTCGGCGGCGATCGCCTTGCCGAGGGCCTGGTTCAAGGTGTTGGTGGCCTCCAGGTTGGCCCCCGGCACGATCACATCGTTGAACATGAAGGTGAGCAGGCTCATCAGCACCGCCACGACCAGAGCCGGCATCACCATCCGCCAGGTGCTCACCCCCACGCTGCGCAGGGCCGTGAGCTCGCTGTTGCTCGAGAGGCTGCTGTAGGCCAGCAGGGTGGCCATCAAGGTGGCCATCGGAAAGGAGAGCACCAGGAATCCCGGCAGGCGCAGACCCAGCACATGCAGGGCCGTCAGCAGCGGCAGACCGGATTCCGCCACCCGGCGCACCAGTTCGAAAACCACCCCCACCGAGAGCGAGACGGCGGTGAAGGCCGCCACCCCGAAGATCAGGGGGCCGAGCAGCTCGCCGGTGAGCCAGCGGTCCATCAACGGCAGGCGTTGCCAGGGGATGGTCAGCGGCTGGAGCAGGCGGGAGGCGAGGGGGGGGAGGTGCCAGCTTCGGGTGGTCGCGCCGTTCACAGTTGGAATCCCTCCCCCAGGTAGTGGCGCCGCACCAGGGGATCGTCGGCCACAACCGCCGACGGTCCCGCCGCCAGAATGGTGCCCTCGGTGAGGATGTAGGCGCGATCGGTGATGGCCAGGGTCTCCCGCACGTTGTGATCGGTGATCAACAGACCCATGCCGCGCTGGCGCAGGGTGCCGATCAGATGCTGGAGATCGGCCACCGCCATGGGATCGACCCCGGCGAACGGTTCATCCAGGAGCAGGTACCGGGGACCATCCTGGCCGACGGCCAGGGCCCGGGCCACTTCGCAGCGGCGGCGCTCCCCCCCGGAGAGCTGGAGACCACGGCGGTGCTGAAAGCCGCTGAGGTGGAATTCGGCGATCAGCGTGTCGAGCCGCTCCCGCCGTAGGCGCAGGGGCGTCCCGCTCTGCTGCAAAGCCAGTTGAAGGTTCTCGCGCACGGTCAGCTGGCGGAAGACGCTGGCTTCCTGGGGCAGGTAGCCGATCCCGAGCCGGGCCCGTTTCGGCATCGCCAGACCCTCCACCGGGCGGCTGTCGAGCAGCACCCGGCCGCGGTCCGGCTTGAGCATCCCGGTGATCAGGTTGAAGGTGGTGGTCTTGCCGGCTCCGTTCGGCCCGAGCAGGCCCACCACCTCCCCAGGCTGCAGCTCCAGGCTCACCCCCTTGACGAGCGGACGCCCCCCGAGGGTCAGGGCCACGTCCTCCAGGGTCAGACTCATGGCTGACGGGGAGGGGCCTGGGTTTCGTTCTCGGTCTGAATGATCAGTTGGCTGAACACCTGCTGACCCGCCTCGGGCTGGGCCAGCACCCGTTCGGTCTCCACGAGATAGACGAGCCTTTCGGCGCGGATCCGGTTGCCGCCCTCCTGCACCACCTCCACATCGCCGCTGAGCACGATGCGTCCTTCCCGCACGAAGTACTGGGCCTGGCGGGAGGTGGCCACCAGGCGCCGATCCGGATAGAGGATGCGCACATTGCCCGTCGCCGTGACGATGCCGGTGGTGTTGTCGGCCTGCTGCCGGTCGGATTCGATCGTGACCAGCCCGGTGGGGGCCTCCGGGTCGCCACCAGGGGCTGGGCCCCCGGGCTCAGGACCCCCGGGGGCCGCCGGCAGCCGGGGCGCGGCGGGAACGGCCTCCGTTGCCGGCAGGACAGGAGCGCTGGGGGGGGACATGGCGCCAGCGGCCAGAGAAGTGGCGCCGAGGCTCAGCAGCAGGCCTCCGGCGCCGACCACCACGGAGCGGAGACGGCGGGCCCGGCGTTGACCACGTCCGCCGTCTCCGCCCGGGCCCGGGCCGGGAGTGGGCCCGGCCGGCGTCTGGATCGATGTGGCGGAGCCGGGGCCCGGGATCCGGCAGTGGCGATGGATCTCCAACCCTCGACATCCTCAACGGAACCAACATACGAGCGGGACCTACCGGCGAGCGGCCTGCGGGGCTGGCTTCAGACGCGGGCCGTGGGCTCCGGGCCCCCCTCAGGGGCCAGCTCCGGGCCGTCCGTTTCCGAGCACGGCACCAGCCTGGGCAGGGGGAGGCCGCTGGGATCCTCGCCCCGCTGCAGGGCCTGAAGCCAAGCCCCACTGCTCGATCGAACCGCCGACAGATCGAGCCCCAGCCCCTCGGATCCGCAGGGCGCCAACCGGCCAAGACCTTCACCGATCAGCACCGTGGCGCCGCGGCGGTTGCCCCGCTCCAGATGCAGATGGGCCACGGCGATCTGCAGAAGACCCTGGAGGGCCGGGCGATCTGGACCCTGGGTTTCCTGCCAGAGCTCCTCGAACCTGTCGTGACAGGGGTACCACTCAGCCTGGTTGAACAGGGCCACCGCGGCGCGAAAGCGCGGATCGGTGGCCAGATCCTGGGTCAACGCTTGGCGACCTTCTTGGCCGGCAGCTTGCGCAACCGGATCGATTCGGGGGTGACCTCGAGCATCTCGCCCGGTCCGATGTATTCCAGGGCGCGCTCCAGGGTCATCTGTATCGGCGACTGCAGGGTGTCGAGCACTTCGGCACCGGCCGAGCGGATGTTGGTGACCTGCTTGGCCTTGCAGACGTTCAGTTCCAGATCCGGCGGGCGGTTGTGCTCGCCCACGATCATGCCTTTGTAGACCTTCGTGCCCGGGGTGATGAAGAACTGGCCCCGGTCTTCGGAGCCCTTGAGGGCATAGAATGTGGCGGTGCCCTCCTCGAAGGCCACCAGAACCCCGTTGCGACGGGCGGCGAAATCGCCCTGCATCGGCCGGTACTCGAAAAAGGAGTGGCTCATGATCCCTTCGCCCCGGGTGGCCCGCACGAATTCGCCGCGGAAGCCGATCAGCCCCCTGGAGGGCACCACGAATTCAAGCTGGGTGCGGCCGTCGGAGCCGGTTTCCATGTTCTGCATCTCGCCCTTGCGCACGCCCAGCTTTTCGATGCAGTTGCCCACCGCATCCTCGGGCACATCCATCACCAGGGTTTCGACCGGTTCGCAGGGGGTGCCGTCGATGGTGCGGAAGATGACCTGGGGCTGGGAGACCTGGAACTCGTAGCCCTCGCGGCGCATCGTTTCGATCAGGATGCCCAGGTGCAGTTCACCCCGGCCGCTGACGGCGAAGCGATCGGGAGAGTCGGTGTCCTCGACGCGCAGGGCCACGTTGGTGAGCAGCTCCTTCTGCAACCGGTCGCGCAGTTGGCGACTGGTGACGAATTTGCCCTCCTTGCCGGCGAAGGGCGAATCGTTGACGACGAACGTCATCTGCAGGGTGGGTTCGTCCACCTTGATCAGCGGCAGCGCCTCGGGATGGTCGGGGCAGGCGATCGTCTCGCCGATGTTCACCTCGTCGAAGCCAGCCACTGCCACCAGATCTCCGGCGCGGGCTTCGGCGATCTCGATGCGCTGCAGCCCCTCGAAGCCCAGCAGTTTGCTGATCCGGCCTCGCTTGATCGTTCCGTCGTCACGGATCAGGGCGGCGCTCTGGCCGCCGCGGATCGTGCCGTTGTGCACCCGGCCAATCATGATCCGGCCGAGGAAATCGGAATAATCCAGCGTGGTGACCTGCAGCTGCAGGGGTTTGGCGGGATCTCCCACCGGGGGCGGCACGTGGCGCAGGATGGCATCGAACAGCGGCTTCATCGTCTCGCTGGCGGTGGCCATGTCGGGCTTGGCGTAGCCCCCCATGCCGCTGCCGAACAGATAGGGAAAGTCGCACTGGTCATCGTCTGCGCCCAGTTCCAGGAACAGGTCGAGCACCTTGTCGACCGCCTGCTCGGGATCGACGCGGGCCCGGTCGATCTTGTTGACGAAGACGATCGGCCGCAGGCCCTGCTCCAGGGCCTTCTTCAGCACGAAGCGGGTCTGGGGCATGGGACCTTCGTTGGCGTCCACGATCAGCAGGGCCCCATCGACCATGCCCAGCACCCGCTCCACCTCACCGCCGAAATCGGCGTGGCCCGGGGTATCAACGATGTTGATCCGGGTGCCGGCGTAGGTGACGGCGGTGTTCTTGGAGAGAATGGTGATGCCGCGCTCCCGTTCCAGGTCGTTGGAATCCATCACGCAGGTGGGCACGGCCTCCCCGTCGCGGAAGATCCCCGACTGCTGCAGCAGGGCGTCCACCAGGGTGGTCTTGCCGTGATCGACGTGGGCGATGATCGCAATGTTGCGGATCGGCGCGCTCTGGGTCGGGGCGCTCATTGGAGATCTCTCGGTCAAGCTCGTGTTCGGCAACCGAAACCGGTTGCAACAATTCCCGAGCCTATCTCAACCCCTCCTCAGCCTCGGCCCCGACAGGCCCTCGGGTGGCCAGGCGGCGGACGGGCTCGAACAGGGCCAGGGCTTCGGCCGAGCCCTCGAACCGCCAGTGCCAGGGTTCATAGCTCACGCCCTGGACGTTGCCCCGCGGAAAGGAGAGCTGGAAGTGGAAGCGATTGGCGTTGGCCTCCAGCCAGCGGAAGGCGGGGGTGGCATCGAAGGAGTCACTCAGATGGGTGCCCGGCCGGCTGCCGTCCCCCAGGTCGACGGCATAGCCGGTGCTGTGCTCCGAAAAACCGGGCGGTGCACTCACCAGCGCCCGCTCCTGGGCGCTCTGGTTCCGCTCGGCCTTGACCTCGAAGAACAGGTCCTTCTGCAACTCCCGGGAGCGGAAGGCGCTCAGCAGGGCCAGATCCACCCCGGCCGCCGCCGCTTCCCGCTGCATGGCCAGCAGGGCCTCGGCCGCGTCCGGCCGCAACCGCAGCCCCGGCGCCACCCCGGTGAGCTGGGAGTCGGTGGCCTCGGGATAGGGAAAGTGCCCCAGCAGGCGGCCGTCGGGGCCCGGGCGGGCCTCCAGACCTGGCACCGGCGGGGGCTCCAGCAGCCGTCGCAGCGGCAGGGGCGCCAGCAGCAGCAGCAGCCCCGCCGCGCCCAGCAGCAGTGTGGCCGTGATCAGGGCTGGGCGGAGCGCCTGACTCGCCGGGGTGCCGACCCTCACGGACCGGTGGGCCACCGGAATGTCCTCGGCCCCGTCGTGCCCCCCGGCCCCGCGCCTGGCCTCGCGTTTCCGGGGCGGCGGCAGTCCCGCTGGCACGCCAATCAGCAACAAGCTTCGAAACAATCGTAGGCGTGGGGTCCGCCCGGGTCCCGCGCGGCCACGACTTCGGTGTTAGTTTCTCGCCCAGGATCGTTCCAGCGGAGCAGGTTTCAAGATGTTGCGAGTCGCGGTGGTGGGTGGCGGCCCGAGCGGTTCCTGTGCTGCTGAAGTGCTGGCCAGGGCCGGCATCGAAACCTGGCTGTTCGAGCGCAAGCTCGACAATGCCAAACCCTGCGGCGGGGCCATTCCGCTTTGCATGGTTGAGGAATTCGATCTGCCCGAGTCGATCATCGACCGCAAGGTCCGGAACATGCGGATGATCTCTCCCTCCAACCGGGAGGTCGACATCCATCTCGACAACGCCGACGAATACATCGGCATGTGCCGTCGGGAGGTGCTCGATGGGTTCCTGCGCCAGCGCGCCGCCGACCTGGGCACCCATCTCATCAATGGCCTCGTCCAGCAGATCGACACCGGGGTCAACCGCCAGGGTCCCTACACCCTGCAGTACGCCGATTACTCGGCGGGCGGCCCCACCGGTGAGATCCGCACTCTGGAGGTCGATCTGATCGTGGGCGCCGATGGTGCCAACAGCCGGGTGGCCAAGGCTATGGATGCCGGGGATTACAACGTGGCCATCGCCTTTCAGGAGCGCATCCGGCTGCCCAAGGAGGAGATGAGCTACTACGAGGATCTCGCCGAGATGTACGTCGGCACCGACGTCTCACCCGATTTCTATGCCTGGGTGTTCCCCAAGTACGACCATGTGGCCGTCGGCACGGGAACCATGCAGAAGAACCAGGCGCTGATCAAGTCGCTGCAGAAGGGGATCCGCCAACGGGCCAGCCGACGCCTGCTGCGGGGAGAGGTGATCAAGGTCGAAGCCCATCCGATTCCCGAACATCCCCGGCCCCGCCGTGTGGTGGGTCGCATGGCCCTGGTGGGGGATGCCGCCGGCTACGTCACCAAGAGCTCCGGGGAAGGGATCTACTTCGCGGCCAAGAGCGGCCGCATGTGTGCGGAGGAGATCGTGGCGTCCAGCGCCGCTGGCAGCCGCATTCCCACTGACAAAGACCTCAAGGTCTACATCCGCAAGTGGGACCGCAAGTACGGGGCCACCTACAAGGTGCTGGAGCTGCTGCAGAACATCTTCTACAGCAACGATGCCGCCCGGGAAGCCTTCGTCGAGATGTGCGACGACAAGGATGTGCAGCGCCTCACCTTCGACAGCTACCTCTACAAGCGGGTGGTGGCGATGAATCCCTGGCAGCAGCTCAAGCTCACGGTCCTCACGATCGGAGCCGTGCTGCGGGGCCAGGCCCTGGCACCCCAGGGCTACAAGCCGGTCGACAGCACCGTCCGCAGCCCCGAGGAAACCGCGGCGATCCTGGCCGAAGACCTCACCGGTCGGGCCCAGCCGGCCGCCGTCCCCGCCGCACCGACCGCCCGTCCCGCCGCCCCGGCGGCCAACGATCAGCGGGAGCCCGTTCTGGCTGCCCAGTGAAGCGCACCCGTGAAGCCGATCCGGGGGCTCAGCCGCTGATGCGGCTGAAATCGGCCAGCACCGAGGCCTGGTTGCACAGCACCCCCAGCAGATGGAGGCGGTTGGCGCGGATGGCGGCCTCGTCGGCCATCACCATCACACTGGCGTCACCATCGAAAAAGGCGGCCAGGGTCACGGCGCTGGCGCTCAGCCCGCCGGCCAGGGCGACGTAGCGCCCCGGATCATCGCCCGTGGCGATCGGTTCGAGGGTCTCCAGCACGGCCAGCATCGCCGCCTCGCTGGGGGAGCGGAACAGCTCTGGATCGACCACTCCGGCTGGGCTGAGCACCCCTGGATCCAGGTCGCCCTTGGCGGCCAGCCGGGAGGCCCGCTGCACCACGGCCTGAATGGGGGCAAGGCTGCCGTTGCGGCGCAGGTTCTGGAGCAGCTCAGCCCGTCGCCGGGCATCGCCGGGGTCGCGCAGCAGCCGCGGCAGGGCAACGGACTCGCCGGCCACGGCCTGCACCAGGTCGAGCGGCACCTCCTCCTCCAGCAGGCTGATCAGTCGCTGCCGCAGCAGCGAGCCCAGCTCCTCGGCCAGGACCGAGGCCCTCACCCGGAACGCCGGGAAGAGATCCGCCCAGTGCTCGGTGGCCCTGGAGAGCAGCGTGACCAGGTCGAGGCGCCAGCCCCGCTCCCAGAGGATCTGCAGCAGTCCGTTGCCGGCTCGCCGCAGGGCATAGGGATCGGAGGAGCCGCTTGGCCGCTCCCCCTTGGCGTAGATGCTCAGCAGCAGCTCCAGCCGCTCGGCCAGCGCCAGCACGGCGCCGGCGTCGGAGCCGGGCAGCGCGTCCCCGGCGCCCCGCGGCAGGTAGTGCTCCAGCACGGCCAGGGCCACCGCCCGGGGCGCCCCCTCCGCCAGCAGGTACTTGCCCCCCATCACCCCCTGCAGCTCTGGGAACTCCCCCACCATCTGGCTGACCAGATCGTGTTTGCACAGGAGGGAAGCCCCCAGGGCGGCGTCGGCGGTCGCGCCGCCGAGGTTGAGCCGCTCGAGTAGCAGCCCCGTGAGCCAGTGGAGCCGGTCGCTGCGGTCCCGCAGGCTGCCCAGGCCCTCCGCGAAGGTGACCCGCGCCAGCCGCTCGCGCCGCTGGGCGCTGGGCATGGCCCGATCGGCCGCCAGGAAGAATTCCGCGTCGGAGAGCCGGGCCCTGAGCACCCGCTCATTGCCCCGCCGCACCGCGGCTTCCGCCGTCAACAGCCCGTTGCCGATGCAGAGGAAGCGCGGCAGCAGCGTGGCCGTGGCCTCCAGAGCCAGGGGATCCGAGGTTCCCTCGGAGCGGATCAGCGGCACGTAGCGCTGGTGGGCCCGCATCACTGTGCGGAGCACCTCGGGGGGCAGGGCGAGGAAGCGGGTCTCCACCTGTCCCTCGATCAGGGATGGGGCTTCCACCAGATCGACCAGTTCCTCGAACAGGTCGTCGGGCAGGTCGGGTCTGGCTTCGAGGGACCTCGCTGCCGCCAGCACCCGTTCGCGGATCCAGCGCCCCCGCTCCTCCCGGTCCACCATCACCCCGGCGGTGGCGAGGGCCTCGGCGTAGTCCGAGGCGTTGGCCAGGGACACGGGGGGACCGTCAAGCCGATGGCCGCGGCTGAGGCGGTCGCTGCGGATGGCCGGATCGCAGCCCTCCAGGGCCAGGGGCACAAGTGCATCGTCGAGGAGGGCCACGAGCCAGCGCACCGGCCGGCTGAAGCGGCGCTCGCCCTCGCCCCAGCGCATGAAGCGGCGTCCCTGCAGGGCGGAGAGCCAGGCCGGAATGCGCTCGGCCAGCACGGCCTGGCTGGGGCGGCCCTGCTCCAGCTGTCGGGCGAAGACGAACGGGCCCCGGGGCGTGTCCCGGACCTCCAGTTGGTCGGGCTCCACGCCACAGCGGGCGGCAAAACCGATCGCGGCCTGGGTGGCTCGGCCGCCGGCGAAGGCCTGGCTGGCCGGGGGGCCCTTGCGCTCGTCTTCCAGATCGGGCTGGCAGAGGGGCAGATCCCTGACCAGGACGGCGAGCCGGCGGGGTGTGCCGAAGGACTGCACCGGGCCGTGGGCCAGCCGCGCCTCGCCCAGATCGTGGCGCACCTGCTGCTCGAGCTGCGGCAGGGCCTGCCGCAGGAAGTGGGATGGCAGCTCTTCGGTGCCGATCTCCAGCAGAAACGTGGCCACAGGCAGAACTCAGCAGCCTGTGACTGTATTGAAGCCTGAACGGACCACTCCGCTTCGCTACGTTCGATGGATGCTGGTGCTCTCCCCGTGACCCTCACCCCCGAACGCCACCGTCCGTCGGCGGGGACCTCCGATGGGAGGGGATCGGACACGGAGAGCGGGGCCAGGATCCGCTCGGGGCGCACGGCGATGGATCCCATCGCCCAGCCCGAGGCCCCCGGCGTCGATCCCGCTCGCCCGTCCGGACCTCCCAGCAAATACGAACGTCTCAAGGCCGCCAGCGGCTATTTGAGGGAGCCCCTCGCCACCGAACTGACCAACGCGAAACCCTCGTTCACCGACGGCGCCGTCCAGATCCTCAAGTTTCACGGCAGCTACCAGCAGGACGATCGGGACCATCGCCGCAAGGGGGAGGAGAAGGACTGGCAGATGATGCTGCGCCTGCGCAGCCCGGCCGGGCGCATTCCCGTTCCCCTCTACCTGGCCATGGATGACCTGGCCGATCGACTCGGCAACGGCACCCTGCGCATCACCACGCGGCAGGCGTTCCAGATGCACGGCATCGCCAAGGCCGACCTGCGCGAGGTGATCGGCACGATCGTGCGCTCGATGGGCTCCACCCTGGCGGCCTGTGGGGACATCAACCGGAACGTGATGGCGCCGGCGGCACCGTTCGAGAAGGGGGGCTACCCGGCCGCCCGACGCCTGGCCGACCAGATTGCCGACCTCCTCGCCCCCCAGTCGGCCGAGGGGTCCTACCTTGATCTCTGGGTCGACGGGGATCACAGCTACCGTTTCAAGCCGGCGCCGGCGGTGAAGCGGGCCCGCTCCCGCTCCTGCCAGGGAGCCGTCTACAGCGGCAATCCCGATGAGCCCCTCTACGGCGACACCTATCTGCCGCGCAAGTTCAAGGTGGCCGTCACGGTGCCGGGGGACAACTCGGTGGATCTGCTCACCCAGGACATCGGCCTGGTGGCCTTCACCGATCCCTCCGGGCGGCTGCGGGGCTGCAACATCTATGTGGGCGGTGGCATGGGTCGCACCCACAACAAGGACGCGACCTTCGCGCGCACCGCCGATCCCCTCGGCTACCTGCCTGCCGAGCACATCCTTGATCTGGTCCAGGCCATCACGGCGCTCCAGCGGGACCACGGCGACCGGGAGCAGCGGCGCCATGCCCGGATGAAATATCTCATCCACGATCGGGGCCTCGCCTGGTTCAAGCAGGAACTGGCCGGCTACCTGCCCGCGCCGCTGCAGGGACTGCGCAACGAGCCCACCACCCGGCTCGACGACTACCTGGGCTGGCATCGCCAGAGCCCGGGGCTCTGGTTTGTGGGCCTGCCCATGCTCTGCGGCCGCCTGGAGGGCGAACGCAAACGGGGACTGCGCCGGGTGGTGGAGACCTACCAGCTGGAGGTGCGCCTCACCCCCAATCAGGATCTGCTGCTCTGCAACATCGGCACCGCCCAGCGGGGCAGTGTGCGTGCCGACCTCGAGGCCCTGGGTTTCGCGGCTCCAGAGTCACCCCCGCGGCTGGCCCGTCACGGGATCGCCTGCCCCGCCCTGCCCACCTGCGGACTGGCGATCACCGAGTCCGAGCGGATTTTTCCGGCCGTGCTCGAGCGCCTCGAGGGCCTGCTCCGCCGGCTGGAGATCGAGCGTCCCCTGCTCGTGCGCATGACCGGCTGCCCGAACGGCTGCGCCCGTCCATACATGGCCGAGATCGGCCTTGTGGGCAGCGGGGTGGATCAGTATCAGCTCTGGCTGGGGGGCACCCCGAATCTCTCCCGCCTGGCGGCGCCCTACCTGGAGCGCATGCCCCTGGAGCGCCTGGAGGTGACCCTTGAGCCGCTGCTGCAGGGCTGGAAGGAGGCGGGGGGGCGCCGCAGCTTCGGCGACTACGTGGCGGCTCTCGGCAGCGAGGCGGTGCAGGCGCTCCTGCCGGCCGAATGATGGGGCTTCGCTCCCGCCCCTGGAGGGCCCTCCGGCGGGCCATCCTGCCGCTCCTGGCGGCAGGATGGCTGGTGGGCGTTCCGCTGCAGCCCGGCCGGCTGTTCGCCCAGGGACGGGTCATGCCCCCCCCTCCGAAGGCGCCGGTGAGGATCTATCGCCCCGACGGCGACACCTGCCAGGCCGACAACCTGCTCTCGACCTATCGGATGCAGCTGCTCCAGTTCGCCGACCAGCCCCCCGCCGTGCTGGCCCGGTTGCGGCAGATCCAGTTGGAGATGGGGGAGGCCAGCCTGAAGACCTGCGCCGAGGCCAATCTGCTGACCCGCGAGGAGGCCGAGCGCATCTGGGACGAGTTGCAGCGTATGTCGCTGCCGGGGCGGCCGGAGGACCGTCAGTCGCCGGCGGGAACCCAGCCCCCGTAGAGCGCCCGCGGCTGTCTCCTCCGCCAGGCCCAGAGCTGGTCGCCGTGGCTGAAATGCCACCATTCGTTCGGATGCTGGGCGAAGCCGGCATCCTCCATCACCTGCCGCAGCAGCAGGCGTCGCCGGTGCCAGTGGCTGGCTCCCTCCGGCTGGCCCGCCCCGAGGGCTCCGGGGGCGGCTGAGCCGGCGTAATGGTCGGGTTCGGATTCGGGGGCGATGGCGTCAATGGCTCCCCCCATCTCCAGGGCTGCCCGATCGGAGTCCGCCAGGGTCAGATCCACGGCCGCTCCTGTGCTGTGGGGGGGTGGAGCGGCGGGATCGGTACTGGGTGGGGCCCAGAAGCGCCCCACTTCAGCGATGACGGCGTCGTGGCCGGGACCGGTCCGGTCGGGATCCAGGCCGCGCTCCAGGCAGGTGCTCCGGATCGCATGGCGCACCATGTAGGCCTGCACCCCCACCGGTCTCCAGGCGTCGAAGATCGCCAGCCGCCAGCTGGGATGGTGGCACCGCAGATTCCGCTGGGCCTCCAGCAGACGCGCCACCACGCCGCTCCGCAGCTGGAACGGGGAGCCGGTCTCCCCGTAGGGCGCCCCCAAGGCCTGGTAGGGATGGGGCTCCAGCCGCAGCAGCTCAGGCGGCAGGGGGATCAGCGGTTCGCCGTCGTCGTGGATCGGAATCGTGGTCCAGGGCCGGGTCATGGCGTTGGCGGGGGGCGCCTGGCTGGCGCGTCAATTCAAGCGGGCCGCCTCCGCCCGGCGGCTGTGTTGCCTGGCCAGGGCCCGCTCGAGGCCGGGGTGCTTCCGCAGGGTGGGATCGTGTTCGAGGATCCCGTCGGCCACGCGGCGGGCCTGCTCCAGCACGGCACCATCGTCGCTCAGGCTGGCCAGGGCCAGATCCGGCAGCCCCGACTGGCGGGTCCCCAGCACCTGGCCGGGTCCCCGGAGCTGCAGGTCCATCTCGGCGATCTCGAAGCCATCGGAGGAGCGCACCAGCAGCTCCAGCCGCTGCTGGGCCTGGGGGTTGCGGCCGTCGTTGATCAGCAGGCAGTGGGAGGCGGCCGCGCCGCGCCCCACACGACCGCGCAATTGGTGCAGTTGGGCCAGTCCGAAGCGTTCCGCATGCTCGATCACCATCACGCTGGCTTCGGGCACATCGACGCCCACCTCCACCACCGTGGTGGAGACGAGCACATCGCAGCTCCCCCCCGCAAAGCCCCGGATCATCTCCTGTTTGTCCGGGCCGGCCAGGCGGCCATGCAGCAGCCCGACGCGCAGGTCGGGGAAGATCTCCTCGCTCAGCTGCCGGTGCACCTCCACGGCCGAACGCAGATCCAGCTTCTCCGATTCCTCCACCAACGGCAGCACCACGTAGGCCCGCTGACCGGCCGCCACCTGGTCGCGGATCAGGGCATAGGCCTGGGGCCGTTCACCGCCGCGCAGCAGCCGGGTGCGGATCGGCGTGCGCCCCGGCGGCAGCTCATCGATCTGGCTCACCTCCAGGTCCCCGTGCACCGAGAGGGCCAGGGTGCGGGGGATCGGTGTGGCCGTCATCGTGAGCAGGTGGGGCTGCAGACCCTTGCCCATCAGGCGATCCCGCTGGCGCACCCCGAACCGGTGCTGCTCGTCGACCACCACCAGGGCGAGCCGGGCGAACTGGACCGGATCCTCCAGCAGGGCATGGGTCCCCACCAGCAGTTGCAGCTGGCCGTTGGCCAGGTCCTGCAGCAGCTCCCGCCGCTGACGCGCCGGCGTGGATCCGGTGAGCAGGGCGCTGCTGATATGGAGCTGCGGCAGCCAGGCGCCCAGCTTGCGGGCATGCTGCTCGGCGAGGACTTCGGTGGGGGCCATCAGGGCTCCCTGGCAGCCGGCCTCGATGGCCCCGAGCAGACTGGCGATCGCCACCACGGTCTTGCCGCTGCCGACGTCCCCCTGCAACAGCCGGGCCATCGGCTGATCCCGCTCCAGATCGGCGCGGATCTCGGCCAGCACCCGTCGCTGGGCCCCGGTGAGGGGAAACGGCAGCAGGTCCAGGAAGGCTCCCACCAGGCTCTCCTGGCGCTCCGGCAGCCGCAGGGGCGGGGCCGGCCGCTGCGCCAGTTGGTGCCGCCGCTGGCGCAGCCCCAGTTGCAGCACCAGGAATTCATCGAAGACGAGCCGGTGGCGGCTGGCCAGAAGCTGGTCGCGGTCGGCGGGCCCATGCAGTCCCCGCAGCGCCTCCGCCCACCCCAGCAGGCCCTCCCTCCGTCGCAGCTCCGCCGGTAGCGGATCCCCCCACCGGTCCACCGCCGGCAGCACGGCCCGGATCGCCTGGCGCAGGCGCTCGGCGCTCAGCCCCTCGGTGAGGCCGTAGACGGGCAGGAGGCGGCCGATGGCCGGGGAGCGCACCGGCGCGTTGGGCCCCTCCAGCACCTCCAACAGCGGGTCCTGGAGGGCGGGGCCGTAGGGCGTGCCGCGCACCAGCCCGCTGGCGGCGACGCGGCAGCCCGGCGGGAACTGGCGCTGCTGGGCCCGCAGCCATCCCGGGGAGCTGAACCGCTTGCCGGCAAAGAACTTGCTGACCCGCAGCCGGCCGGTGACGTCCTGCAGCTGCAGTTCCAGGATCGCCAGCTGGGGATTGCGCGGACTGGCGAAGGCGTGGGCGCGGCGGACGGTGGCCACGATCGTGGCGGTGCGGCCCGGCTCCAGCTCGGCGATGCGCACCAGATGGGCGTAATCGAGGTAGTCGCGCGGGTAGTGGCGGACCAGGTCGGCAGCCTGCAGCAGGCCGAGGCCGGCCAAGCGGCTGGCGGTCCGGGCTCCGATGCCGGGGATCATCCCCAGGGGCGTGTCGGGCTGGATATCCCGGGCTTCCCGGGCTTCCCGGGCCCGGGAAGCCTCGGAGAGCCCCGGCCCCGGCGGTTCCAGCCGCAACCGGGGCGGGGACACCGTGGGGGGGGGATCCAGGGACCGACGCAACCGGTGCAGCCGCTCGCGGCAGCGCCGCACCAGGGATTGCCGATCGGCCAGCCCCATCCACTCGTAGCGGGCGAAGTCCTCGGCCAGCTCACCGAGGCCGGCCGCACCCAGGTCGGCCGGGGGCTCGCGGCAGCTGCGCTCTAGGAAGAGGCTGAACCGTTCCCGTCGCCCCTGCAGATCCCCGAAGCCCCGATCGGCCTCCAGTTGCAGGGCCTGCTGCAGGGTGCTCATCCAGGGGCGCAGGGCGCCGGAACCGGCCCTCAGGGCGTGGTCGTTGGGGGGGTCGGGCTGTCCTGCAACCACTGCTGTTCCGCCTCCAGGGCCCGGGCCCGCCGCTGCCAGTGGCGGTAGGTGCGGGCCAGTCTGCGCACATCCTGCCGCCGCCGCTCCAGGCGCCGCCGGCAGGTGCGCAGCCGCGGTTGGGCGTACTCCAGGTCTCCCGTCCGCAGCAGGAGGGCCAGGGCCTCCTGGGGCCCTCCGGCCAGTTTCGGGTCGAAGGGAAGGCCGAGGCGCAGCAGGTTGGCGGGAGCGGAGAGCGCCTCGATCTGCCCCTCCAGTACGGCATCGAGCAGGCCCACCGGCAGCAGACTCCGGCTCAGGCCGAGCCGCAGCAGCTCGAGGTTGACCGCATGGGACAGGTTGCGCAGTCGCCGCCGCACGGCCAGGTCGAGGGCGTCCCACCACTGGATCAGCGCCAGGGGCTGCCCGGGGAGGAATCCGGCCTCGGAGGGAGCCGGCGGGGGGGGGACCTCGGCGGCGGCGGATGTGGTGGCGCTGGAGCCGGAGTCCTGGACGTCCTCCTGCCGGGCCAGGGCGGAGGAGGAGAGAGCGATCAGAGCCTGCAGGACCCTCTCGGGTGCCGGGCCGTGCTGGTCGGTGGCCCAGGGGCGTTCTCCCTCCGAGGGGTCGGTGGGGGCGTCGCCGTCGCCCTCGTCGTCCACCGCGGCGAGCAGATCGTCGATCAGGTCATGCTCCTCCTCCCCATCCGCATCCCCGTCGTCGTTCCAGGCGCCGTCGCCCCCGGGGGGGGGGGCAGCGTCCGGGGCCGATCCGGTCAGGGCGGCGAGACCGGAGAGGGTGGGCAGCCCGTTGGAGAAGATCTCGGCGGAGAGGGGCAGGTCCAGATCCAGCGTCACCGAGCCCGCCGGCTCGCCGGCCGCCGGGTCCCGGCCGCGTCCGTCGCCGCTGGACCCGGTCGCGGCTCCATCCGGGGCGTCCCGCAGGGGGGCCTCCCCGCGGCGGTCTTCACGCCGCCGTTGCCGCTGCCGCTCGGCCTGCACCTGTCGGGAGAGCACCACCAGTTGCTCCAGGGTGAGCAGGCAGCCACAACGGCTGACCAGCTGCTGCAGGCGGTGCTGCAACAGCTGCCGCTGGCCCCCGTCGAGGAGGGCGTAGCGATCCGGGTGAACCTGGGTGGCCACATGGAAGACAGCCTGCTGAACGGCGCTCGGCAGGCCCTCGCGCAGCACCTGCAGGTACAGGGCCAGGTCGTGGTAGAGGGCCCGGTGGCTCCCTTTCAGGGTCCGGCTGATCCGCTCGAGCTGGCCTCGGGCTTCGCGCAACGGGCCTTCGCAGGAATCCAGGGGGCTGGGGGCTGGCAAGGGGGGGTACCGGGCCGAGGTGGCCGCTCAGGCGGCTTTGCCGCCGACCGCGGCCACCTCGGCGGCGAAGTCCATCGTCTCGACTTCGATGCCTTCCCCGAGGGTGTATCGGGTGAAGCGCCGCACCTGGATGTTCTCCCCGATCTTGCCGGCCACCTGCTTGACCAGTTCGGCCAGGGTGATCGAGCTGTCCTTGATGAAGGGTTGCTCAAGCAGGGCCAGTTCCTTGAGCCGTTTCCCGATCCGGCCGTCCACGATCTTCTCCTTCATCGCCTCGGGTTTTCCGGCGAGATCATCGCGGCCCATCTCGATCTGCTTCTCGCGCTCCTTGATCGCCACAGGGATGTCGTCGGTGCCGACGTACTCCACGTTGGGGCAGGCGGCGATCTGCATGGCGACGTTGCGCAGCAGCTCCTGGAACACCTCACCGCGGGCGACGAAATCGGTTTCGCAATTCACCTCCACCAGCACGCCCACCCGGGCACCGGTGTGGATGTAACTGCCAACGGCTCCTTCGGCGGCAGTGCGCCCCGCTTTCTTCTCCGCGGTGGCGATCCCCTTCTGACGCAGCCATTCGGCCGCCTTGGTCTTGTCGCCGCCGGCTTCGGTGAGGGCCTTCTTGCAGTCCATCATGCCGGCGCCGGTGCTCTGGCGCAGTTCCTTGACGAGCTTCGCCGAGATCTCAGCAGCCATGGGGAGGGAATTGGGATAGGGAACAAGGGGGAACGGGTGGGTTGGACCCGGGGGCCGGCAGGGAGGGGCGGGCCGGCGCCGCCATCAGGGCTCAGCCGGGCTCAGCCCTCCTCCTCGTAGGCACGCTGCTCCTGGCTGCCGTGGCGGCCTTCGTTGATGGCGTCGGCGAGACGGCCGAGCACCAGCTGGACGGAACGCACGGCGTCGTCGTTGCAGGGAATCGGCACGTCGGCCAGATCCGGATCGCAGTTGGTGTCGAGCATCGACACCAGGGGGATGTCGAGCTTGCGGCACTCGAGCACCGCGTTGGTTTCACGGCGCTGGTCCACCAGCACCACCACATCGGGCAGGCGCCGCATGTTCTTCAGGCCGCCGAGGTACTTCTGCAGACGCTCGAGCTCGCGCCGCAGCACGGCGGCTTCCTTCTTGGGCCGCATGGCAATGGCGCCCGAGGACTCCATGCGCTCCAGATCCTTGAGGCGATCGATGCGGGCCCGCATCGTGCTCCAGTTGGTGAGCATGCCACCGAGCCAGCGCTGGTTCACATAGGAGGCACCGCAGCGAGCCGCCTCCAGGGCAATCACTTCGGAGGCCTGCTTCTTGGTGCCCACGAACAGGAAGCGCTTGCCGGATTTGGAGGCGTTGCGGGTCCACTTGTAGGCGTTGTTCATGCAGACGGCGGTCTGCACCAGATCAATGATGTGAACTCCATTGCGCGCGCAATAGATGTAGCGCGACATCTTGGGATTCCAGCGACGCGTCTGGTGCCCGAAGTGAGCACCCGCCTCCATCATCTCGGAGAGAGTTACGACAGCCATGGTTTTGAGGGGTTTCGGGTTCGCCTCCACCTGTCTGGGATCAGAACGGAGCGCCACCGACACGGAAAAGGTCAGGTGGACACGGGAATCGTCTGAACACCCGAAACGGACAGGTGTGCGGGTTGGTAAGGACGTCTCAAGCTATCAAACGGTCAACGCAGGCCGGCGGCGCGGGCCTCGCGAAAGAGGGCGCGGACGCCCAGCCGGTTGAGCGGCAGGCGCAGCAGTTCGAGGGCGAGGGCATTGTGGCCGCGGCGGATCAGCCACGCCAGCACCGGGCGCAGACTGCGTTCATTCAGCAGTCCGCCCAGGGTGAGCAGGTCCCAGAGCAGCCGGTGCAGCCAGGTGAACTGGATGATGAACCGGACCCGACGGGTCGGATGCTTGCGGTAGAAGAGCAGCCCCATCCGGGCCCGTTCCTGCTCGAGCCGCACCAGATCCGGCACCTGCTCCAGACTCAGGGCCGGATGCCAGTGGTACCCCACGGCGGCCGGGCACCGCACCAGCTCCACCCCCATGCGGCGCAGCCGTTCGCCCAGTTCCAGGTCCTCCCAGCCGTAGAGGCGGAAGCCGGTGTCGAACAGCCCGGAGCGCTCGAGCACCTGGCGGTCGATCGCCACATTGCCGGTGGCGAAGTAGGCCCAGGAGTGGTCACTCAGCTTGTGGGGCTCACTGGTGGGGTCGTCGAAGTTGGCGGTGTTGATCACCGCCCCGTAGGTGAAGCACAGCCGGGAATCCGTTCGGATCCAGTGGTTCTGGAGGGCGCGGGCGTGCTCGATCAGGAAGCTGGAGGTGACGACGAGATCGCTGTCGATGAAGACGATCACATCGCCCCGGGCGTGGTCCACCCCTCGATTGCGCCCTTCGGCCGGGCCGCCATGGTCCTGCTCAATCAGGCGCAGGTGGGGGAAGCGGTCTGCCTCCCGCTGCAGCCAGTCGGCGGTGCCGTCGGTGGAGCCGTCGTCGACCACCACCACCTCGTAGCCCGAGAGTGGGGCCTCCAGCCGCTGATCCTCGAGGGCAACCAGGGCCTTCTCAAGGATCGCCCGGCGGTTGTAGGTGGGAATGACGACGCTCGGGAACATGGCCTGGGGTCCGGGCGGTTCTGCTGGCGGCTGAGCGTTCTCAGTCGGCGGCGCCACCGTTGTTGGCGGTACCGGTCACACCGTTGCCGGCGCCTTCACCGCGGCCGTCGTTCCGCAGCTTGCGCTTCTTGAACTTGCGGGCGTAGGCGCGGTTGCGTTCCTGTTTTTCCTTCTTCAGGTTGCGGCGTTTGGACATCGGGTGCCGGCGGCTTCAAGGGCAGAACTCCAACCCTACCAAGCGCCCCTTGGTGGAGGCCCGGCGGATTCCCCCTTCGAGCGGGGGCGGTGAGCGGTCGGTCGGGGTCGTTCAGCCGACCGGCTGGGCCACCGAGCCGGCCATCAGCCGGCCGTCCTCCATCTGCAGCAGACGATCGGCCACATCCAGGATGCGCGGGTCGTGGGTCACCATCAGCACGGCGCAGTGCTGCTCCCGGGCCAGCCGTTTGAGCAGGTCCACCACCTCCCGGCCACTCTGCTTGTCGAGGGCGGCGGTGGGTTCGTCCGCCAGCAGCAGGCGGGGGTGGGCGGCAAGGGCCCGGGCAATCGCCACCCGTTGCTTCTGCCCACCCGAGAGCCCGTGGGGCAGTTTGTTGAGGTGATCGCCGAGGCCCACGGCCCGCAACCAGTCCCGGGCCTGGTCCCGTCGGGCCCGGTAGCTCAGGTCCGGCAGGAGGTCGGAGCCCATCTGCACGTTCTGCTCCGCGCTGAGGCAGCGCAGCAGGTTATGGCCCTGGAAGATCATCCCGATCCGGCGGCGCAGCTGCTGGCGCTGGCGACGGCTGGAGCCAGCCAGCTCCTGCCCCAGAACGCGCACGCGGCCCTCCTGCACCTGCCGCAGGGCGCCGACCAGGGTCAGCAGGGTGGTCTTGCCGCAGCCGGAGGGTCCGGTGAGCAGCACCACCTCGCCCGGCTGGATCGACAGGTTGACCCGCTCGAGCACCTGGCGCCGCATCTCCCCAGACCCATACCAGTGGCCCAGGCCTTCGACCTGCACCATCGGAGCGTCGCCGCCGTCGGAGTTGGCGCCGGAGCGGAGGGGAGAACGGGAGGCCGTCATGGCGGAGGGTCGGAGGGATCAGAAGATCTCGGCGGGATCGGCATCGCCCAGCCGCCGCATGGCCATCCCGGCCGATCCCATGCACATCACCAGGATCAGGCTGAACACCAGGACCGCCCGCGGGGTGTCCATGGCCACGGGCAGGCGGGTGGCTGATCGCACCAGGGCGTAGAGGCCCTGACCGGCGGCATAGGCCGGCAGATAACCCAGCAGGGCCAGCAGCAGGCCCTCCCGAGCCACCACACCCAGGAGGGTGGAGAGGCGGTAGCCCATCGCCATCAAGGTGGCGTATTCGGGCAGGTGATCACTCACATCGCTGTAGAGGATCTGGTAAACGATCACGCAGCCAACGATGAACCCCATGGCGGCCCCGAGGGTGAAGATGAATCCGATCGCCGTGCTGCTGCGCCAGTAATCCATCTCGAAATCCATGAAGCCCTGCTTCGTGACCACCTTCACGTCCTGGGGCAGGGCGGCCCGCAGCCGCCGCAGCACCGTTTCCGGATCAGCTCCTGGCCGCAGCCGGATCAGCCCCACCTCAATGCTGCCGGGGGGCGTGTTGGGGAGGAGCTGGAGATAGGTTTCGCTGCTGGTGAGCAGGTTCCCGTCGGCTCCGAAGGACACCCCGAGCGCCACCAGGCCACCGACCCGCACCCGGATGCCGTTGATTTCGCTCTCCACGGTGCGTCCCTCGCGGAACCATTCGGCCACGGGTCCGAACTCCGGCCGGGAGAGTTCGTCGAAGAGGACCCGGCCCCGCTGGGTGAGGACGTTTGCCTTGGCCGCCAGGCCGGGATCGGTGAACAGGGGATCGCCCGGCTCGAAGCCCAGGGCCAAGATCGAGCGGGTGCTGCGGTCGTCGGGATTGCGCCAGATCACCAGGTTCCAGTGGACCGGGGTGATGCCGGCCACGTCCGGATCGGCCAGGGTCTGAACCAGTCGGCGGCGGGGGAAGCCCGACATGCTCACCGAGCTGCTGGAGCGGGGGCTGAGCAGCACCAGGTCCGCGTTGAAGAGCTTGTGGACGGTGATGCTGGCGTCGAACAGGCCGTCGCGGAACCCGAACTGCATGAACATCAGGATGCCGGCGAAGCTGATGCCCGCCAGGGCCACCGCCAGCCGGGCCGGCTGACGGGTGAGCAGGAGCCAGGCCAGGGGGATGCGGCGCCAGCTCCAGAGTTCCTGCACCCGCGGCCGGTCGCTCATGGGTCGAAGCGGATCACGGTCTTCAGGCCGGTTCGATCGCGCACCCGGGCGATGTCGGCCGGATCGAGCGCGAGTCTCACTTCAACGATGCGGGCATCGGCATCGCCGGTGGGGTCGGTGGAGAGCACGTCCCGCTGCCGCACCTGCGGGCTGATCCGGATCACGCGCCCCCGGAGCGTTCCGGTGAAGCCGCCGTTCTCACTGGTGATCCGGGCGGTCTGCCCCAGCTGGAGCCGGTTGATGTCGCTTTCATAGACCTCGGCGATCACCTCCATCCGGTCGCTGGCACCCAGTTCGAGAATGCCGTCGTCGCCGGGGCGTTCGCCCACCCGGGACTGGAGCCGCAGCACGGTGCCGCTGAAGGGGGCCCGCAGCTCGGTGTTGACCAGATCCGCCTCGGTTCTGACCAGCTGATCCCTGGCTTCGCGCAGATTGCCCTGGAGTTCCACCAGCCGCAGTTCACGGCTGTCGAGGTCGGCGGCCGGAGTGGCTCCGGCCTTGGCCAGGGTGCGGTACCGGTCGATCTCCCGCCCCAGCAACTGCACCTGGGTGGTGAGATTGGCGATGCGGCTGCGCAGGAGATTGCGCTCCGCCTGCAGCGCCGGGCCCGTGTCGAAGGAGGCGAGCAGCTGCCCCGCCTCGACGGTCTGGCCCTCCTCGACGAGGAGGGCGGTGATTCGGGGGCTGCCCCCGATGCCGGTGATCGGTGCGGCCAGCTTGCGCACGTCACCGGCTGGCTCCAGCCGGCCGAGGGCTGACACGGCTTCAGGGGCGGGGGGAGCGCTCGGGGCAGCCACCGGAGCGGGCGTTTGGGAACGGTTCTGCAGGAGCAGAGCGCCAGCGCCGGCCACCACCACCAGGGCCGCCGCAGTGATCAGCAGCGGACGGCGTCGGGAGGGGGCCATCAGAGCGCCGGCGGGTCGTCGAACAGGAGCTGCTCGATGTAATGGTCGGCCCAGGTCGGATTGAAGGCCTTCTCCAGCACCCGACGGGTTTTGTCGTTCCGTTTCTGTTGCTGGCAATAGGACAGCTGGCCGTGATACCTCAAAACCGTAGCCGGGTCGTCGCTGGCCTGCGCCGGAGTGGCCGTCACCGCGGCAGCCATGACCTCCAGCAGGCCTCCCACGTCGTCGATGAACCACTGCTCTTCCTGGGCCGTCACCGGCCGCACGAAGTGCACGAAGGGCGAGAAGATCGTTCCCCAGGCCGGCAGCTCCCGCGTCTGGCTGTAGGGATGGGCCGGCAGGGCCGCCAGGGAGGCCGCGATCGTCTCCGGCAGGTCGCCGGCGGTGGGCGAGAGGTCGGCGATGGCGGCGGAGACCCCGGCGGGCCCCGCCACGATGTCGGCCCCGAACACGGGCAGATCAAAGCGGGGATCCGGGAAGAAAACGCAATGGAGGATCTGCAGCCCGGCGCCGAGCCGCGCCGTTTCGAGGTGCAGCTTGCGCAGGCCCCGGCACCGGCGCAGCTCGTTGCGGATGAACAGTTTCTCGCCGTCGAGGCTGCCGCTGATGGCCTCCAGATCCGCCGCCACCGGCAGCGTGGCCAGCTCCGGCAGACTGCTCCAGCTGGAGCGGATGCGCGCGGCCAGCCGGTCCACCAGCGGATGGACCGGGACGGCCGAAGACCCAGCCGGTGCGGCGGCCCCGGGGGCGGAGGGGGGCGGAGTGGAGCCGGCAGCGGTCATGCGGGCGGCCTCGGCCAGCAGAATGCAGATCCTGACACGCCCGATCGGTCCCCCGGTCGCCGCCCCGTGTGATGCCGTCGCTGGTTGCCATGCCCGAGTCCGCCGACACCTTCCCGATAGCCGCACGGCTGCGGCTGACCAACGGCGTTGAGGTGGTGAGCCTGGCGCAGCCCCAGGCGCCGGTGGTTTGCATCGACTTCTGGTGCCGGGCCGGCAGTGCCGCCGAGCGGCCCGATGAGTCGGGCCTGGCCCATTTCCTCGAGCACATGGTGTTCAAGGGCAGCACGTCGCTGGGCGCCGGTGACTTCGACCGTCGCCTTGAATCCCTCGGAGGCAGCAGCAACGCCGCCACCGGATTTGACGACGTCCACTACCACGTGCAGGTGCCGCCGGAGGCGGTGCCGGTGGCCCTGGACCTGCTGCTGGAGTTGGTGCTCCAGCCCCGCCTCGCTCCTGACGATTTCCGGATGGAGCGCCAGGTGGTGCTGGAGGAACTGGCCCAGAGCGAGGACCAGCCCGAGGAGGTGGCCCTGCAGCGCCTGCTGGCCCTGGCCTGCCCCGACCATCCCTACGGCCGCCCGATCCTGGGGGAGAAACCGTCCCTGCAGCGCCACCGGAGTGAGGGGATGGCCGCCTTCCACCGGCGTGGCTACCAGCCCGCCAGCTGCAGCCTGGCCCTGGCCGGCGGGCTGGGGGGCCTCGATCTCGAGGGGCTGCTGAACGGCAGTGCCCTGGCCGATCTCGCCGCCGGCGGGGAGGCGACTGGCGCAGGGCTGCCGGTGCCCCCCCTGCGGCTGACCCCTGGCCGCCATGCGCTGCGCCTGCCTCGCCTCGAGGCGGCCCGGTTGCTGATGGTCTGGCCGATGCCGGCCGCCGGGGAGCTGGAGGCCGTTGCCGGAGCGGATCTGCTCACGACCCTGCTGGCGGAGGGGCGTCGCAGCCGGCTGGTGCAGCGCCTGCGAGAGGATCTGCGCCTCGTCGAGAGCATCGATCTGGATCTGAATGTGCTGGAGGGGGGCAGCCTGGCCCTGCTCGAGGCGGTCTGTGAACCCGCCCAGGTGGAGGCGGTGGAGGCGCAGATCGCCCAGGTCTGGCAGGAGCTCAGCGCCACCCCACCGCCGAGCTCCGAGCTGGAGCGGGCCCGGCGTCTGGTCGCGAACGGCTACCGCTTCGGCCTCGAGTCGGCCGCCGCATTGGCCGGCCTGGCGGGCAACCAATCTCTCTGGGGACGCCTCCATCCGCTGGAGCATCCCCTGCAGCTGCTGGAGCGCTGGACCGGGCCGCGGCTGCAGGGGGATCTGCTGCCCCTCCTGGCGCCCGAGCGGGCCTGCCGGCTGCTGGCCCTGCCGGCATGAGCCCCACCGCCCCTCCTCCCCTGCCGGCGCCCGAGGCCTTCAGCCTCGCCGGGGGCCTGCCGGTGCGGCTGCTGCGGCGACCCGGTCCGGCCATCCTTTCGGTGAGGCTCTGGATCCGGGGCGGCAGCGCCGCCGATCCCCCCGGCCAGCGGGGCCGGGCCCAGCTGCTGGCGGGCCTGCTGAACCGGGGCTGCGGCGACCTGAGCGCCGAGGCCCTGGCCGACCTGGTGGAGGGCCTCGGCGACGAACTGCGCTGCGAAGCCGGTGAAGACGCCCTGGTGATCAGCCTCAAGTGCGCCAGTGCCGATGGCCCCGCCCTGCTGCCCCTGCTCCGCTGCCTGGTGCAGCGCCCCTGGCTGGATCCCGACCAGATCAGCCTTGAGCGTCGACTCAATCTGCAGACCCTGCAGCGCCTGAAGGAGGACCCCTTCCAGCAGGCCCATGACCGCCTGCGGGGGCAGCTCTACGGCGACGGTCCCTACGGCCATGACCCCCTCGGGATCGAGGCTGATCTAGCCGCCCTCGCGGGTCCGCGGCTGCGGGAGGCGGCGGCCTCCCTGGGCGCCCAGGGGGCCGTGCTGGTGCTCTCCGGCCAGCCGCCGCCGGAGCTGGGCCGCTGGCTGGAGAGCGGGCCGGAGCCGGCCTGGACCACCGGGCCGCCGGCCCCATCACCCGGCCCGTCCGGCCTGGACCGGCCCGCTCTGGTGCTGGTGGAGCAGGACACCGAGCAGCTGGTGCTGATGCTCGGCGCCGCCACGGTTCCCCTCGGGGATCCACGCTCCCTGGCCCTGCGGCTGCTGCAGTGCCATCTGGGGGTGGGCATGTCGAGCCGCCTCTTCGTGGCGCTCCGCGAGGAGCACGGCCTCGCCTACGACGTGGGCGTGCATCTGCCGGCCCGGTGTGGCGCCGCGCCGTTCGTGTTCCATCTCTCCAGCTCCGCGGATCGGGCTGGAGCGGCCACCACCGAGCTGCTGCGGGAGTGGCAGCGGCTGCTGGACCAGCCGCTGAGCGAGGCGGAGCTCCAGCTGGCCCTGGCCAAATTCCGGGGTCAGGCCGCCGCCGGACGTCAGACCTGCGGCCAGATCGCCGATCGCCAGGCCCTGGTGCTGGGCCACGGCCTCCCCTGGAGCTATGCCGATGATGCTCTGGTGCGCGCCACCTCCCTGACCAGCACCGATCTCCTGGCCACCGCCCGCGAGCTGCTGGCGCGGCCCAGCCTGGGACTGTGCGGACCGGCCAGGGCCCTGAAGGCCGCCGAACGGGCCTGGCGGGCTCACCCGCTCGGCCGGTCCTGCTCCCCGTTGGCGATGAGCTGATCGGCGTTCAGCAGGAAGGTGCCCCGGCGAAAACGCACCGCACAGAGGCCCAACGCTCTCTGGGCCACCACCCGACCCACCTCGTCGGTGTCGACCAGATCGGGGGGGCGGAGCATGGGCATCGGATCTGCCGTCTTGAGGTAGTCCGGTCGCGACCGCAACCGCACCAGAGTCCCCATCGGCAAGGGGATGGGGCCGGTCCCGGGGACCGCATCTGGGGCGCCTTCGGGGACCGCATCGGCAGGGGGCATCGACGGTGCTGTTCAGCTGCCCTCCACTACAGCAGGATGGGTCCAGCCAACCACCCCTCGTTTGCGGGCCTTAGCCAACTGGAGCGGCGCCATCGTGGGGCTGCTGCTGATCATCATCGGTGGCCTGATCCAGGCGGCCGTTCCCGTTCCGGTGGCCGGTGGAGGCCTGCGGCTGATTGATCTTCCCGCCACCGCCCAGGTTCCGGCGGTCCTGCTCACCGCCCTGGTCTGCGGACCCCGCCCGGCCCTGCTGGCCGCCGTGGCCTACCTCAGCCTCGGCCTGCTGCAGCTGCCGGTCTTCCATGCCGGTGGGGGACTGGCCTATCTGCTCGAACCCGGCTTCGGCTATCTGGCCGGTTTCGTGCCGGCCGCCTGGCTGAGTGGACGGCTGGCCCGCCAGGAGGGCATGGGCGAGCTGCTGCGCCTGCTGGGGGCGGCCTGCCTCGGCCTCCTGGTGATCCAGCTTTGCGGCATCGCCAACCTGCTGCTCGGCTCCCTGGCCGGGCGCTGGGGCGTCAGCCTGGTGGATCTGCTGCTCGATTACAGCCTGGGTCCGCTGCCGAGCCAGCTGCTGCTCTGCTGCGCCGTGGCGGTGCTGGCGGTGCCCCTGCGCCGGTTGCTCATGGTGGAGCCGTGACGCCCGTGCCGGCGGTCTGTACGCGCCGGCTGGCCTGGCTGGTGGCCGCCGGGGTGCTGCTGCTGGACCAGCTGACCAAGGCCCTCGCCGTGGCGGCCCTGGCTCCGGGGCTGCCGCAGCCGCTGGTGCCCGGTCTGTTGCGACTGCAGCTGGTGTTCAACACCGGCGCCGCCTTCAGCCTGTTCCGGGGTGCCACCGTTCTGCTGGGCCTGGTCAGCCTGGTGGTGGCCGTGGCGATCGCCTTCTGGATCCAGCGGCACCCTGTCCTGCGCCGCTGGCAGGGACCGGGGGTCGGCGCCCTGCTCGGGGGAGCCCTGGGCAATGGACTCGATCGCTGGCGGTTGGGCGGGGTCGTGGACTTTCTCGAGCTGGTGCCGATCCGCTTCCCAGTCTTCAATCTGGCCGATGTGGCGATCAACGTCGCCGTGATCTGTCTGCTGCTCGATCTGCTGGAGGGCCATGGCGACCAGCGGCCTTGAGCGACTCAAGCGCCAGCTGGTGCGGCTGCAACAGCCCTCCGGCGTGCAGCTGGAGCTGTTTCTGCCGGGCCAGCCGACCCGCCGGATGGCGTTGCACGACGGCCTCTACCGGGTCGGACGGGACGGCCGCGTCGAAGTCCGGCTCGACCATCCGGCGGTGAGCAAGCAACACGCCCTGCTGGAGCGGGTCGGCGAGGACTGGCTGCTCCGCGACAACGGCTCCACCAACGGCCTCTACTGGCGCGGGCGACGGGTGGAGGAGCTGCTGCTGCGTGATGGCGATGTGGTCCGCTTCGGACCCGCCGCCGAACCCGGTCTGCCGGAGCTCCTCTTCCTGCGCAAGCCGATGCCCCGGCTGGTGCGGCTTGGCCGCACGGCCAGCGCTTCCCTGGCGGTTCTGGCCTCCGGCGGCCTGGTGGTGCTGGGGTTGTCGCTGGTCTGGATGCCGGTGCGGGGCAGCCTGGCCCGGGTCCGGGGCCCCCTGGCTCTCTACGACCGTCTTAACCGTCCGCTCAGTTCGGCCGAATCCAGGGGGCACCGGGAAAATGCCGCGCTGAAGGACTACCCGCCCCAGCTGGTGGAGGCCCTGCTGGCCAGTGAGGACAGCCGTTTCTGGTGGCACCCGGGTGTGGATCCGGTTGGCACCGCCCGGGCCCTGCTCACCAATCTGATGGGGGGACGGGTGTTGGAGGGGGGAAGCACCCTCACCCAGCAGCTGGCCCGGAGCCTCTACCCGGATCAGGTCGGCCAGGGCGAAACGCTGGTGCGCAAGTGGCGGGAGCTGCTGGTGGCCCTCCAGCTCGAGGCCCGCTTCAGCAAGACCGATCTTCTGCTGAGTTATCTCAACCGGGTGTATCTGGGGGTGGGCTGGGGCTTCGAGGATGCGTCCCGCAGTTTCTTCGGCAAACCCGCCGCCCAGCTCAGCCTGGAGGAGTCGGCGCTGCTGGTGGGGTTGCTGCCCTCGCCCAACGGCCACGACCCCTGTCTCAACCCGGAGGCCGCCCTCGATGCCCGCAACCAGGTGCTGCTGAAGATGGCCGACACTGGCCGGATCAGCCCCGATCTGGCCCGGCAGGCCCGCCGCCGGCCGATCCAGCTCGGTGCCCAGGCCTGCCGCAGCGGCGGCCGCCGGCCCGCTCCCTACTACACCGATCAGGTACGGCTGGATCTGGAGAGCCTGCTTGGGCCCGAGGTGGCCGCCGAAGGGAACTTCCTGGTCGAAACCCACCTGGACCCGGTGCTCCAGCAGGTCGTCGAGCGGGAGCTGCGGCGGCGGCTGGCGGCCAGCGCCGCCCTCGGGGTCAGCGAGGGGGCCGTGGTGGTGCTCGACAGCCGCAACGGCGGGGTGCTGGCGATCGCCGGCGGGCGCGACTACGGCACCAGTCAGTTCAACCGGGCCAGCATGGCCCTGCGCCAGCCCGGCAGCACCTTCAAGCTGTTCACCTATCTGGCGGCCCTGCAGCGGGGGGCGAAGGCCGGAGATGGCATCGGCTGCGGCCCGCTCAGCTGGGGCGGTCAGTCGTTCGCCAGTGGGTGTGGCGGCAGCCTCAGCCTGCGCCAGGCCTTCGCCAGCAGCAGCAACACCGCCGCCCTCCGGCTGGCCCGGCGGGTCGGCCTTGACGCGGTCGTGCAGCAGGCCCAGGACCTGGGGATCCGGACGCCGCTGCAGCCGGTGCCGGGCCTGGCCCTGGGGCAGAGCGAAGTGCGGCTGATCGAGCTCACCGCCGCCTATGCCGCCGTCGCCAATGACGGGGTCTGGCACGCCCCCAGCACGATCCGCCGCCTCACCGATGCCGAGACCTGCGCCGGCCTCGACAGTGACCGTTGTCGTCAGCAGCGCGCCACCCCCAACCAGGCCATCGGGGCCGGTCGTGCGGTGATCAAGCCCGAGGCGGCCCGCCGCATGCAGGGCCTGCTCCAGGCCGTGGTGCGGGGCGGCACCGGCGGGGCGGCCTTCCTCGGGGGGCAGGAGGGCGGCAAGACCGGCACCACCAACGAAGCCCGCGACCTGCTGTTCGTGGGGATGGAGCCTCGCCGCCACTGGGTGATGGGCGTCTGGCTCGGCAACGACGACAATCGCCCGACCCGCAGCAGCAGTGCGCTGGCGGCCGGGCTCTGGGCGGACATCATGCGCCAGGCCGGCCAAGGCAGCCAGCCGGCCACGGCCCGGCGCTGATGCCCCGGCGGCGCCTCTGGCTCTGGCTGGCGGGGGGACTGGCCGTCGTGGTGGCGGTTTCGCTGCTGCTGCAGGCGGTCAACAGCCTGCTCTGGCAGCTGAGCTACCTGCTGCCGGGCTGGCTGCTGGCTCCGGTGCTGCTGCTGCTGTTCGGCGGGGGCGGATTGCTGCTGCTGCGGCTGGCCTGGCCCTGGCTGGCGGCCTGGCGCAACCCCCGCCCCTCCCGGGGGGCCACTCCCACGGCGGCGGCCACGCCACCGGGCAGTCGCCAGGAGGCGGCCGGCCGCCAGCTGCGGGCCATCGATCAGGTGCTGGAGCATGTCCGCGACGCGGTGGAACGGGAGGCGCTGCGTCAGGAGCGCGACCGGGTGGAGGCCGAGCTTGCCCGTGGCGATCTCGTGCTGGTGGTCTTCGGCACCGGTTCGGCCGGCAAGACCTCCCTGATCCGCGCCCTGCTCGACCAGGTGGTGGGGAAGGTGGGGGCGGCCATGGGCTCCACGGCCGACTGCCGCAGCTACCGGCTGCGCCTGAAGGGTCTGCAGCGGGGACTCCAGCTGGTGGACACTCCGGGCATCCTCGAGGCGGGACGCGATGGTCTTCAGCGGGAGACGGCGGCGCGGCGGCAGGCGGTCCGGGCCGACCTGCTGCTGCTGGTGGTCGACGGGGATCTGAGGGCGGCGGAGCTGCAGGTGTTCGAAGCCCTGGCCCGGCTCGGCAAGCGTCTGCTGCTCGTGCTCAACAAGTGCGATCTGCGTGGAGAGGATGAGGAGCGCCGGCTGCTGGAGCGGTTGCGCCAGCGCTGCCAGGCCCACCTCAGCGCCGCCGATGTGATTCCGGCCAGCGCCTCCCCCCAGTCGGTGCCGAGGCCCGGCGGGCGCCCCCTTCAGCCGGCCCCCGAGGTGGATGCCCTGCTGGGCCGGATCGCTGCGGTGCTCCATCAGGACGGCGAGGAGCTGATCGCCGACAACATCCTGCTGCAGAGCCGCCGCCTGAGCGAGGCCAGCCGCGACCTGCTGACCCGGCAGCGGCGTCAGGACGGTGAACGCATCGTTGATCGCTACATGTGGATCGGCGCCGGGGTGCTGGTGGTGACTCCGCTTCCGGTGGTGGATCTGCTTGGCACCGCCGCCGTGAACGCCCAGATGGTGGTGGAGCTCGGCCGGATCTACGGCGTCAGCCTCAGCCGCGAGGCCGGCCAGGATCTGGCCCTCTCGGTGGGCCGCACCCTGGCCGGTCTGGGGGTGATCAAAGGCGGATTGGCCGCGATTACCGCCGCCCTGAGCCTCAATCTGCCTGCCCTGGTGGTCAGCAAGGTGGTGCAGGGGGTGAGTGCCGCCTGGTTGACCCGGATCGCCGGCGGGAGTTTTCTCACTTACTTCGAACAAGGTCAGGACTGGGGGGACGGCGGCCTGCAGGAGGTGGTGCAGCGTCAGTACGATCTCAACAGGCGGGATGGCGCCCTGCGGACGTTCCTGGAGGCGGCCCTCAGCCGGGTGGTGGAGCCGTTGCAGCGGCGGAAGGACCTGCAGCTGCCCCCGCGCCCAGAGCCTCGGGGGGAGGGGGGAGCAGGGGGCCGCGGGCGTCCAGGACGGTGATGAGTCCCAGGTAGAGCACGCCGATCAGGATCGAGATCGCCCCCGTCACGATCGCCACCCAATGGCCGCGCCGGTTCGTGGAGCCACCGGATTCAGGCATCGGCGGCACCGGAGCCGAGGCTGCGGCCCACCACCTCGGCCAGCCGCTCCAGGTGGGCGGGACGGGTGTGGGGATTGCCCAGCACCGCCTTGAGGTGATGGCGGCCCCGGTAGAGGGGTCGGGAGAGCATCAGGTCGGCCTCCAGCAGGGCGAGGCGACAGCGCTCCGACCAGTGCCGGCAGCCCTCCGGATCCAGCCCGGAGGGGCGGAACGCCAGCAGATGCAGTGGCCCGCCCAGCAGCTCCAGCTCCCCGGCCGGCGCCACGGCCCCCAGGAGCTCCTGCAGCCGGTCCCGGCGGGCAAGGGCCGCCCCCACCACCCGCTCGATCCCCTCCAGACCCAGCTGGCGCAGCCCCAGCCAGAGCTTGAGGATCTCGGCACTGCGGCTGCCCTGCAGTCCCCGCTCACCGCCGTGGCCGCCGCCGTGGCTCTCCTCCATGTAGGGCAGCCCGGTGCCGAAGCTGCGCTCGAGGGCCTCGGGATCCGCCAGCAGCAGCAGGGAGGAGGTCTTGGTGATCCCCAGCAGCTTCTGTGGATTGATCGTGAGCGAATCGGCCAGGGCGACCCCCTCGACCCGATCCCGGTGCGGTGCGCTCAGACCCAGCACACCGCCGATCGCCCCGTCGACGTGGAGCCAGACGCCATGGCGCCGGCAGAGGCCGGCCAGCTCCGGCAGCGGATCCACCGCGCCGCGCACGGTGGTTCCGGCCGTGGCCACCAGGGCGATCACCGCCGTGCCTTGCCGGTGCAGCGCCTGCAGGGCGTCCTCCACCCGCTGCGGCTCGAGGCGGCCATCGGTGTCGAGGGGCAGGCGCCTCAGCGCCTCGGCCGGCAGCCCCATCACCGTCATCGCCTTGTCGAGTGAGGTGTGGGTGTCCGCGCCGCAGAGCACCACCGCGTCAGCGCGGGTGCGCAGGCCACGGCTCTGGCGGGCCGTGACCAGGGCCATCAGATTGCTGAGACTGCCCCCGCTGGCCGGCACACCGCCCGCGGTCTTGCCCAGGCCGATGCGACGGGCCATCCAGCCGCAGAGGCTGTGCTCCAGGCGGCTGAGCGAGGGGGAGAGCTCCTCGGCCAGCAGGTTGTTGTTGAGGCCTGCGCAGATCAGGTCCCCCACCACCGACGCGGTCAGCGGCGGTGGATCAAGGTGGGCCAGGGCGCCGGGATGGTTGGGGTTGTAGGCGCCTTCCATCAGCAGATGGAGATCGCCCAGCAGCCGATCGCCATCGAGCCCGAGCCGCTGGGGCTCCACGCCGGGCATCAGACTCAGCCCGGGCAGGGGGGAGCGGCTGGAGGCCGAGCCCAGCCAACGGCAGAGCAGCAGGGCCGCCTCCTGCAGGAACGCCTCCAGCTCGGGATCAACGGCACCCGGTGCGGCGAAGGGCAGAGGCTCGAGTGCCCTCTCCAGACGTGGGGTGACGGCCAAAGGCTGGGCTGTCGGGGCGTTCATTCTCTCCTGCTGACGGGACGACCGTCCATGGCGGCGGCGATGGCCTGGAGCTGGCAGCCTCAGGGGAGGCCAGGGCCGTCGTGCATCGGTGTTGACCAGTCCCCGTTGCCGGAGCCCCCGCATGCCCCCTCCCCCCACCGTGCCCCCGCCCGTTCAGAGGCTCTGGATGGAGCGTCTGCTGCGCCTGGCCCAGGGCGCCGGTGCGCTCGGTGAGATCCCCGTGGCGGCGGTGGTGCTCGATGGCCACGGCCGTGGTCTGGGCTGGGGCACCAATCAACGCCAGCGGCGACGGGATCCGCTCGGGCATGCCGAACTGGTGGCCCTGGCGCAGGCCGCCTCCCTGCTCGGTGACTGGCGCTTCAACGACTGCACCCTGCTGGTGACCCTCGAACCGTGCCCGATGTGTGCCGGAGCCCTGATCCAGGCCCGCATGGGCCGCGTGGTGTTCGCCGCTGCCGACCCCAAGCGGGGAGGCCTGGGGGGGTGCCTGAATCTGGCCCAGGACCCCAGCGCCCATCACCACATGGACGTGGTGGGGGGGGTGCTGGCGGAGCGAGGGCGGGAGCTGCTCGAAACCTGGTTCAGACGGCGGCGGCAGCCACAGGGGGTGACGAGCGAAAGGCGGGCAGCTCCGTTTCCAGCAGATTGAGCAGCCGATCCACGTTCTCGGGCCGGCTGTTGTAACCCATCAGCCCGATCCGCCAGACCCGGCCGGCCAGGACCCCCAGGCCGCCGCCCACCTCGATGCCGTGGGTGTGGAGCAGATGGAGGCCGAAGGCCTTGCCATCGACCCCGTCCGGGATGCGCACGGTGGTGAGAGTGGGCAGGCGCAGGGACTCGCTGACGTGCAGGACGAGCCCCAGCCCCTCGAGGCCGGCCCAGAGCCGCTCGGCGTTGCGGCGATGGCGTATCCAGGCGTTCTCGAGGCCTTCCTCGGCCAGCAGGCGCAGGGCTTCGCGCATGCCGAAGTTCATGTTCACCGGAGCGGTGTGGTGATACACCCGGTTGCTGCCCCAGTACTGGTTGAGCAGGGAGACGTCGAGATACCAGTTGGGCACCTTGCCGCTGCGGGCGGCCAGCTTGGCTTCGGCGCGGGGGCCCATGCTGAACGGACCGAGCCCGGGCGGGCAGCTCAGGCCTTTCTGGCTGCAGCTGTAGGCCAGGTCCACCCCCCAGGCGTCGAGATGGAGGGGCACGGCCCCGAGGGAGGTGACGGTGTCCAGCAGGAGCAGGCAGTCATGGCGGCGGCAGAGTTCGCCGATCCCCTCCATGGGCTGGCAGACGCCCGTGGAGGTTTCGGCGTGCACCATGGCCAGGATGGAGGGGCGGTGCTGGATCAGGGCCGCTTCGATCGCATCGAGGCTGAAGGCCTCCCCCCAGGGCCGCTCGATGGTGGCCACCTCCGCCCGGTAGCGCTGGGCCATGTCCACCAGCCGCAGGCCGAAATAGCCCATCACGGCCACCAGCACCCGATCGCCGGGTTCGACGGTGTTGGCCAGGGTGGCCTCCATGGCCGCACTGCCCGTGCCGCTCATCGGGATGGTCAGGCGGTTGTCGGTCTGCCAGGCGTAGCGGAGCAGCTCCTGAACCTCCCCCATCAGCTCGATGTAGTGGGGATCGAGATGGCCGATCGGAGGGCGGGACAGGGCCTCCAGCACGGCGGGATGGGCGTTGGAGGGTCCGGGGCCGAGCAGCAGCCGGTCCGGCGTGGCGATCGGTCCGAGCGGCAGGCGATGGCGATCGCTCACGGCGGGTGAGGCGGACGCGGTGGGGACGGATGCGGTGGGAGCGGACACAGGAGGTGCTGACACGGGCGCGGCGGAGACGGCGGCAGTGGGGGCGGAGAGAGTCGGGGCGGCGGCGAACAGGGAGCCAGATCCTGTGGGGTGAGCAGGGCACGGGGTGCGGCCAGCCTAGGAACCGCCGGTGGGCGTTCTCCGGCCGGGAGCCAGGGATCCGTTCTCAGCTCGCGCGCACATCGGAAGCGGCCAGGCCGCGGGCCATGTGCTCAAACGGCACGCGCACCAGATCGGCACGCTCCACCCCGGCAGCGGCCAGGCGCTCGGCCAGCACCTGGCCCAGCAGGGTGATGCTGCGCACGGTGGGTCCGGTCGGCACGCCCAGGCTCTTGTAGGTGTCGTCGAGACCGTTGAGCACCCGCTCGTTGAGGATGGTGGCGTCGTCGGCCACCAGGGCGTAGCTGGCGTAGCGCAGGAAATAGTCCATGTCGCGCAGGCAGGCGGCGAGGCGACGGGTGGTGTAAGCGTTGCCACCGGGCAGCAGCAATTCGGGATCCTGCTCGAACAGCCGGCGGCTGGCGTCGCGCACGATCTCGGCGGCATCGCGGTTGATCACCTCCACCGCCGCCAGGCGCACCTCGGCCTCGGAGAGATACGTGCCGATGCGATCCATCGCGTCGCGATCGAGATAGCGCCCCAGCTGGTCATACCGGCCGATCAGGCCGGTGATGGCATCGCGCATGACGTTGAGATCGACGCACCTGGCCCGGAAGCTAGCACCTGTGTTGCCCCAGAACCCTGTCCAGCCATGGGATCTGGCGAATCTGACAGAAACGGTTACGCAGGCGCCACCACAGCAGCCTGGCTGGTGAATGGTGTGATGGGCTACAAACTGGACCCTGGTGGCTCCTTACGGTCCGCGCCGATCCAGCCCCCCTGCTCATCCCGGCACTCCCATGGCCCACTCCGCCCAGGACGTCCTGCGCCAGATCAAGGACGAGGGCATCGAGCTGATCGATCTCAAGTTCGCCGATCTCCACGGCAAGTGGCAGCACCTCACCGTCTGCGCTGATCTGGTCGACGAGGCCTCCTTCTCCAGCGGTCTCGCCTTCGACGGCTCCTCAATCCGGGGTTGGAAGGCCATCAACGAATCCGACATGGCGATGGTGCCCGATCCCACCAGCGGCTGGATCGATCCCTTCTACCGCCACAAGACCCTCAGCCTGATCTGCTCGATCCAGGAGCCGCGCACGGGCCAGCCCTATGGCCGCTGTTCCCGCTCCCTGGCCCGCCAGGCTCTGGATCACCTCGCCGCCAGCGGCCTGGCCGACACGGCCTACTTCGGTCCCGAGCCTGAGTTCTTTCTCTTCGATGACGTCCGCTTCAGTTCCAGCGAGGGGGGGTGCTTCTACAGCGTCGATTCGATCGAGGCACCCTGGAATTCAGGTCGGCTGGAGGAGGGGGGCAATCTCGCCAACAAGATGAATCTCAAGGAAGGCTATTTTCCGGTTCCCCCCAACGACACTTTCCAGGACATCCGCAGCGAGATGCTCCTGACCATGGGCCAGCTTGGTGTGCCGATCGAAAAGCATCACCATGAAGTGGCGGCCGGCGGGCAGCAGGAACTGGGCATGAAGTTCGCCGAGCTGTTGCAGGCGGCGGACAACGTGATGATCTACAAGTACGTGGTGCGCAACGTCGCCCGCAAATACGGACGCAGCGCCACGTTCATGCCCAAGCCAGTGTTTGCCGACAACGGCAGCGGCATGCATGTGCACCAGAGCCTCTGGAGCGCGGGGGAACCCCTCTTCTTCGGGGAGGGCACCTATGGGGATCTTTCCCAGACGGCCCGCTGGTACATCGGCGGCCTGCTGCGTCACGCCCCCAGCTTCCTGGCCTTCACCAATCCCACCACCAACAGCTACAAGCGACTGGTGCCGGGTTTCGAGGCCCCGGTGAATCTGGTCTATTCCCAGGGCAATCGCTCCGCCGCGGTGCGTATTCCCCTGACCGGCTCCAATCCCCGGGCCAAGCGGCTGGAGTTCCGCTCCGGGGATGCCCTGGCCAATCCCTACCTCGCCTTCAGCGCCATGTTGATGGCGGGTCTCGATGGCATCCGGCGCCAGATCGATCCCGGCGAGGGCACCGATCTCGACCTGTTCGAGCTGCCGGAGGAGGATCTGGCCCGGATCTCCACGGTGCCGGCCTCGCTCAACGGGGCCCTCGAGGCCCTCGAGGCCGACAAGGACTATCTGCTTGAGGGCGGGGTGTTCAGCGAAGACTTCATCGCCAACTGGATCGCCCTGAAATACGAGGAGGTCCAGCAGCTGCGCCAGCGGCCCCACCCCTTCGAGTTCAACCTCTACTACGACGCCTGAACCGCCTGAACCGGCTGGATCCCGGATTCGCGCCCGCGCCCGACTCAGCGGTGCAGCAGCTGGGCCATGGCGCTGGCGTGCAGATGCTGCTCCCGGGCCTGGCGGCGGGCCCAGGCCCGTTGCTGGTGGAGGGCGTCCCGCTCTCCGTTCGGGTCGGGATGGCGAGTGATCTGGGCCAGAACGGCGGCCCGGAGCCGCTCCTGGCGCTGATGACTCCGGGCCCAGGCCAGGAATTCGGCCGGTGTGTCGCGGAGCGGGAGCGAACCGGGCCGGGCCGCCGCGGGGACCGATCGGGAAGGGTTCATCGCTGTCACCACGGCAGAAGTCACCATTCTGTAGCAACCACTACTATTTTTGGTCGTCCGCTCCCACTCCGTCACCGGAGCCGGGGGAGCGTCGCTCGCGTCCCTTCGCCGGATCGGCTGAAATGAATGGCCTCACCGGCGTCCTTGGAGTGGAGAGCCGTCCCGACCTCCCCCGTTCCCCGTCCCCCATGCGTGATCCCGTCAGCCGCCTGGCCTACCAGACCCTGCAGCGGGGCAAGAGCCTGATGGGACTGGCCCACAAGGAGGTCAGCACCCGCCTGATGGGGCTGCTGGACCCCCGCGGCACCCCCTCCCTGGTGCAGGTGCCTCCGGAGATGCTGCCGGCCCTGCAGGTCGCCATGGACCGCCTGCTCGACACCGACTGGCGCGAGGCCGAGCGGGGGCTCTACCCTCCCTCCCTGTTGTTTGAAGCCCCCTGGCTCGACTGGGCCACCCGCTATCCGCTGATCTGGCTGGATACCCCCCTCACCTGGAGCCGCCGCAGCCGGCGCCAGGTGCGCGATCTGCCCCAGGACGTGAAACCGGAGGACTATCCCGACTACTACCTGCAGAACTTTCACCACCAGACCGACGGCTACCTGAGCGACCACTCCGCCGCCCTCTACGACCTGCAGGTGGAGATCCTGTTCAACGGCACGGCCGATCCGATGCGGCGCCGGGTGCTGGCCCCGCTGCGCCAGGGCCTTGAGGCCTTCGGCGGCCGTTCCCGGGCACAGCTGCGGGTGCTCGATGTGGCCGCCGGCACCGGACGGACCCTGCGGCAGTTGCGCGGCGGACTGCCGGGGGTCCAGCTGGTGGGGCTCGATCTGTCCGCGGCCTACCTGAGGGAGGCGAACCGCACCCTCCGCCAGCTGCCCGGAGAGCTGCCCCAGCTGGTGCAGGGCAACGCGGAGGCCCTGCCCTTCGCGGAGGCTGCCGTCCAGGCGGTGACGTGCGTCTTCCTCCTCCACGAACTGCCGGCCCAGGCGCGCAGCAACGTGCTGGCCGAGTGCTTCCGGGTGCTCGAGCCGGGCGGGGTGCTGGTGCTGGCCGATTCGGTCCAGCTGGCCGACTCCCCCCAGTTCACCCCCGCCCTGGAGAATTTCCGGCGGGCCTTCCACGAGCCCTATTTCCGCCACTACCTCAGCGACGACATCGACGAACGCCTCCGCCAGGCTGGCTTCCAGGTGGTCTCGGCCGAGTCCCACTTCCTGACCCGGGTCTGGCGGGGCACCAAACCCGCCCCATGAGCGGCCGGCTGGGGTGTGGGCATCCGCTCAGAAATCGGCCCCATCCTGGCGCCATTCCCGCCGGAATCGATAGCGTGGATTCGGTTTGACCGTTCGAGACGCCGGTGCGATGGCCAATCCGTTCCGCCTCCGCTGGCTCCAGGGCTGGTTGTTCCAGACCGTCCTGATGGATGGCTATGTCCAGATCGAGGCCCATGGATACGGCATCCGTCTGCGCACCCCCCTGCAGGTGGCGGAGAGTCCGGCCGATGCGGCCGACCGGCTGGTGCTGGAGGAGGATCGTCGCCGCCGGAGCCTGCTCCACGCCTGGCGGCGTGGGCGGATTTCCCAGTGGATTGAGGAGACCGGAGGCGCGGCTGCCCCCGAGCTCAGTGATCCTGCGGCGGATCCCTACCGGCCAGCTCCCTCCGCTGCCGAACTGTTCGCCGCCGACAGTCCACTGGCGGCGGGCAGTCCCTTCCTGGTCGAGGAGCCTTCCTCCCGGCCGGACCCGGATCCGGTCGAGGTCAGGTCCGTCTCAGCCGTGGCCGGCTGAGACGGACTAGCGCAGCAGCCACCAGGCCAGCAGCATGCCGGCTCCGCCCCAGCGGAGGGCCTTCCAGAGCACCTCCTCGTGCCAGTGGCTGGTGCGCAGGGGTGCCGGCAGCGGGTCCAGCAGGCGCTGACCCAGCTCCAGCCTCTGGCGCAACCGCCGGCTCGAGCTGCTCAAGGGAACCGGCTGCCGGTTCAGCCGCTCGCCCCGGGCCACCACGGTCAGCAGGGTGGAGAGGCTGCGCAGCCAGCCATCGCGCTCGCCCCCGGGGCGGCGGGAGGGCCGGCGCCGGGGTCGTGGCCGCAGAGCAGTCGCCATGGCGTCAGGATGGGTCCTGCTCCGCCCCGCGTCCAGTGTCGGTTCCTCCCGCCGCCCCTTCTCTCCGCCCCGTTGACCGCCAGAGCTGGCCGGAGGGCAGCCGTGCCCTGGCGGTGGAGCTGCAGCGGCTGCTGGCGATCGATGGCCGCGACTGGCACGCCCTCAAGGCCCAGAAACCGCGACGGGGCGCCGAACAGGTGGCTGCGGCGCTGGTCCATCTCCTCGCCGAGGACAGTTCGCCCCAGCGGCGGGACGGCGCGGCCCAGCAGCGGGCCATCGCCCTGCTGGAGCAGGGCCTGGCCTGGCTCAAAGGGGACCTGAGCGATCCCGGCTGTCCGAGTCACGGCCATTAGGCCTCCACCCGGGCTTCGGACCAGGCTGGAGGCCTTAGCGGAGGGTGGCCACGGAGAGGCCGCCCTCCGCTCCGCGGATGGCGGCGGAGCTGGTTCGGCGGGAGGCGAGCTGGAGCCGGTTGCCGCGTTGACTCCAGCGCACGTCGTCGAAACAGTGGTGAATCAGGAAGAAACCCCGGCCGCAGCAGGCGTCGCTCTGCCGGGGCAGGTCGCCGCAGCGGGCCTGGAGCGGCACCCCCGACCCCTCATCCTGGATCTGCCAGATGATCCAGCGGGGGGTGAGGATGCGGCGGATGCGCAGGCACTTGCGGGGATCGCCCCCATTGCCATGCCGCACCGCATTGACCAGAGCCTCCTGCAGACCCAGCTGCAGCTCCGCCAGGTTCGCGGCGGCGGCCATGGGTTCAAGCAGCAGCTCCAGCAGGGGCGCCAGCTGCAGAGTGGAGGGGGTGATGAAGTCGGCCCAGCGGAGCTGACTGATCAGACGCCGGGGCATCCGCACCACTGACTGCTGAGTTTGACCCTAGCTCCGGGCCGGGTCTGCCCCTGTTCAGCCGGATACCCTGGCCTGGACGCCCGGATGGGCCAGAAGCGCATCCATCAGGCGCACTCCCCGCAGCTGGTTGATCAGCGGCATGTGGCCTTCGGGTGCCTCCAGGGACCAGGTGAAGGCGATGGGATAGCGGGTCCAGATGCCATCCCGCTTCCAGCCCAGCCGGGGCCAGAGCCGTTCCCAGCGGCCCCCACAGGCCCGCAGCAGGCGGGCCTGGACGGAAAATCCGAACCGGCCCCTGGAATAACAGGTCCAGAGCCGATCGAGGCTCTCGAGATCCTGGGCGGCGATCGGAGCCACCTCGCTGTAATAGACATAGCCACGCTGGAGCGCCCCCGCACCGGCCAGGTGCCGCAGGCTTTCGCTGGTGATCCGATCGGCCAGCTGGAACTGGCGTCGGGCCAGGGCGTCCTGCAGGGGGCCGTGATCGAGTCCTGCGGGGCTGGCCACCTCGAGCCAGCCCCGTGGATTCTGGACCAGCAGGGCCTCACTGAGGGCGTCCTGGCGGCTGAGCAACCCCTGGATCAGCAGGCCCGCCACCCAGTCGTCGCCGCGGGGATCGAGGCCGTCGAGGGCCTGGGACAGCAGCGGCCTCAGCTCGTGACAGCGGCTGTCGAACTGGGGGAGCAGGCCACGGCGCTGCCGCGGGGAGCTGGTGAGGAACCGTTCCAGCAGCTCTTCGGCGCTGATGACCGTGGCAGAGGCGGATGGACCGGAAAGCATGATGGTCGGCGGGCCAGAGCCGTCGTGGGCCCACTATGTCAGGGCAGGTCCGCCTGGAGCGAGCATGGTGTCGCGGCTGGCGATCGAGAGCTTTCTGCGCCGCCCGGGACCGCTGCTGGACGTGCGCAGCCCCTCCGAGTTCGCCCGGGGACACATCCCCACAGCCGGCAACCTGCCGCTGTTCAGCGACGACGACCGGGCGGCGGTCGGCACCACCTACCGCCAGCTGGGGCACCAGGCGGCGGTGCGTCTCGGCCTGGAGCTGGTGGGGCCCAGGCTTGCCGGCTTCGCCGAGGACCTCGTTCGCCACCACGCCGCTGGCGGCGGAGAGCCGCTGCGGCTTCACTGCCTGCGCGGCGGCCTGCGCTCCGACAGCCTGGCCTGGCTGGCCGGCACCCTCTCCCTGCCCACCCTGGTGCTGGAGGGTGGCTACAAGGCCTACCGCCATTGGGTTCTGGCCTGCTTCGAGCGGCCCTGGCCCCTGCGTCTGCTGGGCGGGCGCACCGGCACGGGCAAGACCGATCTGCTGCTCGAGCTGGCCCGACGGGGGGTCCCCGTCGTTGATCTTGAGGGCCTGGCCCGGCATCGAGGCAGCAGCTTTGGCGGCCTGGGTCAGCCGCCCCAGCCCACGACCGAACAGTTCGAGAACCTGCTGGCGGCGTCCTTGGAGGAGCAGGAGGGGGCCGGGGCGATCTGGCTGGAGGCCGAGAGCGCCCAGGTGGGCCGTTGCCGGATTCCGGCCGGTCTCTGGCGCCGCATGCAGGCCGCCCCCGTCCTGGAGATCCGTCGACCCCTCGAGGAGCGGCTGCGGCGGCTGGTGGCGGTGTACGGCTCCCAGGATCCGGCCGCTCTGGCGGAGGCGACCCGCCGGATCGGGAGACGGCTGGGGCCGGAGCGCACCACCGCCGCCCTGGCCGCGCTCGATCGCTCCGACTGGAGCGGGGCCTGCCGCCAGATGCTCGACTACTACGACCGCTGCTACGACCACGAGCTGCAGCGGCAGCGGGGAACGGGATCGTCCGGGACGGCGGCCGGGTCCGTGGACCTTTCGGACTGGGACGAGGCCACGGCCGCCACCCGGCTGATCGATCACGACTCCATCAACCCCCCCCTTGGGGCGGGGTCGGGGGCTCTGCCTAGGATCGGACTTTCGATCCCCTCCGAATGACGGCCATTCAGTTCTTTCGCGGGGTGGATGAGCCCGTGGTTCCGGATATCCGCCTCACCCGCTCGCGCGACGGCCGCACCGGACAGGCGCTGTTCGTGTTCGAGGAACCCGAGGCCCTGGCACCGGAGGCCATGGGGGATATCACCGGCATGTTTCTGCTCGATGAGGAGGGGGAACTGGTCAGCCGTGAAGTGAAGGCCCGTTTCGTCAATGGCCGGGCCAGTGCGATCGAGGCCACCTACACCTGGAAGACGGAGGCGGATTTCGAGCGGTTCATGCGCTTCGCCCAGCGCTATGCCGAGGGGCATGGCCTCGGCTTCGCCGGCCAGGATGGGGACGCCTCCGCCCCGGATGGGGACCCTGCCGGCTCCGGAGAGCAGGCGGAGGCTTGAAGTTCGGCAACTGGCTGGGACTGGCGGCCGTCCTCGCGGCCGTCGCGCTGCTCTGGAGCCTGCGGGGTGTCGTGATCCAGGTGTTCGCGGCGATCGTGCTGGCGATGGCGCTCTGCACCCTGGTGGGGGTGGTGCGGCGCCGCCTCGGCTGCACCCGCCCCCTGGCGCTGCTGGTCAGTCTGGTGGGCGTTCTGGTGGTGGTCGTGGTGGGGGCCACGGTGCTCATCCCCCCCTTTGTCCAGCAGTTCACCCAGTTGATCGCCAAGCTGCCGGCGGCTGCGGAGCTGCTGCTCGATCTGGCCCGGGGGGTTCTCTCCCAGGCCAGCCAGGCGCTCTACGGCCGCCAGGATGGATCGCTCTCCTGGCTGCCGCAGCTCTGGCCGGAGGCCGGGGCCGGATCGGCCGCCCTGGCCACGGGGCTGGGGGGGGGTGCCCTGCGCTTGCTGGGCCTGGCCGGCAACCTGGGAAGCGGCACGCTCCAGCTGATCTTCGTGCTGGCCGTGAGCCTGATGGTGGCGGTGCAGCCCACCGCCTATCGCGAGGTGCTGGTGCTGCTGGCGCCGTCCTTCTACCGCCGCCGCTTCCGGCGGGTGCTGGAGCTCTGCGGCGCCGCCCTCAGTGACTGGATGGTGGGGGTGTTGATCAGCTCGGTCTGCGTGGCCCTGCTCGCGGGCATCGGACTCTCCCTGCTCGGCGTCAAGCTGGTGGTGGCCAATGCGCTGCTGGCCGGGCTGCTCAACGTGATCCCCAACGTGGGCCCCACCCTCAGCACGATCTTCCCGATGTCGGTGGCGTTGCTGGAGGCTCCCTGGAAGGCGGTGGCGGTGCTCGGGCTCTACGTCGTGGTGCAGAACCTCGAGAGCTACGTCATCACTCCGTCGGTGATGCATGCCCAGCTGCGCCTGCTCCCGGGCCTCACGCTCACCGCCCAGTTCCTGTTCACGGTGGTGTTCGGGCCGCTGGGCCTCCTGCTGGCCCTGCCGATGGCGGTCTGCCTGCAGGTGATCGTGCGCGAGATGCTGATTCACGACATCCTTGACCCCTGGACCCGACAGCGAATCGCCCCATGAACGGCCGCGCCCTGCTCGGGAGCCTCGCGCTCGTCGTGCTCGGTCTGTTGGTCTGGGAGCTGCGCTGGGCCCTGCTGGTGCTGTTTGGAGCCGTGGTGCTGGCGGTCGCCCTCGATGTCCCCGTCACGGCCCTGCGGAGCCGGCTGCCCCTGAACCGGCCGGCGTCGCTGGCCATGGTGCTCGTCGCCCTGCTGCTCGTGGGCTGGAAGGTGGGGGAGCTGCTGCTGCCGGAGCTGATTCAGCAGACCCATCAACTCGCCCTGCTGTTGCCGGAGCTGGTTGAGCGGCTGGGGGAGCTGGGCGGCGGCTCGGAGGCCTTCCGCAGCCTGGAGCAGCGCTTGATGGAGCGGGCCACCTGGGACCAGCTCCAGCCCCTCGGCGGTCAGCTGCTGGGCGTGGCGGGAGGCGCCGCCAACTCCACGGTCCAGCTGCTGCTGATGGGGCTACTGGCCGTGCTGCTGGCCCTCGATCCACGCCCCCACCAGCGCCTGGTGCTGGCCGCCACACCGCGCTTCTGGCGGGAGTCGATGCAGGCGCTCCTCCACGACGGCCGCCAGGCGTTGGGCGGCTGGCTGGCCGGGATGACGGTCTCGGCGGTCATGGTGTTCCTGTTCACCTGGGCCGGGCTGGCCATCCTGCGGGTGCCGCTGGCGCTGTTGAGCGGCCTCGTCTGCGGCCTGCTCACCTTCGTGCCCACGATCGGTCCCACCGTGGCCACGCTGCTGCCCCTGGCGATGGCCTTGCTCGTCTCCCCCGGCAAGGTGCTGCAGGTGCTGATCCTGAGGCTGCTGCTGCAGAACGCCGAAGCGTTCGTGCTCACTCCCCTGCTGCTGAGTCGCACCGTGAATCTGCTGCCCACGGTGGCCCTGATGGCCCAGCTCAGTCTCGGCACCCTGCTGGGTCTGCCGGGGGTGCTGCTGGCCCTGCCACTGGTGGTGGTGCTGCAGGTGGTCTGTCAGCGGGTGCTGGTGGAGCAGGTCATGGACCGCTGGAGCTGAGGGTCTGGCGATCAGCGATAGCGGCGCACCAGGCTGGGGGTCAGCAGGAGCACCGCCACGGCCAGGGGATGCTGCTGCAGGGCCGTCCCCAGCGAAGACCAGGTGAAGTGATCGCTCAGCAGACGGAGCTCCCCGCGCAGATCGGCCACGGCCAGCACCACCAGCAGCAGCGGGATGAGGGAAAACCCCTTCATCCGGTGCTGCCGGCGGCCTCGGCCCGATCGCTGTCCCGCCGGCGGCTGGCGAACCCGCTGCCGCTCAGCAGGGGCAGCAGGGTGGGGGCGATGCCGATGCTCGACCAGCTGCCGACGCTGATGCCCACCGTCAGGGCCATGGCGAACCAGAAGAGACTCGAGCCTCCGAAGAACAGGATCCCGAGCAGGGGCAGCAGGGTCGTGAGGGAGGTGTAGAGCGAGCGGGTGAGGGTGGCGTCGACGGCCACGTCCACCTGGTCGCTGAACGGGAGGGTGGCCAGCAGGGACTTCTGCTCCCGGATCCGGTCGAACACCACCACCGTGTCGTTGACCGAATAGCCCGCCACGGTGATCAGGGAGACGGCGAAGAGGGAATCCACTTCGACCCCCCGCAGCAGCCCCAGCCAGGCGAACAGCCCGGAGGTGATCAGCACGTCGTGGCCGAGGCAGAGGATGGCCAGGAAGGCGAACAGGCGGTCGTAGCGGAAGGTGATGTAGGCGGCGATGGCGACGAAGCTCACCAGCAGCGAGATCAGGCTGCTGCGCAGCAGCCGGGCGCCCAGGGTGGGGCCGATGGTTTCCACCGAAGTGCCCCCACTCCGGAACGGACCGATCGGAGCCGAGAGCTGCTCGATCAGGGCGCTGCCCTGCTCGGCACTGAGTCCGGGCAGGCGGAGGTCGAGGGAGCGTCCGGCATCCAGCACCTGGACCGGAGCCCGTTGGATCGACGGGGCCGGCTCCCCATCGGCTTCCGGCAGGCGGATGGCGGCCAGGGCCCGCGTCACCGCGGGGCTGTCGAGCCTGTCGCAGGCGTCGCCGCAGTCCCGCTCAAGCTGGATGCGGGTGCCTCCGGTGAAATCGAGGCCGAGCCGGAACGGGGCCGCGATCGCCGGGTTGAGCCAGCAGAGCGCCATCCCCAGCAGACTCAGCAGGCAGGCCAGGACGGAGCCCCACCAGGCCAGGCGCCGGTAGCGGGTGATGCGGAAGAAGCGGATCGCCGCGGCCGTGGGCAACCCGCTGGGGGTGAGGGTCATGGAAACTCAGGCTGCCGGTGAGGGCCGCTCGCGGTCGGGCAGAAAGTAGGTCGGTCGTCGCAGGTTCGGATAGGTCATCAACAGGCGCAGCAGCGAGCGGGTGCAGGTGAGGGCCGTGAAGAGACTCAGCAGCAGCCCGATGCCCAGGGTGACGGCGAATCCCTTGACCAGGCCGGTCCCCAGGCTGAACAGGGCCACACAGCTGATCAGGCCGGTGAGGTGACCATCAAGAATGGACGAGAAGGCGAGCGAGAAGCCGGCGTCGATCGAGCGGATCAAGGTGGTGCCGGAGCGCAGTTCCTCCTTCACCCGCTCGAAGATCAGTACGTTGGCGTCCACCGCCATCCCGATCGAGAGGATGAAGCCGGCGATGCCCGGCAGGGTGAGGGTGACCGGGATCAGCGCGTAGAGCGCCAGGTTGAACAGGGTGTAGAGACTGAGGGCCAGCACGGCGATGGCACCGGGCAGCCGGTAGATCACCACCATGAACACCCCCACCAGCGCCAGGCCGGCCAGGGCGGCGACCAGGCTGCTGCGGATGTTCTCGGCCCCCAGGGAGGGGCCGACGGTGCGCACCTCCACGATCTTCACCGGCAGGGGCAGGGAGCCGCCCCGCAGCTGCACCTCCAGATCCCGGGCCTCCTCGGCGCTGAAGTTGCCGGTGATGCTGGCGGCCCCACCGGTGATGCCCGCCACGGCGAACTCCTGGCCGACGCTGGCCTCACTGATCGAGCGGCCGTCGAGCACGATGCCCAGCAGGCGCCCGCTGCCGGCGATCGAGCGGGTCAGTTCGGCGAAGCCCTCGGCCCCCTCGCGGTTGAAATTGAGGGTCACGTCCCAGCCGCTGCCGGTCTGCTGCTGCTGCCGGCCGGCCGTGACCAGATCCTTGCCAGTGAGCGTGGCAGGTTCATAGAGGGCCACCACCCGGCGGTTCACCGCCTCCAGCAGGGCCGTCAGCTGCTCGGCCTCACCGGCGCCCGCCACCACCGGAACGCCCAGGTCCTGGAGGATCCGGCCCAGTTCCTCGGGCTCGAAGCCCGGGGCCGGAGGGGCGGGCGGATCACCCGGAGCGGTGGCATCGTCCCGGGAGCCTGGGCGGCTCTCCACCTGATTGAGCACGGCGGTGGCCTGTCGCTTCAGGCGCAGCAGTCCCTGCATCTCCTGTTCAGTTCCGGGCCTCTGGGCCCGGAACTCCAGCAGGGCCGTGGTGCCGAACACCTTGGCGGCCCGGCTGGGATCCTGCTCGCCGGGCAGCTGGAGCACCAACTGGTCGTCCCCGACGGTCTGCAGGGTCGATTCGGCCACCCCGAGGCCGTTGACGCGGCGATCGAGCACCTCCTTGACGGCCTCCAGCTGCTCCCTCTCCACGGCCTTGATGCTGCCGGCGGGCAGCACCTGCAGGGTGAGCTGGCTGCCACCGCGCAGATCGAGGCCGAGCTGGAGCGGAAAACTCATCAGCACGGCTGCGGAGGCGATCGCCAGCGCCAGGATCAGGGCGAAGAACCCCTGAGGTCGTGCCATCTCAGATCGTGCCTGCCTTGAGCCCGCTGGCGGCGGCCACGATCTGGTGGGGCTGAATGATCGTGAGATTCTCGAGCGAGCCGTTGTAGGGGGTCGGGATGTCCTGGCTGGAGAGCCGCACCGGGCGGGCGTCGAGGTCGTCGAAACAGTGCTCGGTGATCAGGGCGATCAGTTCAGCGCCGATGCCGCCGGTCTTCATGCATTCCTCCACCACCAGCACCCGGTGGGTCTTGCGGACCGAGCGCACGATGGTGTCGAGATCGAAGGGTTTGAGGCTGATCAGATCGATCAGTTCCACGTCCACTCCATTGGCTTCGAGCTGCTGCACCGCCTTGAGGCAGTGGTGCCGCATGCGGGAGTAGGTGAGGATCGTGACGTCCTTGCCTTCACGCACCACTTCCGCCTGATCAAGGGCGCAGATGTAGTCGCCCTGGGGGAGTTCCTCGCTGAGGTTGTAGAGCAGCACGTGCTCGAAGAAGAGGACAGGATTGTTGTCCCGGATGGCCGCCTTCATCAGGCCCTTGGCATTGGTGGGGGTGCTCACCGCCACGATCTTGATGCCGGGCACCGCGTGGAAGTAGGCCTCCAGCCGCTGGCTGTGCTCCGCCCCCAGCTGGCGTCCCACCCCGCCGGGGCCGCGGACCACCGTGGGAATGGTGTAGTTGCCGCCGCTGGTGTAGCGGAGCATGCCCATGTTGTTGGAGATCTGGTTGAAGGCCAGCAGCAGGAATCCCATGTTCATGCCCTCCACGATCGGGCGCAGCCCCGTCATCGCGGCGCCGACGGCCATGCCGGTGAAGCTGTTCTCGGCGATCGGGGTGTCGAGCACCCGCAGCTCGCCGTATTTCTCGTAGAGATCCTTGGTGACCTTGTAGGAGCCGCCGTACTGGCCGACGTCCTCGCCGATCACGCAGACGGTCGGGTCCCGCTCCATCTCCTCGTCGATGGCGTCACGCAGGGCGTTGAACAGGAGGGTCTCGGCCACGGGCGGTGTGCGGAGCCGGCGGCTGCCGGTGGAGCGGCCAACTTATCTCAGGCCACGGCTGGGCCGCCCCGATCAGCCTCCGGCCGCGAAGGTGGCCAGCAGCAGAACCGAGAGCAGCATGCCCGGCGAGAGCAGCAGGGCCAGCAGGCCGAGGTCGTGGGGGGTCATGGCGGAAAGCCTCTGGGCAGAGCCTAGGAGGGTTCTCCGGTCCTGCCCGGCAGCAGGCTGCGAACGAACACCAGCGCCAGCCCGAGCGCCACGAAGGCGAAGCTGAAGGTGGCCAGGAAGCTCATGCCCACCACCAGGGTCTTCACCGCCGTGCCGATGCTCTGGGCGATCGGCTTGCTGTAGTGGGGCGGGTGGAGCGCGTACCAGCCCAGCACCCGCCCGCTCAGCTGCAGGCAGATCCAGGCCAGCGCCCCGCTGGTGAGGGCTCCCGAGAGGAAGCTGAGCGGTCCCTTGCGGGGGGGGGCGCCAGCCTCCGGATGGGCCTCCGGTGCCGGGCGTCCGGTGGTCTCCGGCCGGGCCGTGGCGTTGTCGGGCTCGCTCATCGGGCCGGCGGGGGGCAGATGATCCTGGCCCCCATGCTGCTGCAGCGGCAGCACCAGGCGTGGAACCCTGCCGCCGTCAGGGCGCTCTGCAGCCGCCGGCGGGCCGCCTCGGCCGCCTCCAGCTCCGCGAAGAGGGCATACAGGCTCGGACCGGAGCCGCTCATCGCCACCCCCAGCTGCCCCGGGGCGCTCCGCAGCAGATCCAGTCCCTCCCCCACGCTGGCCTGGTCCGGCTCCACCACCCCCTGCAGGTCGTTGCGCAGGGGCGGCAGGGCCCGCTCCCCCCGCAGGGCCGCCAGCAGCGGGCCCTGCCGCAGAGCCTGCCGCCGTTGCTCGAAGTCCTCCTCCCGCTCCAGATAGAAGTCTCCCCGCAGGTCACGGCAGCGGCCATAGGCCCAGGGGGTGGACACGCTGGCGGCCGGATGCTTGATCAGCAGCACCGCCAGCTCCCCCGAGGTCTCCGGAGCGGCCAGGCGCGGGCCATCCCCCAGCCCGGCCGGCTCGAGGCGCTCGCCCCGACCGAAACAGAGCCGGCTGCCCCCCTCCAGGAAAAAGGGCACGTCCGAGCCCAGCTCCGCCGCCAGCCCGGCCAGGCTCTCCGGCTCCAGATCCAGCTCCCAGAGGGCGTTCAGGCCCAGCAGGGCGGCGGCGGCATCGCTGGAGCCGCCGGCCAGCCCCGCGCCGATCGGGATGGTCTTCTCCAGGACGATCGCGGCCCCCAGCTCCGGCCGCCCCCCATGGCGCCGCAGGGCCTCGGCCGCCCGCACGATCAGATTGCCGCCGTCGGTGGGCAGCCCGGGTTGGTCGCAGTCCAGGCTGATCCCGCCGTCGTCGCGGCGGCGCAGCCGGAGACGGTCGGCCAGATCCAGGCTCTGCATCAGCATCGCCAGCTCGTGAAAGCCGTCGTCCCGCAGGCCGAGCACCTCCAGGTGCAGGTTGATCTTGGCCGGGGCCTCCACCAGGATTTCCGGCGACCCGTCCGGTTCGTTCCTCGGGTGTTCCGATCCACTCCGTTCGGGTCCGCTCGGATTGACCATGGACGGGCTCGCGGGTGGGTTGGGCTGGTGGCGGGTGCTGGAGCGTGGACCGGGCCGATCGACCCGGATCAGGTCGGCCCGGCCTCGGCCCGATTCAAGCCGGTGGCCTCGCCGAGCCGCTCGGCCAGGGCCACCCAGCGCTCAGCTGCCAGCTCCTGGGGCCGCTGCTGCAGGCTGATACCGGCCGCGGCGGCCCGCGCCGCCAGCTCCCCGGGGGGCAGCAGGCCCGCCAGGGTGTTGCGCAGCATCTTGCGTCGGGAGGCGAAGCAGCGCTTCAGCAGACGTTCGATCCCTGCGGCCAGCTCCGGCTCCAGCCGCTGCTCCGGCGCCAGGGGTTCGAGCAGGATCACCTCCGAATGCACCTTCGGCGGCGGCTGGAAGGCACGGGGTGGCACCGGGCAGACCGTGTGGCAGCGCGCCAGCAGCTGCATCCGCACACTCAGGGCGCTGAAGGCGCTGCTGCCGGCCTTGGAGCGGATCCGCTCCCCCACTTCCCGCTGCACCAGCAGCACCAGCCGCCGGTAGGGACGGGCGGCGGGCCGGTCCAGACGTCCCACCAGGCGTTCCAGCAGGGGACCGGTGATGTTGTAAGGGATGTTGGCCACGACCTTGTCGGCGGCGGGCAGCTCGATCGTGAGCACGTCGCCGGCGAGCAGATGGAAGCGGGGGTCGGCACCGAAGCGCCTCTCCAGACCCGCCACCAGGTCGCGGTCGAGCTCCACCGTGCGCAGGGCGGCCAGGGGCGTGGCCAGCAGCCGCTCAGTCAGGGCGCCGCGGCCCGGACCCACTTCCAGCACGGTCTCGGATGCCTCGATCCCCGCCGCCGCCACGATGCGATCGAGCACGGCCGTGTCGGTGAGCCAGTGCTGGCCGAAGCGTTTGCGGGCGCGGTGGGCCCCGAAGGTCATGGGCGTGGACGGAGGGAGCCCCCAGCCTGCCCGCGCGCCAGACCCATCCCTGGCTAGAGCGGGGGAGCCCCTGATCTGCCGGCCATGCGTTCCGCCCGCCTCACTGCCCCCCTGCTCGCCCTGGCCGCGGGGATGGGGCTGGCTCCGGCCCAGGCCGGCAGCGTCAGCGCCGATTCGGTCTGGGATCGCGGCAACGCCCTGCAGCGCGCCCGGCAGCAGCTGCCGCCCGGGGCCACCATCACGGCGACCCGCTGCCAGGAACTGATGGTCGGCATGAGCAACTACCGCCACCGTTGCACCATCGAGTTCCAGCCGGCTCCACCCGCCCCGTCCGGACCGGCCCCGCCGTCCGGGTCGCCCCCCATCCCCTGATCTCAGCCGGCCCCCTGATCCTGGAGCGGCCCCTCGAGCCGCAGCCAGCGCACCGGTCCCGGCGCCGGAGGCAGGGGCACCAGGGCACAGACCGTCTCCAACGGCAGCTCGGCCCAGCTCGGATGGGCCGCCATCCAGCAGGCCCAGGCCCGCGCCAGCTTCCACCGTTTGGCCAACCCCACGGCGGCCGTCCCCCAGCCATCCGGTCCGCAGCGGCGCCGCCCCTTCACCTCCACCAGCAGCAGCCGCCCCGGTTTGGTGAGCACCAGATCCAGTTCCCCCCAGCGGCAGCTCCAGTGCCGCGAGTGCAGCCTCCAGCCCCGCTCCCGCAGCAGCCGCAGTGCCCGTTGCTCCGCCCAGCGGCCGGGGATGGCGGTGCGGCTGCGGACCCGTTGCGGTGTGCGCGGAGCCATCGGAGTGCCGCTCGACTGTCCCTAAGGTTCCCCTTGTGTCGCACTGAAGCCATGGCTGTCCTGCTGCGTTCGCTGATGTCCGGCCTGTGCGCCCTGCTGCTGCTGGCCGGTGCCCTGCCGCTGGCAGCTCCCCCGGCCGATGCCGCCATGGACTACGCCAAACAGGTGCTGATCGGTGCTGACTTCCACGGCAGCAACCTGCGCGGTGTCACCTTCAATCTCACCAACCTGCGCGACGCCGATCTCTCCCGGGCCGATCTGCGCAACGCCAGTCTGTTCGGGGCCAAGCTCCAGGACGCCAACCTGCGCGGCGCCGATCTGCGGGAGGCCACCCTGGATTCGGCCGTGCTGGAGGGCACCGATCTACGCGACGCCGTGCTGGAGGACGCCTTCGCGTTCAACACCCGGTTCGAGGACGTGGCGATCGACGGGGCCGATTTCACCAACGTGCCGCTGCGCCCCGATGTGCTCACCAAGCTCTGCGCCATGGCCAGCGGCACCAATCCGGTCACCGGCCGGCTCACCCGCGAGACCCTCGGGTGCGCCTGACGACCCCGAGGTCGTGATCCTCCAGCCCGCCGGCCCATGAGCTTCGATGCCCACAGCCTGGAGCGCCTGAAGGAGCTGGGGCGACGCCTGCCCCAGCCCCTCCCCGCGCCCCCGCCTTCGGCTCCGGCCCCGGCCCCGGCCCCCGATGGCTCCGGCCAGCGCCTGCATCCCCTGGAGGTCACAACCGATCCGGATCAGTTGTTCCATGAGCTGATCAAGGCCAGCCCCGATGGCCGTGTCCCGCCCCACCTGCTCCAGCGCCTGCAGGCGCTGGAGGATCAGCGCCGCCAGCGCCGCCGCCGCGAGCCTGGTCAACCGCAGGATTCCGGCCCGCTTCCCCCGCGAGGTTCGGCCGCCGCCGTGCCGCCGGCCCCCGCTTCGCCCCCATCCTCACGGCGGCAGGGGCCGCTCCGGGGCCAGCGGTCCGCCGTTCCGCCCGGGCGCTCCGCCGCCGCTGAGCATCAGGAGCTGTACAGCGAATTCCATCAGTTGCTGCTGGAGGATGACGACGACGACTGAGCGTCCCGCCGGCGGAGCCCCTCCCGGTCCGCCGCCGCCCCCTGCAGCGCATCGATCGCCGCCTGCAGCTGCTCCAGGCGCTGCGGGGCTGGCCCCCAGAGTTCGATCAGCTGCGGAGCCCGCCGCTCCGGCATCACGCCGAAGCGGCCGTGGCGATAGATCTCCTTGAAGAGGCTGTCCACCTCATCGCGGTAGGCCTCATCCACCGGCCGGATGCCATCGTCCTCCATGGCCACGGGCCAGTCGTCCGAGCGGGGCACGAAGGCCAGGATGTCGAGGTGATCGAGCGATTCCCTGACGGCGGGCACCATGGAGAGCACGAAGTCCGCATCGATGTCAGTGCTGTTCTGATTGGCTGTGTATTGCGAGTAGGCCAGGTAATCGACCGGAGACCTGTCGAAGATCACCCGGTCCGCCGGGCTGCTGTAGCGATGAAGTCGGCCGATGTTGTAGTACATCTGCAGACCATTGTGAAGTCTGGTGGAGGCCTCGCGGAACCGGATCTCGTAGGGTCCCCGCAGGCCAAGAACGCGGTAGGGCTCGTCCTCCCGTCGATAGCTCGGATGCGCCGCCACCCAGTCGTTGACGACGGTGGATTTTCCCAGGGAGTGGGATCCTGAGATGGCGATGCGCATCGCGACCGAAGGGCCGAACGGGCCTCCGAACCTAGGAGTCCGGCCCGCCGCTTTCCGCTGCTAGTACAAGTGCACTAACCTGGCCCCCTGTCTGGGGTCGCCCCGTGTCCGTCGAACGCCGTGCCGACCGGGTCCCGCCGCTGGCGCCGGAGCCGCTCGGTCCGCTGCGGCTCCAGCGGCGTGCCGTGCGGCTGCCCCTGGCGACCGAGTCGGTGGCGGCCGGCTTCCCCTCCCCCGCCGCCGACTACGTGGAGGTGGGCATCGATCTCAACGAGCAGCTGATCCGTCACCCCAGCAGCACCTTCTTCCTGCGCGTCAGCGGTGATTCGATGACCGGCGCCGGCATCCACCACGGTGATCTCCTCATCGTCGACCGCAGCGTCGAACCCCGCCCGGGCCGCATCGTGGTGGCGGTGCTGGACGGGGGCTTCACCCTCAAGCGGCTGGTGCTGCAGCGCGGCCGCTGGTGCCTGGAGGCGGCCCATCCGGCCTATCCGCCGCTCGAGCTCAGCGACGACGACGACACCCGGCTCTGGGGCGTGGCCATCCACGTGATCCATTCGCTCTGAGCCGCCGATGCCCCAGGCCACCGTGCTGATCGACGGCAACAACTTCTATGCCTCGTGCGAGGCGGCCCTCGATCCTGCCCTGATCGGCCAGCCGCTGGTGGTGCTCTCCAACAACGACGGCTGCATCGTGGCCCGCAGCGCCGAGGCCCGCGCCCTCGGTATTCCCATGGGCCGCCCCTACTTCCAGGTGCGGCGCCAGCTGGAGCAGCTGGGCGTGCTGGTGCGCAGTTCCAACTACGCCCTCTACGCCGACATGAGCCAGCGGCTGATGAACACCCTCGAGCCCTGGGTGGAGGAGCTGGAGATCTATTCGATCGACGAGGCCTTCGGCCGGCTGCACCGCCCGGCTGCCGGGGATCTCACCGCCTGGGGCCAGGCCCTGCGCCGGCAGGTGCGGCGCCACCTGGGACTGCCGATCGCCGTCGGCATCGCCCCCTCCAAGGCCCTGGCCAAGCTGGCCAACCGGCTGGCCAAGCGGCCGCCGCTGGGGGCGGTGGCGGGTTCGCCGGCACCGGCGGAGGGGGTGTTCGATCTGGGGGCCGTGCCCGATCCGGCGCCCTGGCTGGAGCTGGTGCCGATCGAGGACGTCTGGGGGATCGGCCGCCAGCTCTCGCGCTGGTGCCGCCTGCGGGGCGTGGCCAATGCGCTCCAGCTGCGCGAGATGGCCAGTGGGGAGCTGCGCTCCAGGGCGGGCGTGGTGGGATTGCGGCTGCAGCAGGAGCTGCGCGGCCGCGGTTGCCTGCCGCTGCAGAGCGTGGCGCCGGCCAAGCGTGAAACCTGCGTCAGCTGCAGCTTCAGTGAGCCGATCCGCGAGCTCTCCCAGCTGCGGGAGGCGGTCGCCACCTACCTCAGCCGCGCCGCCGAGAAGCTGCGCCGCCAGCGCCAGCGCACCGACACGATCACGGTGTTCGTGCGCAGCAGCCCGTTCAACGGCACCCGCTTCTACGCCAATGCCGCCACCGTGTCGCTGCCGCTGGCCAGCCACGACACCGCCGTGCTGCTGGCCGCCGCCCTGCCCCTGGCCGAGCGTCTGTTCCGGCCCCACAAGCCGCTGCAGAAGGCCGGTGTGCTGCTGCAGAACCTGCAGCCGCTGGAGCAGTTGCAGCACCATCTGTTCGCGCCCCTGTCCGAGGCCGACCAGCGCCGTCGCGCGGTGCTGATGGCCACGATCGACGGCCTCAACCGCCGCTACGGCCGCGGCACCGTGCAGTGGGCCGCCTGCGGCCTCCAGCCCGCCTGGGCGATGAAGCGCCAGCGGCTGTCGCGCGCCGCCACCACCCGCCTGGGCGACATCCCCGTGGTGCACAGCGGCTGAACCGGGGTGGCGCGGACGATCGTTCCCCTACCGGCGGTTGCGCGGTGGCCGGTCGCTGCCGGCCAGGAGCTGCTGCTCCCAGCCCTCCAGCCGCCGCTGGAGCGCCCAGGCCGCCAGGGCGATGGCCCCTCCCACCGCCAGGGCCCAACCGGTGTGGAACCAGGCGATCGCCAGCAGGGCCAGCCAGGCCAGCGGCGGCAGCAGCGGCCGCCAGCGCCGGATCGTGGCCAGGGCCCCCGAGCAGCTGCGGCAGTGGCGGGTATGGCTCTCGAGGCGCTCCACCAGCCGGGTGCGGTCGAGCGGCGGCGGCAGGGGCGCACCGGGAAAGGGTTCGCCGGCGTGTTGGGTCACCCACTGGTGCAGGGCCTGCACGTAGCCGTCGGCGCCGGTGGCCAGGTGGAAGGCCCGGGCCACCGCCGGGCTGCCGCCACGCTCCTGCAGGGCCCGCTCCTGGGCATGCAGGAAGATCTGATCGTCCTCGAGCACCACATGGTTGCCGAGGTGCTGCAGCCACTGGGGCCGCAGCCGCAGCAGCCGGCCCGGCCAGGGGGAGTCGAAGCGGAAGGGGAAACGGGCGAACAGCCGGCACTCCCCCTTGCGGATCGGTGTGGCGTAGACCACGGTCAGGATGCGGGCGAAGCCGGGGGCGGTGAGGTCGTGCCACATCAGGCACGGGCCGTCGAAGCGGCTGAACTGGGTGCCGAGCTTGCCCTGTCTGGGCCCCTCCCGCCAGACGCCGCTGAACCCGGCGGGGCCAGCCTCGGTGACCTCCAGCTCCACCGGTCCGGCGGTCTCGCGGCGCCCGACCGTGGCGTGGTGGGTGAAGGGCACGTGGCTGACGTCGAGGACGTTCTCCAGCAGGGTGAGGGCGTCGTAGGGGAGGTCGCGGAAGGTGTCCTGCACCAGCCAGCGGCCGGGCTCCTCCTCGATCTGCGGCACCAGGGGCAGCGCCACCGCGACCGCGTCTTCCGGCTCGCCGGCGAAGACGAACAGCATCCCCTGGCCCTCGGCCGTGGCGTAGGCGCGGCAACGGGCCCGCCGCTCGCTGGGGCGGCGGCCCGCCTGGGCCTGGGGGATGGCGGTGCACTGCCCGGTGCCGTTGAAGGTCCAGCCGTGGTACGGGCACTCCAGCTCGCCGTCCCCACTCAGCCGCCCCTCGGAGAGCGAGGCCAGCCGGTGGGGGCAGGCGTCGCTGAAGGCACGCCAGCGGCCGCCGGCCGGTCCGGGGGAACCGTGGCGGTCGAACCAGAGCACCAGGTCGTCCTCCAGCAGGGTGAACGGGGCGGGGCGGGTCGGATCGAGGTCGCGCAGGTAAGCCACCGGATACCAGGCGCGTCGCCAGAGCGGGCCGGCCTGGCCCGCCGGATCGGGATCGGTGGCCGGGGCTGTTCCCGGAGCTGGGTCCGGAGCCGTGGTGGCGCCGCTGGGGCTGGTCATCCCCGTCCTGTCGTGTCAGGAGCGGATGGTGGCAGTTGGGAGGGGGTGGCTGCGGACCCTGGTGTGGAAGCGCTAGGCGGCCGGGGCCTGCAGGGTTTCGGCCAGCCCGGCGCAGCGCTGCTGGTCGAGGGCGCCGATGTGTCGGCGTTCGCTGTAGTACAGCTCCTGGAAGCGCAGGGCGTCGCGGTTGAGTTCGGCGAAGAGTGCGTCGATGCGCGGTTCCATGTCCAGGGTCGCGGCTGGGGTCGCGGCTGGGGTCGCCCCGGGAGGCTGGCCGTCCGGCTCCAGCAGACGGGCGATGCAGCGCTCCAGGGTTTCGAGCCGCTGGGCGCCCCAGGCGTCGAGCAGGTGCCGACAACGTTTCAGACACCGCTGACGCTCCAGGCTGGCGGTGGCGCCGCGCAGCTGCAGCAGGGGCTGGGCCAGGGCCATGCGCTGCAGCTCGTTGGGCTCCAGCAGGGGGGTGAGCCGATCGAGCAGGTCGCTCGGCTCCAGCAGCAGCCGGTCACCGAGCAGACGCGGCAGGTCGATGCGGGCCAGATCGTCACCGGGATCGCTGCCGCGGTTGATCGCCTCCAGCCGACCGACGCCGAGGTTGTCCTCCTCGATCGCGCCGATGGTGGCCCAGAGGAGACGGTGATGGGAGAGGGCGAACTCGTCGAGCTCCCGCAGGCGGAGCTCCCGCCGGATCGTGGGGCGATGGCGGCCGGCATGGAGGTAGAGCCGCAGCAGTTCCGCCTCGGCGTGCTCGCGCAGCCCGATGGCCCCCGGCGGCTCCCAGCGGCTGGCGCGGCCATGCCAGCGCTCCCCCTTCACCTGCTGACGCAGGTCCTCCTCCAGCTTCTGGGCCAGCCGCGCCTGGCCCCCGGCCAGCCGTTCAGCCATCCGCTGGAGGTAGTGGCTGCGCACCGCCGACTGGGGCAGCTTGCCCAGCAGCGCCACCAGGCCGGCAACCGCCTGCTGGAACTGGTCGGCGCGGCTGAGATCCTTGCCGGCGAGAGCCTGCTCGATCTGCCAGTCCAGCCAGAGCGGTGCCTGCTCCAGCAGGGCGCGGTACTCGCCGGCCCCATGCTCCTTGAGGAAGTCGTCGGGGTCCTTGCCGGCGGGCAGGTGCAGCACCCGGAGCTCCAGCTGGCCCTGGAGGGCCAGATGTTCCACCTCACCGATCGCCCGCTGGGCCGCCCGCACGCCGGCGGCGTCGGTGTCGAAGTTGAGGATGAGCCGCTTGCTCTCGCAGCAGCGGCAGAGCTGGGTGATCTGCCGGCCGCTCAGGGCCGTGCCCAGGGACGCCACCGCATTGGTGATGCCGGCGGCGTGGAGGGCGATCACGTCGAAGTAGCCCTCCACCACCACCGCCTGGTCGTCCTTGCGGATGGCGGCGGCGGCCCGGTCCAGACCGAACAGGTGCTGGCCCTTCTCGAACACCTCCGTCTCCGGGGAGTTGAGGTACTTCGGCTCGCCGCCGTCGAGGCTGCGGCCGCCGAAGCCGATGACCCGACCCTGCCGGTCCTTGATCGGCACCATCACCCGATGGCGGAAGCGGTCGTAGACCCCCTCGCCCCCTTTGCGGGAGATCACCAGCCCGGCGGCCTCGAGCCGCTCCGGGGGCAGACCTTCCACCTGGGTGAGATGGCGGAGCAGACCGTCCCAGCGGTTGGGGGCGTAGCCGATCTCGAAGGTCTCGATGGTGCCCGCATCAAGGCCCCGCTGCTCCCTGAGGTAGGTGAGGGCGGCGGCCCCTTCGGGACTGCGCAGCTGGGCGCGGAACCAGCCGGAGGCCAGGGCGAGGGCCCGCAGCAGGGCCTCCCGGTGCGAGAGCTGGCGCCGCAGCCGCTCCTGCTGGGGACCGTCGACGGTCTCGACCGGTAACTGGTATCGGCGGGCCAGATCCAGCACCACCTCGCTGAAGCTGGTGCGCTGCAGCTCCATCAGGAACTTGATCGCGTTGCCGCCGGCGCCGCACGAGAAGCAGTAGTAGAACTGCTTGGCCGGCGACACGGTCATCGACGGTGACTTGTCGTCGTGGAAGGGGCAGATCCCCACGAACTCCCGCCCTTTCTTCTTGAGCACCACGTGCTCACCCACCACGTCAACGATGTCCGCACGCTCCTTGACGGCCTCGATCGTGCGCGGGTGGAGACGGGGCTGGAGCGCGGACTGGCTCAAGGGATGGCGCTACCGGTGGGGTCTGGGTGGCGCCCATTCTGCCGGAGACCACCAGGCCTGGGGAGGGGAACGGCGGGATCGGCACATGCAGCGCCGCGCCGCGCTCTGGATGCTGGCCAGCGCCCTGGCCTTCAGCCTGATGGGGGTGTGCGTCAAGGCGGTGGGCAGCCGCCTGCCGGTGGATGTGGTGGTGCTGGCCAGGGCCGTGGTGAGCCTGGCGCTGAGCGCCGCCATGCTCCGCCACGCCGGCCTCTCCCCCTGGGGCCAGCGCCGCGGCCTGCTGGTGCTGCGGGGCGCCCTCGGGACGGCCGGTCTCTACTGCGTCTACCTCGCCCTCGCCGGCCTTCCCCTGGCGGTGGCCACGGTGCTGCAGTACCTCCATCCCACCGTCACGGCCCTGCTGGCCTGGCCCCTGCTGGGGGAGCGCCCGGGCGGCCGGGTCGTGCTGGCGGTGGTCCTGGGCTGGCTCGGGGTGGCGCTGCTCGTCGATCCCTCCCTGGTCGGCGGAGCGGCCTCCCAGCTGCCCACCGGCCCCCTGTTGTTCGCCCTGGCCGGTGCCGTGCTCTCCGCCCTGGCCTACGTGAGTGTGCGGGCTCTGGGGCGCACCGAGCACCCGCTGGTGATCATCTTCTACTTTCCGTTGCTGGCGCTGCCGCTGAGCCTGCCGGCGGTGCTGCTCCATCCGGTGCTGCCCACCGGCCCGGAGCTGGGCTGGCTGGTGGGCGTGGGTCTGTTCACCCAGCTGGGCCAGCTGGCCCTCACCAAGGGCCTGCTGGGGTTGCCGGCGGGCCGCGCCACGGCGATGAGTTATGTGCAGGTGCCCCTGGCCGCTCTCTGGGGTCTGCTCTGGTTCCGGGAACCGCTCGATCCCGACACGATGCTCGCCGCCGGCCTGGTGCTGGCGGCGACCGTACTCAGCCTCAACGGCCGTCGCTCCTGACTGTTCGCCGCAGGCCCCGGGCCATCAGGCGAGGTCTCCCGGCAGCGGCAGGGGATCGAGCAGCCATTCCGGGCTGGATTCGGCCGCCTCGCCGCGATCTGGACCGCCGTTGGCGGCCGGGCCCCCGACCGGCCTGGCCAGCCGCCAGCTCTCGCCCCGTTCCCCCCGCAGCAGATAGAGCTCGAAGGGGCTGTCCACCTGGAAGGGATCGTTCGCCAGCCGCCAGTCAAAGCGGCCGCTGAGGTGGAGACCCCTGCCCTCTCCGATCCGCACCGCCTCCTGCCCATCCAGCCGCACCCGGCTCACCTGGGGGCGGCCGCCGGGGGGCTCCAGGGCAAGGGCATCGGCGATGGCCCGCTGGGTGAGATCGATCTGCAGAGCCAGGGCCTGCAGCAGCACCCCCCGGGGCGGCTGACCGGCGCCCTGACAGCCGCCGAGCGTCAGCAGCAACGGCAGCAAGAGGCCCCCCAGCAGGGCCCCCAGCCGGCCCCCCAGCCGGCCCCCCAGCCGGGAGGAGATCCGACCGACGGGGGGCCTCCGGCTGGAGGGGGCGTCGGACCTGGGCGGACTGGCGGGGCTTGGCGGACCGGGCACCATGGGTCGCATCGGAATGAACCCCATGATCGGCTGGCTGCAGGGCCATGTGGCGGAGCCGTGGCAGCAGGGCAACCGCTGCGGTCTGTTGCTGGCCTGTCAGGGAGTGGGCTATGAGGTGCAGCTCACCCGGCGCCACTGGGAAGGCCTCCCGCCGACCGGCAGCCCGCTCAGCCTGTACACCCATCAGGCGATCCGGGAGGACGCCTGGACCCTGTTCGGTTTCGGGGCGCGCCACGAGCGGGATCTGTTCCGGCTGCTGGTGGCGGTCAGCGGGGTGGGCCCCCAGATGGCTCTCGCCCTGCTGGGCTCGATGAGCCCCGAAGAGCTGGTGCGGGCCATCGTGCGGGCCGATCTGCGGCTGCTCGCCCGGGCGCCCGGGGTGGGCAAGCGCACCGCCGAGCGGCTGTCGGTGGAGCTGCGCGGCAAGCTGGCCGAGGCGTTCCGAGGGTCCTTCGACGGGGGCTGGGCCGGGACCGGGGCCGACCGGCTCGGCCTCAAGGAGGCCCCGGGCGAGGGCCGGACGGATCCGGGTCCGGACCCCTCCACCCGTGAGGAGGTGCAGCTCACCCTCACGGCCCTGGGCTATGAACCGCTGGAGATCAGCCGGGCCCTGCGGGCGGTGGGCCAGCAGGGCCTCGAGGCGAGCGTCGGCCCTGACCCCTGGCTGCGGGAGAGCCTGCTGTGGCTCTCCCGCTCGGCCGCCTGAGCGGGGGTCAGCTGAGGCGTTAGGTTGGCTGTTTGCACCGTCAGGGCCCGACGCCGGCATGCCGCTCGATACCACTAAGAAGCAGGAACTGATCAACACCCACCAGACCCACGGCACCGACACCGGCTCCGTGGAGGTCCAGGTGGCCATGTTGAGCGAGCGGGTGAGCCAGCTCACCGGCCACCTGCAGCAGAACAAGCACGACTTCTCCTCCCGCCAGGGTCTGCTCAAGATGATCGGGCGCCGCAAGCGATTGCTCGGCTATCTCCGCGCCCAGAGCGAGGAGCGCTACGCCCAGCTGATCGCCAAGCTCGGCATCCGCGGCTGAGCCACGCCATGGCGGCCAAGTCCAGGTCCAAGCCCCAGCCGTTTCAACCCGATCGCCCCTCACGCCGGAGCGTCAGGAAGCCATCCGGACAGTCCGTGCCGGCGGTGCAACGGCCAGCGGCCACGTCCGCCGGCTCGGCGGGACGCTCCGCCGACGGATCCCAGGTGATTCCTCCGGAGGTGGCCAACCGGATGGCCCGGCGCATCGCCGTGGCCGCCGGCGGTCCATCCCTGCTCGGCATGGGGGTCTTCGTCGCCAGTTATCTGCTGGTGAGCCGCGGTCTGCTTGAGATCGCTCCGATCCTCACCCTGGCCACCTCCGGGGCCTGCTTCCTGCTGGGCCTGCTGGGGCTGAGCTACGGGGTGCTCTCGGCCAGCTGGGAACCCCAGCCCGGATCCCTGCTGGGGCTGGAGCAGATCGGGCTCAACCTGGGCCGGGTGCGAGGCTCGATCCGGGCGATGCGCCAGGGCGGCGCCAACGGGGGCTGAGCGTCAGGCGCTCTGCAGGGCCGGACGGAGCTGGGCCTTGAACGAGGCCTGGCTGAGGGTGCCCAGGGCCGCGCCGCCATCGCGCACGCAGAACTGGTGGCCCAGCCGCACGTAACGGGCTTCGCCCTGCCGGCGGATCAGGGCCAGGACCGGCACCCGCACCCCCGCCTCGTCCTGGTCCGGCCGGTGGCGGGTCAGGCATTCCCGCAGCCGATGCTGCACGGCGATGTCGCTGGCCTGATCCGCCGGCAGTTCCACCAGCAGAAGCTCCAGGTCATCAATGGCGCGGCAGTCGTCGACGATCAGCTGCACCCGGTCGTCGCGCCGATCCACCGAGGCCCAGATCAGCAGCCGAGCATCCACCATCAGGTGATCGCACAGGCGTGCATAGGTCTTCGGGAAGACCACCGCCTCGGCTGTGCCGCTCAGGTCTTCCACCTGGAGCACCGCCATGCGGTCCCCCTTGCGGGTGGTGACCTGGCGCAGCTCCGGCACCATCGCCACCACGCTGATCCGGGCCTTGTCGGCCTGCTCCTCCAGGCTGCCCAGGCCGATCGGCGAGAGCAGGCGGATCGGGTGGGCCAGCTGCCGGAGCGGGTGATCGGACAGATAGAAGCCCACCAGCTCCTTCTCCAGCCGCAGTTTCTCCTTGGGGGGGTAGTCGGCCACCGGGGCAGCCTTGGGGGCGGTGGAGTGATCGGCTGATCCAGGGACGCCGTCGGGCGCCTGGGCTGGGGCCGCGCCGAGCAGGTCCAGCAGGTTGCCCTGGCCACTGGCCCGGTCCCTGGCCCGGGAGCCGGCCCAGTCGAGCACCAGATCCAGGTCGGCCATCAGCTGGGCCCGGTTGGCCTTCGGTTCGAGCGAATCGAGGGCCCCGGAATGGATCAGCGATTCCAGCGCCCGCCTGTTCATCTGCTGGGAGGAGATGCGGTCGCAGAGGTCGGCCAGGGAGGAGAAGGGCCCCTCGGCGGCCCGGCTGTCCAGCAGCTGGCGGATCGCGCCGTCGCCGAGGTTGCGCACCGCCGAGAGGCCGAAGAGGATCCGCTCGCCGGTGGGGGTGAAGTCGATGCCGGAGGCATTGAGATCGGGGGGCATCACCTCGATGCCCATCGCCTGGCAGTTGGCGATATAGCGCTGCACCTTGTCGGTGCTGCCCGCATTCACCGTGAGCAGGGCGGCCATGTAGGCGACCGGGAAATGGGCCTTGAGATAGGCGGTCTGATAGGTGACCGCGCCATAGGCGGTGGAATGGCTCTTGTTGAAGCAGTATTCGGCGAAGAGCACCATCTGCTCGAACAGCGCTTCGGCCACCGTGGCACTCACGCCCCGAACCGTGGCCCCCTCCACGAACTGGTGGCGGTGCTTCTGCATCTCGGCCACTTTCTTCTTGCCCATCGCCCGGCGCAGCAGGTCGGCCTCTCCGAGTGAATAGCCGGCCAGATCCTGGGCGATCCGCATGATCTGCTCCTGATACACCATGATCCCGTAGGTTTCCTCGAGGATCGGCTCCAGCGCCGGGCAGGCGAACTCGATCGCTTCGCGGCCGTGCTTGCGGTTGATGAATTTCGGGATCAGGCCCGCATCGAGCGGACCCGGGCGGTAGAGGGCCAGGATCGACGAGATGTCCTCCAGGGAGGAGGGCTTGAGATCGCGCACGATCTGGCGCATGCCGCTGGATTCGAGCTGGAAGATGCCCTCGAGATCACCGCGGGCGAGCAGGGCGAAGGTGGCGGCGTCGTGGGGGGGCAGGGCGTCGGGATCGATGCGCTGGCCGCTGTTCTGCTCGACCAGATCGATCGTCTTCTCGATCATCGTGAGGTTGCGGAGGCCGAGGAAGTCCATCTTCAGCAGCCCCATCGCCTCCACGTCCTCCATGAAGTACTGGGTGATGACCTGGCCGTCGTTGTTGCGCTGCAACGGCACCAGCTCATCAAGCGGCTCCGCGGCGATCACCACCCCGGCGGCATGGACGCCGAAGGTCTTGTTGGTGCCCTCGATCCGGCGCGCCATGTCCACCCAGCGGCGCACCACCGGATCCTTCTCGTATTTCTGCCTGAATTCCGGCGCCGGCGACTCGGGCCCGATCATCTCGGCGAGCTTGGCGGGCTTGCCGCGCACCACCGGGATCAGCTTGGCGAGGCGGTCGGCGTCGCCGTAGGGGATGTCGAGCACGCGGGCCACATCCTTGAGCACCGCCTTCGAGGTCATCCGGTTGAAGGTGATGATCTGGGCCACCTTGTCGGCGCCGTAGCGCTCGGTGACGTACTCGATCACTTCACCGCGGCGCTCGATGCAGAAGTCGGTGTCGATGTCCGGCATCGACCGGCGCTCCGGGTTGAGGAAGCGCTCGAACAGCAGGCCGTGCTCGACCGGATCGAGGGCGGTGATTCCCAGGGCGTAGGCCACCAGGGAGCCGGCCGCCGACCCGCGCCCCGGTCCCACCGGGATGCCCTGCTCGCGGGCGTAGCGGATGTAGTCCCAGACCACCAGGAAGTAGGTGGGGAAGCCCATCTGCTCCATCACCTGCAGCTCGAAGGCCAGCCGCTGGCCATAGGTGGGGTCGATCGGATCGTTCGTGTTCAGCCCCAGCCGCTGGCGCAGCCCCTGTTCCGCCACGGCGCTGAGATAGCTCACCGGCGTGTGACCCGCTGGAATCGGGAACCGCGGCATCTGCTGGCGGCCGAGGATGTCGTAGGCCTCGACCCGCTCCGCCACCGCCGCGGTGTTGGCGATCGCCTCGGTCACCACCTCCGGCTCCAGGTGATCCGCGAAGAGGCGGCCCATCTCCGCCTCGCTTTTGATGTATTCCGTGCCCGTGTAGCGCAGCCGTTTCTCATCGCTCACCAGCTTGCCGGTGAGCACGCAGAGCAGAGCGTCGTGGGCTTCCACGTCGGCGCTGCTGAGGTAGTGGGCATCGTTGGTGGCGATCAGGCCGATGCCCAGTTCCCGGGCGATCCGCACGATCTCCCCATTGACGATCCGGTCCTCCGGGGAGCCGTGGTCCTGGATCTCCAGGAGGAAATCCTCGCCGAAGCGCTCCTGATACCAGCGGGCCACCTCACGGGCCACCTCGGGTCGGCCCCGCAGAATCGCCTGGGGGATCTCGCCCCCGAGGCAGGCGGTGGCCAGGATCAGACCGTCGCGGTGCTGCTCCAGCAATCGCTTGTCGATGCAGGCCCTGGCGAAGATGCCGCGGCCGCGCATGCCCCGCAGGTGGCTGAGGCTGGTGAGTTTCACCAGGTTGCGGTAGCCGGTGGCGTTCTTGGCCAGCACCACCAGGTGGTAACGCCGCTCGCCCTTGACCCAGGGGTCGTCGATCGAGCCGTTGATCACGTACATCTCGTTGCCGATGATCGGCTTGATGCCCGCCTTGCTGCAGAGCTTCAGCAGCTCGATGGCGCCGTACATGACGCCGTGGTCGGTGAGCGCCAGGGCCGGCATGCCCAGTTCCACCGCCCGTTCCACCATCTGGGGCAGCTGGCTGGCCCCGTCCAGCAGGCTGTAATCACTGTGGTTGTGGAGGGGGACGAAGGCCAAGGGATCGCGGGCTCGCGGGGATGGCCGCCCTGGTGAGGCGGCCTCTCCAGGCTAAGGGGCCTACGCAAGATCCAGGGGGTCGGCCAGGCGGATCGGCATAGTCAACCCCAGATGTGGTGGTTGGGTCGATTCCGCCCCGCTCAGGGCACCAGGGCCGCTTCCGGGCGTTGCTCCATCACCCGGGCGGCCTGCTCGTAGTGGTAGGCCACCTGCAGCAGCCGCGGCTCCTCGAGAACCCCGGCGATCAGCTGCAACCCGATCGGCAGCCCGCCCGGATCGAAACCGCAGGGCAGGCTGATCGCCGGCAGGCCGGCCATGTTGGCCGGGATGGTCAGCAGATCGGCCAGGTACATGGCCAGGGGATCCTCGGCGTGGGCGCCGAAGCGGAAGGCCGTGGTGGGGGACGTGGGGGTCAGCAGCACGTCGACCGACCGGAAGGCGGCGTCGAAGTCGCGGCGGATCAGGGTCCGCACCTGCTGGGCCTTCCGGTAGTAGGCGTCCACATAGCCGGCGGAGAGGGCGTAGGTGCCGATCAGGATGCGCCGCTGCACCTCCTCCCCGAAGCCCTCGGCCCGGCTGCGGGCGGTCATCTCCGCCAGGCTGTCCGCCTGCTCGGAGCGATGGCCGTACTTGACGCCGTCGTAGCGGGCCAGGTTGGCCGACGCCTCCGAGGGGGCGATCACGTAGTAGGTGGCGATGCCGTCGTTGAAGCGGGGGCAACTCACGTCCACCAGATCGCAGCCCAGGTCCTGCAGCTGCCCCGCGGCGGCGAGGACGGCGGCCTTCACTTCAGGATCCAGGCCTTCGGCTTCGAAGCACTCGCGCACGATCCCGACCCGCAGGCCGGCCACGGGCTGCTCGAGGGCCGCCCGGTAGTTGGGCACCGGGGCCTTCAGGCAGGTGGCGTCACGGGGATCCTCCCCGGCGATCACCTGGAGCAGATCGGCGGCATCGGCCACGCTGGTGCCGAAGGGGCCCACCTGATCGAGGGAGCTGGCAAAGGCCACCAGCCCCCAGCGGCTGACCCGGCCGTAGGTGGGCTTGAGCCCCACCACGCCGCAGAAGGAGGCCGGCTGGCGGATGGAGCCGCCGGTGTCGGAGCCCAGGGCGGCGACGCATTCGCCGGCGGCCACGGCGGCCGCACTGCCGCCGGAGCTGCCGCCCGGGACCGTCTCGGGATTCCAGGGGTTGCGGCTGGGCCCAAAGGCGGAGGTCTCGGTGGAGCTGCCCATGGCGAACTCGTCGAGATTGGTCTTGCCGATCAGGACGCCACCCGCCCGCCACAGCCGTTCGGTGACGGTGGATTCGTAGGGGGGCACGAAGGTCTCCAGCATCCGGCTGGAGCAGGTGGTGCGGATCCCCCGGGTGCAGAGGTTGTCCTTGATCGCCAGGGGGATGCCGGCCAGGGGCGGCAGGGTGTCCCCGGCGGCGCGGGCGGTGTCGATGCGATCGGCGTCGGCCCGGGCGCGATCGGCGGTGACCTCGAGGAAGGCATGCACCGTGGGATCGACGGCGTCAATCCGGGCGAGATGCAGATCGGTGAGCTCCCGGGCCGAGAGTTCTCCGCGCTCCAGCCGCTCACGCCACTCGGCGATCCCCATCAGCCCCTGTCTCCGATCGGGCGACGCTATCAGCCAGGCTCCAGCTCCTCGGTGAGCGGTTCGCCCCGTCGGATGCGCAGCAGCTCGTGCTCAAGGGCCCCCGGGGACTCACTGCCCACATCGTCGAGGAAGGCGGGCAGGGCCGCTTCCAGCTCCCGCCGCCGCAGAAAGGGCCCGAACCAGTAGATGACGTGGGGGGAGCGGGTCTCCACCCGCGCCCACCAGGCCACCCCGAGGCCATTGGCCAGGCTGCGCAGAAGAAGGAGCAGGGCGTTCATCGAGGCGTGTCGTACCGCCCCATTGTGCCCATCGGCCGGGCCACCACTGCCTTGGGCGTCATCCGGCGGGCTCCGGGTGGATCACAGACGGATGTCCCCCTGGAACGAGGCCGGCGTGGCCGGCAGAAAGCCCAGCTCAAGCTCGGTCGGCAGAGCCACCCCCAGCTCCAGGCCCGGATCGGCCGCCGTGGGGGAGGGACCCTCGGGTTCCGCCACGGATTGGGCCTCCGCCACGGATTGGGCCTCCGCCGGAGGTTCCGCAGTGTGGTCCTCGTGGTCGTCGTTCAGGGCGTCCGGTTCGTCCAGGGCACCATGGTGCTCCGATTGGGTCAGGGACCGGGGAGCCCCGGGTGCCTCGGCCGTTGCGGATGCCCCTGGCGCCGGATCCGGCTGCTCCGGGCTGAGCGGGGGGATGGTGGGCGTGGAGGCCGCTTCGGGATCAGCCACGGGGGAGGAGGAAACGGCGGCTGTGGTGGGCACCTGGGGCCGCACCAGCCGTGGGGCCGGAGCCGTTCCACTGATCGACTGCATCCAGCCCCGCCGAGCGATTTCGTAGAGGAGCAGGGCGGTGGCGACCGAGGCGTTGAGGCTCGGGGTGGCGCCCCGCAGCGGAATCCGGATCAGCTGGTCGCAATGCTTGCGGGTGAGCATCGAGAGACCCGACCCTTCCGAGCCCGTCACCACCACGAGCGGGCCGTTGAGATCGGACTCGATCAGGCTGACGGTTCCCTCCTCGGCGAGGCCCACCACCCGGTACCCCTCCTGTTTGAGCTGCTCCAGGGAGCGGTTCAGGTTCACCACCTTGGCCACCGGCAGATGCTCAAGGGCGCCGGCGGCCACCTTGGCCACCGAGCCGGTCAGGCCGGCGTTGCGCCGCTGGGGCAGCACCAGACCATGGGCGCCGAGGGCCTCGGCGCTGCGCACGATCGCCCCCAGGTTGTGGGGGTCGGTGAGCCCGTCCACCGCCATCAGCAGCGGCGGCTCCTCGATGGCGCGGCAGCCCTCGATCAGGCTGCCCAGATCCAGGGTGTCCGCCGCCGCCGCCTGCAGCACGATCCCCTGGTGCACCGCGCCGCCAGTCAGTTGCCCCAGCCGGGCCCAGGTGACCTCCTCCACCAGCACACCTTCCGACTTGGCTTCGCGCAGCAGCTGCAGGAAGCGCGGGGCGAAGCGCAGTTCTGGGGTGCACCAGATCCGGTGGATCGGCCGGTCGCTCTCCAGCGCCGCCTGGGCGGGATGACGGCCCCAGATCAGATCGTCGGCTGGCTCGGCGCCGAATCGTTCGGCACTGCCGGTGTTCTCCGGCGACTCCTCCCGACCCCGGGCCCGGCCGGGGGTGAAGCGGGGGCGCTCCCCGCCGGCCCGCCCCTCCTCGCGTCCCGCCGGCCGCCGTTCGTCGAAACGGCGACCCGCCGGCCGGCCACCGATCACGCGGGCGGGCCGGCCGTCGGCCTGGGGACGCTGATCCCTCTCCCGCCGTCCACCCCCGGCGGCTCCGTAGCCCCCGCGGCGATCATCGGAGCGCCGCTCGCGGCCCTCCCATCGGCCGTCCCGTTCGCCGTCCCGACCACTGCCACCACCTCCGCCACTGCCGCCACCGCCGCGCCAGTCCGGCCTGGGGGCACTGAAGCGGGCGGGTTTGCCGCTCCGGCCCCCGGCGGACGGGCGATCCCCGGATCCGGCCCCCTTGGGGGGGCGGCGCTCGAATCGTGGGCTCATGGGGTCGGCAGGCGATGGGTCAGGGGTCGGTCTCGTCCAGATGATCCAGGAGCTGGGCAAGCCGCTCGGGATTCCGCAAAAAGAGCCAGCCCACCATTGTCTCAAATCCCGTTGCCCGGCCATAGACCGCCGCGTCACCGCGCCGGGGCCCCCGGCCGGCCCGGTTGCGGCCGCGCCGCACCAGATCCAGCTCCCCCGGCTCCAGCCAGGGTTCCAGGCGCTGCAGCGCCCGGGCCTGGGCGGCGGCGCGCACCTCTTCGACCACGGCCCGGTGCAGGTCGTCGCCCCGGCCGGGCTGGCGGCAGTGCCGCAGCCGCTGATGCAGCTCCCAGACCGCATCTCCCAGCCAGGCCAGCTGGAGCGGTCCGATCCCGTCGCCCAGGCCAGGCGCCGGATCCGGGTCGCCGGCCGAGGGACCTGGCCGGGGCTGGATCCCGCGCAGCCAGTCCGCGGTGGGGCGCTCAGGCGGAGGCGAGGACACCGAGGGCCGCGTCCAGATCGGGCTGGAGGTGAAGGAATTCCTCGAGGCGCACCAGCTTCACCGTCTGGACCACCCGGGCATTGCCCACCAGCAGGAAGCGGATTCCCGCGTCGGTGAACTGCTTGGCGAGCTGCACCAGGGCCCCGAGACCGGAGGAATCGATGAAGTCGATGTGGGTGAGATCCAGCAGCAGCGGCAACAGGCCCGTCCCCTGGTGAGCGTTGACGAAATCGCGGAACTGCTTGTCGGAATACGCGTCCAGCTGGCCCGTGAAGTGGAACAGGAGGCAGGTGTCCCGTTGCTCGACACCTCCGCGCAGGGAGACGGTCAGCCGTTGCAGTTCAGGAATCGTTCCAGTCCTCGTGGAGCGACAGGGGCCCGAAGTGTAAGCAGCCGGCGGGAAGGTCTGGATTCCCGCTCCACAAAGGGGAATGGACGGCAGCTCCGGCTCCGGCCCGGCCGGAGCCGGAGCTCAGACCCGCCGGGCCGCCATCAGCGCCACGAAGCGGCCGAAGTGATGGTCGGCATCGTGGGGGCCGGGACTGGCCTCCGGGTGGTACTGCACGCCGAAGATGGGTCGGCCCCGGTGCTGCAGGCCCGCCACCGTGCGGTCGTTGAGGTTGTGGTGGGTGATGGCCACCCGCTCCGGGTCCAGGGAGCCGGCGTCGAGGGCGAAGCCATGGTTCTGGCTGGTGATCTCCACCAGTCCGCCTCCGCCGCAGGGATGGTTCAGCCCGCGGTGGCCGTAGCCCAGCTTGAAGGTGGTGCCGCCCAGGGCGAGCCCCAGGATCTGGTGACCGAGGCAGATGCCGAACACGGGCAGATCGGGCTGCTCCAGCAGCCCCCGGGCCAGGGCGATGCCGCCCGTCACCGCCGCCGGATCCCCCGGCCCGTTGGAGAGGAACACCCCCTCGGGGGCGAGGGCGAGCACGTCGACCAGGGACGCACGGGCCGGCAGCACGGTCACGGCGCAGCCGTGGGCGCTGAGGCGCTCCAGGATCGCCCGCTTGATGCCGAAGTCGATCGCGACCACGTGGTAGGCCAGCTCCGGGCCTGGCCGCAGGCGCTGGTCAAACCCGGCCGGGCAGAGCTGCTGCCAGCCGTAGGGCCGGGAGGTGCTGACCCGCTCGGCCAGGTTGAGGCCCTCCATCGAGGGGGTGGCCCGCACCCGCTCGAGCAGGGCGCCGGGGGTGCTGCCGTCGGAGCTGATGGCCCCGTTCATGGCGCCGCGCTCCCGCAGATGCCGCACCAGGGCACGGGTATCGACACCCTCGATCCCCACCACCCCGTGGTTGCTCAACCAGCTGCCGAGATCGCCCTCGCTGCGCCAGCTGCTGGGCCGGGGAGCCAGCTGGCGGGCGATCACGCCGTGCGCCTGGGGGGCATCGGCCTCCTGGTCCTGCGGATTGACGCCCGTGTTGCCCAGTTCCGGATAGGTGAAGCTCACCAGCTGGCCGGCATAGCTGGGGTCGGTCATCACCTCCTGGTAGCCGGTCATGCCGGTGTTGAAGACCACTTCGCCGATGGCGGTGCCGCGGGCACCGAAGGCCCGGCCGCGCAGCAGTGTGCCATCGGCCAGCACCAGCAGGGCTTCAACGCTCAAAGCGAGGGTGGCTCCAACTGGATCAATCATCCTCCACCGGCAGTCGCGAGGGCCTGACGCAGCCGCAGCAGCCGCTGCCAGGGGAGATCGGAGGCCAGGGCCGCCTGGGCCTGCTCCAGTCCCTCGGCCACCGTGGCGGCCCGCTGGGCGGCCCAGAGCACCAGCGCCGTGTTGAGGGCCACCACATCCCGCTGGGCATCGTTGCCACGGCCTTGCAGCACCGCTTCCAGGATGCGGCTGTTGGTTTCGAGGTTGCCGCCGGCGAGGGCCTGCGGCGGCGCCGGCGCCAGGCCGAGGGCCGCCGGATCGATCTCCAGGGGGCTGACCACACCGCCGGACACCAGCCGCAGCGTGCTGGGGCCGGAGAGGGAGGCTTCATCGAGGCCGCCATGGCCGTGGACCACCACGGCCCGCTCCAGGCCCAGTCGGGCCAGGGCGTCGGCCATCGGCTCCAGCAGCTCCGGGCGGGCCACGCCCAGCACCTGGGCCCCGGGCCGCAGCGGATTCACCAGCGGGCCCAGCAGATTGAACACCGTGCGGATCCCCAGCTGGCGCCGCAGGGGCGCCAGGCCCACCAGGGCGGGATGCCAGCCGGGGGCGAACAGAAAAGTGACCCCGCTGTGGGGCAGGGCCGCCACCACCCGCTCGGGCGGCGCCTGCAGGTCGAGTCCGAGGGCTTCGAGCACGTCGGCGGAGCCGACCCGTCCGCTGGCACTGCGGTTGCCGTGTTTGGCCACACTGGCGCCGCAGGCGGCGGCCACGAAGGCCACCGCCGTGGAGATGTTGAAGCTGTCAGCCCCATCACCGCCGGTGCCACAGGTGTCCACCAGGGGGAGATCGGGGCGCGGGTAGGGGAGGGACGTGGCCTCCCGCAGCACCGTTGCCATGGCCGCCAACTCCTCGCCGCTCACCCCCTTGGCCCGCAGCGCCGCCAGCAGGGCGCCGGTGAGGGCGGGCTCGATGGTGCCGCCGATCCACCCCTCCATCAGGGCGGTCGCATCGCCTTCGGCCAGCGAATGGCCTTGCAGCACCTGCTCCAGCAGGGCGGGCCAGGAGGGGGTGGGGACCATCGGCGCCGGGAATCGCTCAGAAAAAAGCCCGGGTGCAGGGCACACCGGGCCGGGTGATGGGGACACCTCCACTATCACCCGAAGGCACCGGATCTGGCGATCACCTGGCGGGACGCGCCGCGCTCATCCCTCCTGGGCAGCGGTGTCGAAGCCGCTGCCCACCGCTTCGGCCTGGGCCGCGGCCCCCGGCCGGTAGCCCGCGGCCCAGATGGCGCGGGTGCGGGTGTGGAGCTCTCCGCGGCTGAGACCCCAGAGCCGCAGGGCCTTGGCCAGATCCTCGCGCAGGTCATCGGCACCGGGAAATCCGTCGTAGCGCATCAGCAGCCGGGCCAGATCGACCAGCTGCGCCTCACCGGGCACCTCGGCGGCCAGCAGGGCATCCACCACCTCGCGATCGATGGCATAGAGCGGATGGGTCTGGGACTCGCTGCCGGGATCGCCCGAGCCCACGGGAGTTGGGGACGGGGCCATGGGACGCCTCCTTAGGTTGGATCCATCCTGCTGTGTGTCATGGCCGCCATCCGCCTGGGCCTGATCTGGCGGTACCTGCGTCCGCACCGGCGTCAGGTGCTGTTCGGTGTTGCGGCGCTGCTGGTGGTGAACCTGCTCAGCGTCAGCATCCCGCTGATGGTGCGCCGCGTCATCGACGATCTGCAGAGCGGTTTCGCCTTCAGCACCGTGCTGCGCCAGGCCGGCTTCATCGTGGTGCTGGCCAGCGTGATGGGGGCCGCCCGTCTGATCTCCCGGATGCTGGTGTTCGGGGTCGGGCGTCAGGTGGAGGCGAGCCTGCGCCAGCGCCTGTTCGATCACATGCTCCGGCAGGAGCCGGGTTGGGTGCAGACCACCGGCAGCGGCGAGGTGATCAGCCGCTCCACCAGCGATGTGGAGAACATCCGGCGCCTGCTGGGGTTCGCCGTGCTCAGCCTCACCAACACCGGCATGGCCTACGCCCTGACCTTGCCGGCGATGCTGATGATCGATCCCCTGCTGAGCCTGGCGGCGGTGGGGCTCTATCCGCTGATGCTGATCGTGGTCCGGCTGTTCGGGGGCCGCATGATGCGCCAGCAGCGCCGCCAGCAGGAGGCGCTCGGCAGCCTGAGCGACCTGATTCAGGAGGATCTCTCCGGCATCAGCGCCATCAAGATCTATGGCCAGGAGGATCAGGAGCGGCAGGCGTTCTCCCGTCGCAACGGGCGCTATCGCGATGCCGCCCTCTCGCTGGCCCGCACCCGCAGCACGCTCTTCCCGCTGCTGGAGGGGATCTCCTCCATCAGTCTGCTGCTGCTGCTGGCCTTCGGCAGCGGCCAGCTGGAGAGTGGCCGGCTGAGCATCGGCAATCTGGTGGCCCTGATCCTGTTCGTGGAGCGGCTGGTGTTTCCCACCGCCCTGCTGGGTTTCACCCTCAACACTTTCCAGACCGGCCAGGTGAGCCTGGAGCGCGTCGAGGAACTGCTCTCCAGGCGTCCGCGGGTGGAATCCCCGGCGGTGCCGGTTCCCCCCGCTGCGGCCGGCCGCGGCGCGGTGGAGGCCCAGGGGCTCACGGTCCGCTACGACGGCGCTCGCCGGGACGCCCTGACCGAGGTGAGTTTCCGGTTGCGGCCGGGGGAACTGGTGGCGGTGGTGGGACCGGTGGGCTGCGGCAAGACCACCCTGGCCCGGGCCATGGGCCGGATGGTGGAGGTGCCGGCCGGGCAGCTGTTCATCGACGGGGTCGACGTGACCGCCCTCTCGCTGGAGGATCTGCGCCACCAGGTGGCGCTGGTGCCCCAGGAGGGGTACCTGTTCACCGCCAGCCTGGCCGACAACCTGCGCTACGGCGATCCGGAGGCGGACCTGGCGGCGGTGGAGACGGCCGCCCGGCAGGCCCGGCTCGAGGGTGACATCCGCGGCTTCCCTGACGGCTACCAGACCCTGGTGGGCGAGCGGGGCATCACCCTCAGCGGCGGCCAGCGGCAGCGGGCCGCCCTCGGCCGGGCCCTGCTGGTGGAGGCTCCCCTGCTGGTGCTCGATGACGCCCTCGCCAGCGTCGACAACAACACCGCCGCCGAGATCCTCCGTTCGATCCGGCGGCAGGAGGGGCGCACCATCCTGATGATCAGCCACCAGCTCTCGGCCGCTGCCGCCTGTGACCGGGTGCTGGTGCTCGAGGACGGGCGACTGGTCCAGGAGGGACCGCACCAGGAACTGGTGGCGGTGCCCGGTCCCTACCGACGGCTGTGGGAACGGGAACGGGCCGAGGAGCGGCTCCAGGTGGCCTGAACCGCCTGGCGGAAGCCGCTGCCGCCGATGGGTTCATGACGAATCCCACCAGTTGTGGAGCGGGGCGGACAAGCGGGCCGGTCCGGGCTTAGCTGTGACCATCCGCGTGATCACGATGGAGAACCCCAAGGGCTATTCGCTCCGCTGCACCCTCACGTTCGGCGACATCTACGGCCAGGTGCTGGTCTGGATGGTGGTGATCTTCGTGAGCCTGGCGGCCGGGCTGGCCCTGATGGGCTCCAGCAAGCCGATCTTCGCCCTGGTGGGGGTGGGGGTGATCCTGGTGCTGTCCCTGCCCTTCCTGCTGTTCGCCTTCACCACTACCCTGCTGAACCACATCGCCCTGGAGCCGGCTGCGTCGGCCGATCGCGGTGCCTAGGCTCGCTCCAGCAGCCCCGTTTCGGTGTTCGGACTCTTCAGCACAACCGCCGGCAGCCCCAAATCCCGGATCGTGAGCCCCGAGGAGGCCCTGGCCGGCCGGGCCGCTGCGATCCCCACCTCCGAGCGCCATGGGGTGCTGGGCACCCCGATTCAGGCACCCCTGGAGGAGGGCCAGGAGGCGGTGAGCTTCGGCTGCGGCTGTTTCTGGGGGGCTGAGAAGGGCTTCTGGCGTCTGCCCGGCGTGGTGACCACCGCCGTGGGTTATGCCGGCGGCCACACCCCCAATCCCACCTACGAGGAGGTGTGCTCCGGACGCACCGGCCACACCGAGGCGGTCCGGGTGGTCTGGGACACGGCCCGGATCAGCTTCGCCGACCTGCTGAAGCTGTTCTGGGAATGCCACGACCCCACCCAGGGACTGGCCCAGGGCAACGACACCGGCAGCCAGTACCGCTCGGCGATCCTGTTCTCCCACCCCGGCCAGCGGGCCCTGGCCGAGGCCAGCCGCGACCAGTACCAGCGGCAGCTGTCCGAGGCCGGATTCGGGGCGATCACCACCGAACTGCTCGACGACAAACCGTTCTATTTCGCCGAGGCCCATCACCAGCAGTACCTGGCCCGCCCCGGCAGCCGCCCCTACTGCTCGGCCCGCCCCAGCGGCGTGCGTCTCGCCCCGTTCAGCGGGGCGTCCTTCCTGCTGCCGCCGGCTGTCTGGGACCAGTACGACTGGTCGATCCAGCACTGTGTGCTGCGCAGCTCCAATGCCCCGATCTCCCAGCCATGAGCATCCGGCCCCCTCGGGCGGCTCGGCCGTCCCCCGGACCCGCCGCAGCGCTGGCGGTCCTGCTGATGCCGGCGGCCGCGGCTCTTCCCAGCCTGGTTCCCCCCGCCCAGGCGATGTCCTCCCCCTGGTGGGAGAACTATGAGATCCGTGAGCAGTTCCTCTGCACCGATCGGCTGCAGGTGGTCGTCGAGCGCAACGACGCCCAGGCCTCGCTGATCGCCGGCCGCACCCGCACCACCCTGTTCCGCGAGGACTCGCCCTTGCCGGGTCTGCGCTACGGCACCGACCGGCTGCGGCTGATCCTGCGGGGGGATGAGCTCACCGTGGAGCGGCTTCCCCAGCGGATCCGCTGCCTGCGCACCGATCAGGTCTGAGCGGCATGACCCCCCTGTCCGACCGCAGCGTGATCGTGCTGGTGACAGCCACCCTCGGTCTTGTCTTCGCCCTCGTCTTCTGGTTTCTTCGCTTCAACCCGCCCGCGGACCAGCCGCTGCTCTGGAAGGAGGCACCGCAGCCGGGGGTTCCCCGGAGCCGGCCGGACCGCCCCGCCGGCACCCTGCTCTGAGCCGCCTTGGATCCCCCCGACGGCCCCTCCACCCGAAAACGCCAGCTCCATCCGCTGCCGAAAGGCCTGGTGGAGCTCTACGGGCTGCTGGCGGTGCTGTTCGTGCTGGTGCCGGAGTGGATGGCGGGCGGGGCCATGCAGGGCCTGCCGGGGGTGGGCCGGGCCGATGCCCTGCCGGTCACTGCGGGTGCCTGGCGCCGGATGCCGGAGCTGAGGCTGGCGGCGCTCAACCTGCGCCAGCTGCGCCAGCTGGCCCGCAGCCTGCGGCTGGCCGGCTATGGCGCCAACGACCGCGATCGCCTCACCGGGCGCATCCTGCAGCGACTGCGCCGGCTGCGAGGCTGGGAGACGAGATTGCCGCGGGGGCTGTGATAGCTTCCCTTTTGACGGGGCGTAGCGCAGCTTGGTAGCGCACCACTTTGGGGTAGTGGGGGTCGTGGGTTCAAATCCCGCCGCTCCGATGTCAATGTCCGAGTCCATCCCCAGCTGCTGAGCCGCTTCTTTTCCAGAGGCGGCTTTTCCATCGGGATCCCGTTCGGTCCACGGCTCGACGCGGACGCGGCTCGCCGGAGCTCGGCATAGGGTGCACCCCATGCCCTCCTCCCCGCCTGTGGCCCCTGGGCGCCGGCGCCTTCTGCTCACCGGCGCCAGCTCCGGCATCGGATTCCAGGCCGCCCTGCAGCTGGTGCGCGGCGGCCACCCGCTGATCCTGCCCTGCCGCGATGCGACCACGGCCGCGGCCACGGTGCAGCGCCTCGTGGCCGCGGCCGGCTCAGGGGCCGGAGGGGGGCCGGATTCACTTCCCGTGCCGGCCGCCCCCGTCTGTGACCTGGCCGATCTGACCAGCGTGGAGGCCTGTGCCGACGGGCTGCTCAGCCAGGGCGAACCCATCGACACCCTGGTGCTCAACGCCGGCCTGCAATCCAGCGGCGCCCCCGAGCGCCAGGGCTCCGCCCAGGGCTATGAGCTCACCATCGCGGTGAACCACCTCGCCCATCAGGCCCTGGCCCAGCGTCTGATTCCCCTGCTCGATGGCGCTCAGGCCCCCCGGATCGTGGTCACCGCCTCGGAGGTGCACGATCCCAGCTCCGCCGGAGGGCGGGTGGGCAAGCCCGCCGGCCTGGGCGATCTGGCCGGCCTCCGCACCGGTGCCGGCTTCGCGATGGTGGAGGGTGACGCGCCCTTCGATGCCGATAAGGCCTATAAGGACAGCAAGCTCTGCAATCTGCTGTTGGCCCGGGAGCTGGAGCGGCGCCTGCGCCTGCGGGGTACGCCGATGCCGGTGCTCGCCTGGAGTCCGGGTCTGGTGATCCCCCGCAGCCGTGGGGGCTTCTTCCGCACCAGCCGCCTGCACAACCCCTGGGGGCAGCGCCTGTTTGCCCTGGTGGCCCGCGATCTGCTGCGCCTCACCGAAAGCCCGGAGCGGGCCGGGATGCGGCTGGCGGGCCTCGCCACCGATCCCGCCCACGCCGCCGGCGGCTTCCACTACTGGTGCAACCGGGTGCTGGGGCCTGGTCGCCTGCGCTTCGAGGCGGCCGAACCCAGCGCCGAAGCCCAGGACGAGGCCCTGGCCCGGGCCCTCTGGACCGTCGGCGCCGAGCTGGTGGGGGTGCCGGTTGAGCTGCCACCGCCCGGGGTGGTGCCGGGCTGATCCGCTGAGCTGGCGGCCGCCGCTGGGGATCAGCCCAGGATGGTGCGGATGGTCCGGCAGCACTGCTCGATGGTGTCCGCTTCCCGCACCTGGGGTGAGAGGGATCGGTAAAAGGCCGGCCAGGGCTCGGCGGCGGCCAGCAGCACCAGAGGTTTGCCCCGATTGAGGGCATGGGCGGCCTCCGATGCCGTGCCCGGTCCGCCGGCACCACAGATCACCACCACGTCGGCGCTGAGGACGTTGATGACGTTGCGCGCCATGCCCATGCCGGTGAACAGGGCCACATCCACCGCCGCGGTGGCCCGGCTCCCGGTGCTGCCGCCATCGCCGGGCAGGACCCCGATCACGAGGTGGCCGTCCACCTGCATCGCGCCCCGGCTCGCCGCGGCCATCACACCGACGGGACGGCCTCCGGTCAGCAGAGCCCAGCCCTCCTGGCTGATCCGCTGCCCGAGCCGTTCCGCCAGTGCCATCAGTTCGGGAGCCGCGCCCTCTCCAGCGCCCATCACGCCGATGATCCGTTTGCGGGTCATGGGCACTCGGTCGGCACAGGCCGCGAGTCTGCCGGGATCCACGATCCGGATGGTTCAGGCCGCCCTCGGATCGGCTGGGCCGCTCCGGGCACAACCGGCGGAGCTCCCGACTGCGACGGCAACACCCAGGTAGTCCTGGCCTGCCTGTGGCAGCAGCGGGATCAGCAGGATCAGCGGCTGCTGGCCCTGCTGAGCGGCAGCTCGGCCCAGCGGGGCGAGGGCGGCAGCATCGCTTCGATCCTCGGGCTGCGCTGCGAGACCGCCCTGAACGCGGCGTTGCTCCAGCAGCTCACCACTCCCCTCGGGCGCGGAGTCCCGTCAGTCCTTCGCTTCCACAGGCAGCACCTGGCGAAACCCTCCGGCGGACACCACCTGCAGGGGTGTGCCGAACAGGGCGGTGAGGGGGGCATCCCGGAGGAGCTCGCTGGTCGGGCCATCCCCCACCACCGTCCCCTCGCGGAGCAGGACGCAGCGACGGATCTCGGGGATGATCGCCTCGATCTGATGGGTGACCAGCAGCAGGGTGGTGCCTGAACCGGCGAGCTGGCGCAGGATCGCCAGCAGTTGGTGCTTCGCCCGCAGGTCGAGGCCGTTGGTGGGTTCATCCAGCACCAGCACGTCGGGATCGTGCACCAGGGCCCGCGCCAGCAGCAGGCGCCTCCGCTGGCCGTCGGAGAGCTGGCCGAAGGGACGTTCCGCCAGATCCGCCAGATTCAGCCGGTCCATCAGCTGACGCACACGCTGCCGCTGGGGGGGCTCGGGGCGCTGGCTGCGGCCGAGGCCCACCGACCCGAAGAACCCCGAGAGCACCACATCGCCCGCGGGCACGTGGCCCCCGTAGCCGGCCTGCAGATCCTGGGACACCAGCCCGATGCGGCGGCGGAGATCCCAGAGATTCACCGTGTCGGAGCCGAAGATCCGCAGAGCCGAGCCCGGCTTGACCACGGGGTAGATCTCCCGGCTGAGCAGCTTGATCAGGGCGCTCTTGCCGGCCCCGTTGGGGCCGAGGATCACGGTGTGCTCCCCCTGCAGCAGACGCAGGCTGAGGTTGCGGAAGACCGGACGTGGTCCCAGGTAGGCCTCCACCGCGAGCAGGTCGAGATACGGAGGGGGAGCGGGGGTCACGGGGCGGGCAGCTCGGCGATCACCGCGAAGAAGGGATCGCCCTGGCCTCCGATCCAGCCCAGGGCCCCCCCGGCCCGGGTGGCCTCCGCGAGCAGCCGTGGCGCCGGCCATCCCTGGGCGATCAGCACCCGGGCCACATAGGCGAGATGGTCCCGGTCGCCGCCATCGGTCCAGATCCGTGGCGCCTTCTGGACAAACATCCGGTTGGAGAAGGCGATGATCAGCTGACCGCCCGGCCGGGTGATCCGCAGCAGTTCAGCGGCGATGGCCTCCGGCTGCTGCAGGTATTGCCAGCCCGCCACGATCAGGGTCGCGTCGATGCTGGCGGCCTCCAGCGGCAGGACGGGATCCGTGTTGAGATTCTGGCGCCAGTGGCGATCGAGGCGAGGGTTGGCCTCCAGCTCCCGCTCGTTGAGGCCATGGCCGATCACCTCCTGGTAGCGGATCTCCTCGGGCAGGTGGCTCACCCAGCTGCTCATCAGATCGAGCACCACGGCGCAGGGCGGGAGGCGCTCCCGATACAGGGCGGTGAGGCGGGAGCGGAAGCCCACGTCCAGGTGCTGCACCAGCCGCGGTTCGGCGTAGAAGAGGGCATCGTCGGAGGGATCGAGCTTGCGGCGCTCCGCCTCGCTCAGCACCGCGACAACCATCCCGTCCGCCCGATCAGCCGCCATGCTGACGGGTCAGCCGATCGGACGTGACGGAGCCATGACCAGCGACGCGAGGGACGGCGGCGCCCAGGAGGTTCGCCAGCTGGACGGGCATCCACTGGATCTCGATGGCGAGGACTGGCGGTGCATCCGCGAGGCGCTGCGCCACCTGGGCCGGGATCTGCATCACCGATCCTTCGCGGTACCGGCCGGCCGGCGCGACCTGCTCTGGGCCGAGATGGATCGTTGCCTGGCGCTGGCGGATCGGATCGCGCGCGCTCTCCCCCCCGGCGAGGGCAGGGCCGCCCCGGAGCCGGGTGGAGCCGGCCTCAGCGGTTGAGACGCTCCATCCTCCAGGTCACGAACGTGCCGACCGGGCTCCAGAGCAGAAACGGAATCAGCAGCAGCGCCGCCGGCCGCGACACGGACACCACCACCACCGTGAGGGCCACACCCCAGATCCATCCCGCCAGGCCGATCACGGTGCCGTTGCGCAGACTCCGGCTGCGGCAGATCAGCCAGGTGTAACCCTGCACCAGCAGCAGCAGACCCAGATAGCCGGCCATCGCCGCCGGGCTGGCCGTGGCCTGCCAGACCAGCAGGGCCGAGACGTAGAAGCACAGATAGATCGACAGCCAGATCGCCGGAATCCAGCGCTCGAAGGTCAGCCAGATCGGACGGCGCAGCTGCAGGAACCAGCGGAAGTCATCCCGGGAGGGGTTCAGCAGGGCTCCCACCGCCACGATCACCACCAGGAGCACGCCCGCCGCCAGCATCGATCCGTTCCGTGTCCCCCCAGAGTGCCCCGTCGCGGTGCCCCTGTGCCGCAGCCGGTCGCGATCCGCCTGCGGAACGGCCAGCCTCGGACCATCTCCCAGCTGCTCCGATGACCGCCGGATTCGCCGTGCTGCTCGATCTCCGGCAGCAGTTGCGCCTGGATGACCAGCCGGCGCTGCGGCGGGCCGTGGCCCGGGGCGGGCTCGGGCGGGCCCTCGAGGCCCTCGGCCCCGCGAGGGTCTGCTGGGAACGGAATTCTCCTCCCGGTTCTCCCCCTGGCTGACGGTCGGGGCGCTGTCGGTGCGGAGGATCTGGGCTGAAGTCTCGCTGGAACAGGGCCATTCGGGCGCAGCGGAGGGGCCGAAGTGGATGGGGCCGGAGCTGCTCTGGCGGGAGTTCTTCCTCTGGTCGGAGCGACGGCACCCGGACACCTTCCACAGCCTGGGGGGCGTCCAGCGACGTCAGCCCTCCGTGGAGCGGGATCCCGAGCGGTTCGTCCGCTGGACCCGCGCCGACCGTGGCCATCCCCTGATTGATGCCGCCCTGCGGGAGCTCAACAGCACCGGCTGGCTCTCGAACCTGGCCCGCCAGTGGGTGGCCTCCGACTCCGTGAATCGCCTGCGACTGCCCTGGCTCTGGGGAGCGTGCGGGTTCGCATGGCAACTGATCGACGCCGTCCCCAGCCAGAACAGCGGCAACTGGGCTGACCTGGCCGGCGTGGGGGCCGATCCGCGCTGTTTCGGCTCAGGGCCCCGGCGCTTCGACCTCGAGACCCAGGCCCGGATCCATGATCCTGAGGGGGCCTGGCGGAACCGATGGGCCTGACCCTGATCCTCGGCCACCAGCGGGGTGCTGATGGTGGAGGACCTTGGCCTGGCCTCGCGGTTCCGATTCCACAAGCTGCGCCTGCTGCAGGGCTTTCTGGCGATGCGGTCCTTCCGGGAGACCCTGCGGGCCGCGGCCGTCGATGGGTCCCCGCCTGGGCTGCGCATCGCCGAGAGCGCCACTTCCGGCCTTCAGGCCCAGCTGGTGGCGTACTGACGTGACCGTGGGGTGGCGCTGGTGGTTCTGCCCTCCCCAGCTGTTCTGAGCAGCGCCGCCGAGAGCCGGGCCGAGTTCCAGGGGGGCGGCGACCGTTGATGAAAACCTTCGATGAACGCCAGCGTCGGCGCCTGAACCTGCTGATCGAGGCCGATGGCCGCCCCCGTGGAGGCCGCTGGAGTTTCGATGCCGAAAACCGCCGCCGGCTGCCGAAGGGCTACCGCGAGCCGCCGCTGCTCCAGCTCACACCGAGTTCGGAGGAGCCGGCGGTGCGGGCCCTGATCCAGACCCATTTCCCCCAGCATCCTGGCGAGCCCGGGACTCTGCTTGTGCCGGTCAATCACGCCGGAGCCCAGGCCTGGCTGACGCACTTTCTGGTGAAGCGCCGGCCTGATTTCGGCCCCTACGAGGACGCCCTGAGCAGCAACGACGACGGGCTGCAGCACTCGCTGCTCTCCCCACTGCTCAACATCGGCCTGCTCAGTCCCGCCGAGCCGGTGCGGCAGACCCTCGCCCAGGCGAGTGCCGCCGCCACGCCGATCGCCTCCCTGGAGGGGTTCCTGCGCCAGGTGGTGGGCTGGCGTGAATTCGTGCGCGGCATCGACCTGGTCCATGGGGAGCACCAGGCCAGCGGTAACTTCTGGGGGCACCAGCGCGGGCTGGCCCCCTGCTGGAGTGAGGGGAACACGGGCCTGCCGCCGCTGGATCGGGCCCTCGAGCGGATGATCCGGCTCGCCTGGACCCATCACATCGAACGGCTGATGGTGATCAGCAACCTGATGCTGCTCTGCGAGATTCACCCCCGGGAGGTGTACCGCTGGTTCATGGACCACTCCATCGATTCCTAGACCTGGGTCATGGGCCCCAACGTGTTCGGGATGGGCCAGATGAGTGATGGGGGGATCTTCGCCACCAAGCCCTACATCTGCGGCTCCAACGACATCCTCAAGATGGGAGGCGGCCCGTGAGGCCCCTGGTGCGACACCTGGGATGGGCTCTACTGGCGCTTCATCGACCTGCACCGGGGGATGTCTGGACCGCTAACCCGCGCCTGTCGATGATGGTGGCGCTGCATGATCGGATCGAACCCACCAGACGGGCCCGGCAACGGCAGCTGGCGCAGGCGTTCATCGCCCGGGTCACCCTGCTGCCGCTGCCTCGGCCGGCGATCGGAGGCCGTGGTGGAGACGCTCCGGCCCGAGCCCAGACGACGGGCCGTTGCAGCAGGCGCCGCTGGCGTTGCCTTCGCTGCCTTCGCTGTGTTCCGCGGGACCGTGGGTGTGGATCAGCCACCGGGATCCCTGCCGCGGCGCAGGGCGTGGGAGGCGGGGGACGGAGCGGCAGAGAATCGGGGGGAGGGATTGGATTCCGGGTGGATGCCAGGTGGATGCCAAGGCGTCCCCGAAGCCAGATTTCACCGAAGCCGGAAGGATGACATCCTGGCTGGGATGACAATGCAACGATTGCGTGCATGTTAAATTGTATCGGCTGCTTCCGGTACTTGTGCGTTTGAATCCATCATCCACGAACGCCCCATCCCGTTCAAGGTGGCCTCGGTGGTGGCTGCATCGTTTTCTCGTGCATTGTTTTCTCGTGCATCGGTTTTTGGTGAATGGGTTCAAGGTGCATGGATTTCGGCTGAAGGATTGTCTGGTGCCTTCACCTCGTCGGGTGGGACCTTGGTCCGGGCTGCCGCTGCTGGCCTGCCTGGCGCTGGTGGCGCCCGCCCAGGCCGGCTCCCTGCTCGATTCCGTAACGGCCTCGGGCGTCCTGGTGGGGGGAACCAGCCGGGATGCGTTTCCGTTTGCGTATCAGAACGAATCGGGTGAGCTGGTGGGCTACTCGGTCGACATGATGCAGCTCATTCGTGAGGAACTGGAGCACAAGGCGGGTCGTCCGATTCAGCTGAAACTTGTGCCGCTTCAGACCGATGAGCGTCTCTCCAGCCTGCAGTCAGGGGCGGTCCATCTGGTCTGTGATGCCAGCAGTTTCACCTGGGCCCGGGATGAACAGGTTGACTTCTCCGTGAGCTACGGGATCACGGGCACCCAGCTGCTGGTTCCCTCCGGCTCGGGCCTCTCTTCTCCGGAATCGCTCAGAGGAAAGCGTGTGGGCGCCCTGCCGCGCACAACCAGTGCCCTGGCCGTCGGCAGACGGCAGCCGGCTGCCTCCGTGGTTCTGCTCAAGGACCGTCAAGCCGGCTATGCAGCCTTGCAGGAGGGGCGGATCGATGCCTTCGCTGATGACGGCATGCTCCTTTATGCCTGGTTGCAGCGGCAGGGCAACCAGGCCCCCTTTCAGGTTTCCGCTGATGCGTATTCCAGGGAGGGGATCGCCTGCATGATGCCGCAGAACAATTCCGCATTTCAGCATGTAGTGGATCTGGCCTTGATTCGCTATATGCAAGGATTCCTGGCTAATCAGTCCAGGGAGCGTGAGATCTTCGATCGCTGGTTCGGCCCCCAGGGTCAAACTCCCCTGACCCAGGATGTCACCGGTCTGTTCATCGAGACCATGCAATTGATGCTGGATTTCAAGGAAGAGGTCCCTCCCCGACCCTGACCCCGCCCCTTGACCGTGGGGGGTTCAGGGTCAGCATGGGAGGCGCCATGCCATCGGCCCATGTCTGCCTGGCTGCTTGCCCTGGCCCTGTCGTTTCCCGTTGCTGTGGCGGAACGGCCGGCGATGGACCTGCGTCTGGCCCAGTCCTCCTCCACCCCCAGGCCCGCCGACTGGCGTGTGTATGGCCCCATCCGTGTGGACTGGTCCTCCTGGCGTCTGATGGATGGGAGCTGGGTGACCCGCAGCCAGAACGAGCGAAGCCAGCCCTTTTATCTCTCGGTGAACTGCCAGGCCGGCCAGATCAATGTCACCGGGGCCGGCTCGACCTGGAAGGGCTGGGAGAAGCCCCAGGCCGGCTTCGAGACCCGCCTGATTGCCGAGGCCTGCGCCGGCTCATCGCCCTGAAGCCCAGCGGTCCGACCCCGCGCCCAAGCTGGGGCCAGCACTTGCCCGAGGTGGTTGGTGTACAGCACCCCGGCCGTCCCGGCGGGGAGATAAGCATCCACGAACCGCAACCGGGTCTCCGGGTCCAGCTTCTGGGCGAGGGAGATCGCTTCTCCCAGGCTGGTCGGGGAGCGAACCACGTGCAGCACGGCGCCGGGATGGGCCTGCAGGATGGTCTTCAGTGTTGCCGGCTCATGGAGGGTGTAGCGACTCCACCAGGTTTCCGAGGCCTGGATCGAGCCGCAGGAGGCCGCCCCTCCCACCAGGAGGATCACCAGCAGGGCCACGCCCCAGGCCTGCCAACGCCTCGACCGGAGCCGTGACCAGAGGCCTGCCGCGATCAGCACCTGAAGGCTCAGCGTTGCCGGGAGCAGATAGCGGGTCATCAGGGAGTGACGGCCTCCCAGCACCAGATCCGGCAGGGCCACGGCCAGCACATTCAACCCGGCCAGCAGCACCAGCAGGGACCAGCCACCGGGTCGGCCGCAGCGTGCCAGGGTCACGACTCCGGTCCCCATCAGGGCGAGGAGGGCCGGCAGGACGAGGATCGGACCCCAGGGCGGGGTCTGCTGGCCCAGATCGACAAACGGAGAACTCCAATGCAGGCCGCGGACCAGGGGTGCCGCCAGCGTGGACGGTGGATCCCGCAGCCAGGCGGTGTGGCTGACCAGACGGTCCAGCCGGGTCGCCAGCACCGCCACCCAGGGGAGGAAGGCCAGGACGGCCGCCGCCGTGGCCCCGGTCCAGTGGCGCCGCTGGGCGGGGGTGTGTCCCGGCAGCAGGAGATGGAGGCCATGGCTGAGGGGGATGAGCAGGAACAGCAGGCTGGTGTAGAGCCCCGCCACCAGGATCAGGGTGTATCGGACGCAGGCGAATGCACCACCTGTTCGCTGCAGGCGCAGGTGACTCCAGCTGCCCAGGGCGGTCAGCAGGACCAGAAGGCTGTAGGGCCTGGCGTCCTGGGCGATGAGCAGGTGGAGTGGCGACACCGCCACCAGCGCCACCACCACGGCTGAGAGGCCGGACCGTCCGGAGAGTTCCAGGGTGAGCAGATACATCGCCGGCAGGGCCAGCAGGCTGAACAGGGCGGAGAGCTGACGCATGCTCTCCGTCGAATCACTCCACCCCTGACGAAGCAGCCTCACCAGCAGGAAGTACAGGGGTGGGTGTTCCGGGTGCCCCATCAGTTCCCGGAGGGTGTCCCCCCAGCCGAGATCGTCCCGCAGGAACAGCGTCCGTCGCAACAGACCCGCCGGCAGAAGGTCAGACGGCGCCGTGAGGGCGTCGAGGTCGGCGGCCGGGTACCCGGCGGAGCGCAGGGCCGTGAAGACCTCATCGTGGGAGAGCCACTGGTGGCCGGGATTGTGGAAGCGCAGCAGGGCCGCTGCCGTCAGAACAGCCAGCCAACAGACGGTCTTCCATGGCACCTCCAGGCCAGGGCGAGGAGGGCGGGAGAGGTCTGATGCCACCTGCCTGGCCAGAGCTCCCTCCCCTCGTTCCATCGTTTCGACGATGGCAGACGGGGACCCGGAGCGGGAGCTGGGTGGGCAGGCGGGCCAGGTGCCGGATCAGTTCCGCCCATCCGCCGAGCCTCGGCCCGCTTTCGGATGGAGTTCTCCACGCTCAGCCGGTTCCGGATGGGGTGTGGGGATTCACTGCCGTGCGGACGCCTCAGCCATCGTTCAGAATGTCGGCTGTTCCGGGGTTTCTGCGCAGGCGAGACAGGAAGCATCTCGCTTCCCGGCGTGTTGGCGGCCCTGAAATGGGGTCGAGTACGACCGCTGAAGCGGTGGGTTTCGGGCACCGTCTGTGATCGTCCTGCCCACAAAAGCCAGTGCTGGCAGTAGAAGCGAGCATTCTGCGGAGCGGGGCCCATCGGCCCTGTGGAGCACCCCCAGGTTCTAGGGTTGATGGGTCTTTCCCCTTGCGTTTGTAGGATTCTGGGTGACGGGATGCAGACGTTGGATCGCCAGGACAGACTTTGGATTCCTCGTGAACTGCTTGATGAACTCGTAGAAGTTGATCATCTTGTCCAGTCCAAGGCGGCTCATTCTTCCCGGCATCCCTGCGCAGTGGCGCAAGAACTTGGGGTTGACATGGAGCATGTGACAGGTGCGCTGCGTCAAGACAATGGAGACCTTCTTGAAAGGCTCCTGTGGGTTCAGCTATTGACCCTGGGAACTGTGTATCAGTACTCCGAGTACACTGCACATGCATCCCAGCAGAGTTTCGCCAAACTGCTGAAACTTTATGAAGAGACGGGTCGCTTTGACTTGGCGCATCAGTTGATCAGCTCTCTGACGGGCCCGGAAGCGAAGCGCTTGAACGCACCCCTGGAAAGGTTCCAGGCGCGCCATCAGCTCAGCAACCTTGATACGTTCAATCTGGCAGGAGACACAGGATCCAAGCCCCAGTCAATCCCCATTTTTTTGATCAACCTACCTCAAGACATCTATCGGCACGCCAGATTCCATGCACGGTGCCAGGCAATCGGGCTTGAGTTCACTGTTGAACCTGGTCTGACACCTGATGATGTATGGGGCGTCGCCCACAGATTCAAGTGCCTCCCCGTCGCGCAAGCGAGCGACAAATCCACCCCAGCCTGCCTGGACGAACGCGACCGGAGACAGCTGAGAAGATCGGGAAATATCATCGCCCAATACAACGTCTGGAATAAGATGATCGATGAAGATCTTGCCCACGCTTATATTTTTGAAGATGATGCCTGGCTGGACCGCTCAATCCTCGATTTTGATATTAGCGAGAATAACGGCTGCGGCGAAATCATCTTTGTGAATGACCGATTGGTTCGTCATTGCCGATGGCAGGATCAAGGCATCAATGGACCTGTCACTGCTGCGGCATTATCAGACTCGCGGCTGGCCTTTCCTTGTGACAACGCGGATATCAGAGCCCCCGGTGCCGATGGGTATTTACTTAGCCAAGCCGGTGCCAGAAAGCTCGTCAAAATCATTGATGATACGGGAATCCCAGCTGGAGGAACGGATTGGTTCCTGCTGACTGTCTCCTTGGATGCCTATCTCCTGCTTGAGAGTCCGGTGCGCGATCGCCTGCGAAGACTTCAATCAAAACCAGCTATTCAGGGCCACATCGAGTTGCAATCTTGTGTCACATCAAGGCCATTATCCTTTCACCAGCCATACCACCTGTTCATCAGGTCAAGACAACGTTGATCCGGATTGTCGAAGGGAACTCGATGGGAAAACAGTTTGAGCCACTGCTGAAACCGCCCGTTGACTGAGGTGGGTGCCTTTGATTGGACAGATCTGGCCCCTGACATCGTTCACTCCGAGCGGGAGGAACAGGGTTTGGTCTCAGTGTAGATCTCATGGGGAGTTTTCCCTCCCAAGGAGCTGTGGGGTCTTCCATGGCCATACCTCCAGAAGAAGCGGGCCAGGCTGATTTCGGCTTCCCAGCCATCGCCATGGGCGCGGAGGTAGACCTCCTCATAGTTGACGGTTCGCCAGAGCCTCTCCACCAGGATGTTGTCAAAACACCGCCCCCTGCCTGACCCGCTGATCTTGATGTCTTCTGCCCTGAGTCGTTGAACGAAGGCCGATGAGGTGAATTGACAGCCCTGATCGTAAGGGAAAATCTGGGGCTTGCGGCCACTGGCCAGAGCCATCTCCAGGGCCTCCAGGCAGAATTCCGTGTCAAGGCTGTTGGAGAGCTTCCAGCTGAGCACATGCCTGGAGTAGAGATCCACGATCGCCACCCGGTACAGGAAGCGTTTACGCATCGGGATGGTGGTAACATCCGTCGCCCAGGCCTCATCTGGGGCCGTGAGCTGCTGCGTGGACTCATTGACAGGCACGGGCTTGTCGTAGGGGGTCGATCGTGGCAATCCGAGGAGCACGCACTGGCGGCTGACCGTGAGCTCCGGGTGGTCATGATCAACCACTTTGCGCAGTTCACGGGCGTCAGAGCCGTTGTGATTTTTTTTTGAGCCACTCCAGCTCCATCTGCAGCCTGCCGATCTGCTGGAAAAGCTGAGCCTCCTTCGCCTGTCCGTCCTCCTTGTCCTTGCTTTTCTTGCCGCGAGTGAATACCTCGCTGGCGCCATCCAGCATCTGCTTCTTCCACTGGCTCACCTGGATCGGGTGAATGGCATGGTCAGCGGCGATCTCCTGGATCGTCTTGCGGCCACTGATCGCCTCCATGGCGACCCTGGCCTTGAACTCGGGGCTGTGAGTGCGGCGTTTGCTCATCGATGGGAGCCTCTGTCAGGGGCGGTGCCCCGCCTCAGAGGTTAACGATGGGCCCTGTGCAGAAAAGCCAGACCACCTCAGATTAGGGCTTCTATTGCCCTTTCAAGTTGATCCTGTTTTGGATTTGAGGTTAAGCCGTACAGCACCCACGCCGCGAGAAAGCCAGGCAACAAGTAGCCGAGTAGAGCAATTGTGTCTTTAGCCAACTCGGGCATTCAGTAATCAAATGCAAATTACGTCTCGCCTGCCATTTTCGCAGTCACCAGCCGCACGTCCAGTGCATCTAATGTCAGGCTTACCGGCGCGTTATTTACGGCTTCCGGTGCAGCCCATCGTTAGGTGATAGTCAACGTGGTCTGCCCCGGTATTTCCTGTTCCGCTTCCGGGCTCGTGCGAACTCATAGCAGCTCTGAGAACCGACTGAAGGCATCCATGAGGGTCCGGTGTATCGCCGCGACGTCGGGATCCTGGCTGGGGATATCGCCGTCGGGATCGTCAGGTAGCCGCTGGAACTCGACCCATCGCCGTGCGATCAACCAGCGACTGTCGACTTTTTTGAGCAAGTCCCTATAGCCTCCTGTCATGATGACCCTGAAGCCCCGCGGAGTCGCGACCGTCACGAGAGTACTGGCGACACCGGTTGCTGACAGGCCGTTTTCGGCGATGTGGTGGACCGGAGAACTAGTGACATGCCGCGCGCCAATTCGAGTATGGATCTCGGCATAGGCTCGCAGCTTGTCGCGTCCGACGACAGCCCGCTCGCCATCACCGAACGCTCCATTTTCGGTGAAGCACTCTACCCAACCATCGATATCGTGGGCGTCGAGGGTGAGGCAGTAGCGCCCGAGAAGGTCGAGAATCTCGATCCTATCGATCACGCGACTGATCTCTTTTTCGTCCATAATCTTGCCTCAGGCACCCCTACAGTACGTCATTTGTCGGAGCGGCTTCGCTGTCGCCCGCCGCCTAACGCTTGCCATCACCTGACCGCAGAGAGCTATAGGTATATGTTCTCCGAGGGCGCAATGACTCTGCGGTGGCGGGTCAGGTGCATGGCCGTGTTAGGGCCCTTTTGCATCGAAGGCAGCACGTGATTCGACATATTCGCGTAAGACGGCGTCCATCCTGGATTGCCAACCTGCACCGGAGGACCGGAAATAATCGAGCACCTCAGGACTGTATCGGATGGAAACAAGCTGCTTCTTATTGGCAAGCCTGGGTCGCCCACGTAACGCCTTCAAGGGAACCATCTGACCCATCTGCTCCTCGGTGAGTGGCTTAGCATCAGGATCGGAATTAGCAGCATTGGTAATCTCCTGATCCTCCTCAAGTGTCGGAACCCGGAGGGAGACCTTCTTCATTTGCTCTGACATAGTGCTTGACCTCACGACGGTTGGCTCTGCGCAGACTGATAATTCTTCTTGCATTATCTCGATCAACGAAGACGACAAAGAAAAGCCTGTCCCCAATCGGAGTCAAAGCAACGATTCTCAGCTCTCCGTAATCAGCTCGGTCATCAATCCATGCTAGTGCAGCATCCCAATCCAGCTGAGCAGCAGCTGCCAATGAGACGCCGTGCTTACTGAGATTGGTAGCGTCCTTTTCTGGATTGAAGTCTATGAGCACTCTTTAGCGTAGCTACGGGAAACCATGCCGTCAAGCTCGGGAGCGCTGGTTTTTTGGGTGGGCCTAACGCTCAAGATCACCTGCCCGCAATCAGATCACGGCTGCATCAAGAAGCGTTAGGTGGCGGGACAGGTGGATCTTGATGTTAGATTGCAAGCAGAAAGGCTAGAAAGCAGACTTGGCTGATACGAACATTATTCGCCGTCAGAAAGCACGAAATAACGCAATGAAAGATATGGATGCCCAATGTACTCATCAGGGGCAGGCGCCAATTTACAATCTATGAATTCAGCGAAGAGTGTGTTTGATGCCTTGTCCGCAACCCGGATCAACCTGTTTGCGATGGACTCGATGCCATCAGAGGATGCGTACACCAAAGTCACACTACCTGGCAAGTACTCATTTCCATGTATTGGCTGATTTCTTGAGTTTATCTCTGGATGGGCGTTAATGTCGTGATCAACAATCATGCCGATCTTGTCGTCTAGCTTAATCTCGCTTCTGTCGAGTAGGAACTTTAATGCAAGTATCCATCCAAGTCGTTCTGCATCTTCACGTCGTGTTGGCCTGAATTCGATAAGGGCAGCAACTCTGGGAGAAACGCCTAACGGTATGCCTTCGCTTCGGGGTGGGCACACCTTAACTGCACAGGTGATGGATAGTGGCTTCCCTTCGATATCCTTAGTATTTGTATCAACCGCAAGAAGATAGTCATACTTGCTTAATGCTCTGTCAGAGCCAATCGAGATTGAATCAGATTTACCTGGAATCTTGTTCAGAACTTTGAAGCCCTTGCCCCTTTCGTAACCGCTGACGGCGTGAGCGTCTGACATTTCGGTTGCAAACCGGATCTCAGACCCATCGCTCGCAATTCCAATTAAAATCTCCTTTGTCTTGTGTGCTGTAGTGAACTGAACATACTCGCGCCGCGGCTTCTTCTTGTTTGGCTTTCTTGTCATTGATGGCTTATGCCAGAAATAGGTTTAGGGTATCCGCATTGTGCAGAGATGGAATGGTGTGCAGCCACTCATGATGTTCATATGCCGCCAATCTAATACAGAGCTGAGCCGCACCGCCGTTCTACCGAACGACGTTCGGCTAGCAG